>NZ_BAAFZH010000106.1:0-323141 GCF_054684315.1 Scytonema sp. NUACC21 | reverse complement strand
TTGGAACATCTTTGGTCTTATGAAGATACTCCCGGTGAAGAAGCTGTTCGCACCCATATTAAAGGCTTACGGCAGAAAGTAAAAGCTGTGGGTGCTCCTGGGGATTTAATAGAAACAGTCTATGGCATTGGTTACCGCCTTAAACCCCAGGTAGAAGTGAAGGAGGGGAGGAACAAGGGAGACGGGGAAGACAAGGAAGAGGGGCGCAACAAGAGAGAAAATCCTAGCAATTCTACCTTGTCTCCTTCACCTGCAGAGAAGGAAAGTCAACAACGGATACTACTTGGAGTTGCTGCGGTTTGGAATCGATTCAAAGGAAGAGTTGATGAACAAGTAGCTTTGCTGGAGGAAGCTGCTGTTGCTGCAACTCAAAAAACATTGAGTCAAAAATTACGGAAAGAAGCTCAAAAAGAAGCCCATACACTAGCTGGATCTTTGGGTACCTTTGGCTTTTCTCTTGGTTCCCAGTTAGCAAGACAAATTGAGCGTCTGCTGAAGGCAAGTAAATCATTAACCGTAGATGAAACAAATGAGTTTCGCATTTTAGTTGAGCAATTGCGTCAAGAAATTGAACAAAACCATCATGAAACTTTGTCTTCATCACAATCACAAGTTATAGATGAAAAGCCTTTGCTACTCGTGGTTGATGGCGATGCTTACCGACAAGAAAGCCCGCATCAGCAGACTTTAGCTGAACAAATCGAACAAGAAGCCGCTCACTGGGAATTGAAAGTTAAAATTGTTACAAGCATGGAAGCAGCAAGAGATCTGCTCTATCATAAAAATCCCAGTGTTGTGCTCATCGATCCCGATGTTTTTCCAAGCTATGAAGAGAGCTTTAGCTTATTAGCGGAATTGAACCAACACAAACCTCCCATACCAGCGATTGTTTTTACTGAAAAAAGTGATTTTACCAATCGATTGCAGGTTGCTCGCAGTGGGGGGCACTTCTTTTTACAAAAGCCCCAGCCTATGGCAAGAGTGCTGGAGGCAGTCAAACAAGTTTTGCAGGATGCTACCCATGTAGAGGCTCATATTTTATCTGTTGATGACGATCCAAAGATAGGAGCAGTCTTGGAACACTTGCTTACCCCTTGGGGAATCAAGGTGACCAACCTCGAAGATCCACAGCGCTTCTGGAAAACTTTAGAAGCAGTCCAGCCAGACTTACTGATACTAGATGTAGAAATTCCTGAGATTAATGGTATTGAAATTTGCAAAGTTGTACGTAACGATCCCCGTTGGAGCGATTTACCGATTTTATTTCTCACAGTTCATAACGATGCCAATATTGTTAACCAAGTCTTTTCTGTAGGTGCGGATGATTTCGTCAGTAAGCCGATTGTTGGTCCGGAACTCGTGACTCGCATCATCAATCGCTTGGAAAAAAGAAAATTGCGGCAGCGGATCGAACAAACTCAAGTTAGCAAAACTGCCAGTCACAATGGTACGGCTGCAAGGACTTTACAATCTCGCATGCAACAACAAGCAACAGTTGCTCAGTTAGGTCAATCGGCTTTGTCTGGCACAGACATTTCTCATTTAATGAAACAAGCAGTTACCTCGATCGCCCAAAATTTGGAAGTGGAATACTGCAAAATATTGGAACTCCTTCCCGAGGGAAATGCAATGGTATTGCGTGGGGCTGTGGGTTGGAATCAAGAGCTTGTGTCTCAGGCTATTATCAACCTCGAAAATTCCGAGGCTGGTTACACCATGCGAGTTCAAGAACCAGTCATTATCGAAGATTTACAAACAGAAACCCGCTTTAAGAGTTCTTTTCTACTACAAGAACATGGGGTCATTAGTGGTTTGAGTGTCCCAATTGCCAAACCTAATGGTTATTACGGTGTTTTAGGAGCATACACTGTCAAAAAACAGACATTCACTCAAGATGATATTCATTTTGTACAATCTGTAGCCAATGTGTTGTCTGCAGCAGTTGAAAAGCAAAATACAGAGCAGGTTTTACGCAAAGCTAAGGATGAATTGGAATTGAGAGTTGCAGAGCGTACTGCTGAACTGATTCAAGCAAACGAACAACTCCAATCGGAACTCAATGAGCGTCAGCGAGCACAGGAAGAACTGCGAAACTCTCAAGCTCGGTTTGCTGGTATTGTGTCTATTGCAGATGATGCCATTATCTGTATTGATGGTAATCAATCCGTGACTTTGTTTAACCAAGGAGCCGAGAAAATTTTTGGCTATTCTGCAGCAGAAGTTTTAGGGCAGCCTTTGGACATACTTTTGCCAAACCGATACACTGAAGCCCACCGTCATTATGTCAGTGATTTTGGTAGATCGGCGAAAGTGGCTCGCAGAATGGGAGAACGCCGCGAAATTTACGGTCGTCGCAAAGATGGTAAGGAATTTCCTGCAGAAGCTTCTATCTCTAAGTTAAGGCTGGGAGATGAGATAGTATATACCGTTTACTTACAAGACATTAGCGATCGCAAGCAAGTGGAAAGGATGAAAGACGAATTTGTCTCTGTCGTCAGCCACGAACTCCGCACGCCCCTGACTTCAATTCATGGTTCTTTAGGAATGCTGGCAAGTCATCTGATTAACCCCGAGTCAGAACAAGGAAAACGCTTGCTGCAAATTGCGGTTGACAGTACCGAACGCTTGGTAAGGTTAATCAATGACGTTCTTGATATTGAGCGGATTGAATCCGGCAAAGTGAAGATGGAGAAACAAACCTGCAACGTTGCTGAACTGATCGAAGAAGCAGTGAACGTTATGCAACCGCTTGCTGACAAAGCCGGAGTGACTCTGTCAATTTCTAGCATATCTCAGGATGTATGGGCAGACCCGGATCGGATTGTCCAAACCTTAACAAACCTCCTCAGTAATGCCATTAAATTTTCTTCTCGTGATTCTACCGTCTGGTTGAGTGCTGAAGCAAAGGATGGGGAATTGGGAATAGAGAATGGGAAAACATCTTCTCCTACTTCCTCTATCCTGTTTACGGTTCGCGATACAGGACGCGGTATTCCAGCTGATAAACTTGAGAGTATTTTTGAGCGCTTTCAACAAGTGGACTCTTCAGATTCTCGCAACCATGAGGGCACTGGGTTGGGTTTGGCAATTTGTCGTAGCATAGTGCAGCAGCACAACGGGCGTATCTGGGTTGAAAGCGTCATGGATAAGGGTAGCACTTTTTACTTTACTCTCCCCATACACTCATCCTGCCATGCCCCCATGCCCCCATCTTCCTATCGCCCCTTGGTGCTGGTGTGCGATGACGAGGCTGAAATACGCACCCAAATTCAAAATCTTCTAGAAAGCCGACGTTATCGTGTTATTACCGTCGATAGTGGAGAAGCAGCGATCGAAACTGCATGTGCAGAACATCCAGATGTGATTTTGCTGGATTTGCTCATGTCTGGGATGAATGGTTGGGAAGTAATTGCAGCATTGAAGGAACGACCCGATACTCAAGATATTCCCATTATCATTTGCAGTGTCTGTACACCCACAAATAAACGCAAACCAAGTACAGATTTTGTGGATTGGGTGAGCAAACCGTTACAGGAAAGTTCGCTTTTTGAATCTCTCAGGCAAGCACTCATCCAAACCTCAAAACGAGTCCGCGTTTTGCTGGTTGAAGACGACAGCAATTTAGCAGAAGTGCTCATCACTTTATTTGAGCAGCATAACATCGAAACTTTCCTAGCGAAAACAGGAAAAGAGGCAATTCATTTGAGTCAAGACGTGAATCCCGACTTGCTCATCCTGGACTTAGTTCTACCTGAGGGCGATGGGTTTACTGTTGTAGATTGGTTGAAACAACACAGCCGTCTTTATAAAATCCCTTTAATGGTATATTCAGCAAAAGAACTTAATGAGTCTGAAAGGCAGCGTCTCAATTTAGGGCATACTGAAATTCTGAAAAAAGGGCAGGTGACAGCGCTAGAGTTTGAGCAGAGGGTGATGGATTTACTTCATCAAATTACTATGAGTGCAGGGCAGGAAGGAAGTAATGGCAAACAGGCGAATTTTGGTGGTTGACAACGAAGAGTACATCCAAGAAGTTACCAAGATTTGTTTAGAAACAGTAGCTGGATGGGAAGTCCTAACGGCAAGTTCTGGCAAGGAAGGTATTAGTAAAGCAGTTGCTTTCCAGCCAGATGCTATCTTACTGGATGTTATGATGCCAGATATGGATGGACCAACAACCTTTGAAAAACTACAGGAGAATCCCGCAACACAAACCATACCTGTCATCCTGTTAACGGCAAAAATACAGGCTTCAGACCGTCGCCGCTATGCTCAAATGGGTATCAAGACTGCGATCGCCAAACCTTTTAATCCTTTGGAACTAGCCGGACAGGTTGCTACTGCCCTTGGCTGGTCATTATGAATGATGAATCGCTAACTTAGATCTAAGTAGGTCGGTAAGAAAAAATGTAAAGTTAAAAAACCGTTATTTACAAGACAAAATTAAGACTTTTGAGCCCATCTTGCAGGTTTTGACAGTACAAACTGTGTTAGTCATGAAGCTAATGAAGATTTCTATATATTCACTATGGTTGAAGCCAAAGTTCGTCAGCAGTATGACAAGCTAGCAGCAATATATGACCAACGCTGGCATAATTATATTGCAAATACGCTGTTATTTCTGAAAAACTGGGCACAGATATCTCCAGCAACAACTGTATTGGATGTTGCCTGTGGAACAGGTGAATTTGAACAGTTATTATTAACCGAGAATCCAATGCAGCATATCACTGGAGTAGACATCTCAGAAAAGATGCTACAAATTGCTCAACAAAAACTTAAAGAGTATCCTCATGTCTCATTTCACACTGCTAGCGTCTCAGCCTTGCCATTTGAAAATAATAGTTTTGATGTAGTTGTATCTGCCAATGCTTTTCATTATTTTGACAACCCTCTAGCAGCATTAGTAGAGATAAAACGTGTATTGAAGCCTGACGGTACAGTAATTATTCTGGATTGGTGCAAAGATTATCTATTGTGCCGTATTTGTGATTTTATATTACAGTTGGTCGATCCTGCTTATCAGCAGTGTTATACTGAATGCGAATTTCACAGTTTCCTAAAATCTGCACAGTTTGATATTAAACGAGCAACAAAATTTACTTTTGGTGTTGTATGGGGAATGATGGCTGTTACAGTAATACCAAAACTAAAAAATACCACTTGAGGGGCGACGAAAAAGCTCAAGTGGTTGCTGGATAAGCATCACAGCCATCATTCCCTGCCGATAAGATAGCAGCTTGTTGCGAACATTACAGAAATTTTTGACGTTTAGCGTGTGGAAGCGTAGATTGCATTAAAGTAATGGCTGCAATTTTACAATTCATCTTTTGGATGGGTCTATTGGTCGGCGTGAATTGTGCTCTCCATATGCAGGACGCATTGCCTCTCGACCAAGAATAAACATTCCCGCTACACCCAAGCAGACAAACCAAACATACTGATACCAATACTTTGCGATCTGCTGAACCGTGTTTAATTCAGGATGCAGCGTATCTAAGTAAAGGAGCAGCACAACTATCATCAGCGCCCCAAACCCAACAAAGCTGAGAGCAACTCGAATGCGCGGCGTTTGCAGTTCCACATCGCTGATTGTCGCTAGGTCAATTTCTGCCAGTTCCCTTAAGGACTCTTCCGCAACCGATGAAGCCGTTTCCACATTCCTTGCCAGTTTTGGCGGTAAAATTGGCACGAGGCTTGCTACTGCAGGACGGCGCAACAATGCCTCTGTATCTCTCAGCAATTCTAGTGGCTTGCGGGTGACAGTTGGTTCGGCAAACCTTACATTTTCTGAAGCAGTTTGGACGCGGGTTTGAGGTTCAAAATCCATGAAGCTTTTTGAGCAGCTAGCGGGAGTTGGGGCAAATGAATAAATTTTGCCTCGTAACTCTATTGTAATCAGCGTCATTAGTCATTAGTCATTAGTCATTAGTCATTTGCGCCCAACAAAGGACAAAGGACAAAGGACAAATGACCAATGACAAAGGACAAAGGACGATCCCTTATGCTGCTGCTTTTTGCAACTCTTCAAGTCGGGTGAGAACCTCTTTACTATGGATAGCTGGATTGACTTTCACAAAAGTTTCGCGCAGAATCCCGTTTGGATCGATGATAAAGCTATGGCGCACAGATACAAAGCTCATCCAAGAACCGTAGGCTTTGCTCACTGTCCCTGTAGTATCGGCTAACAGGGGAAATTTGAGCCCTTCTGAATCACAAAATTCAGCATGAGAATTGACATCATCAGCGCTCACACCAATAATTTGAGCGTTTCTCTCTAAATATTTGGGCAAATCCTGCTGAAAACGACGGGCTTCCAGAGTGCAGCCCGGAGTAAAGTCTTTGGGATAGAAATAGAGGACTACCCATTTACCCCTTAAGTCAGATAGGGAAAGTTTGCCATCACCCGTGTTAGTTGGCAATGTAAAGTCTGGTGCAGGTCGATCGATCGCTGGAAGTTTGCCACCAATTGCAGAAGCAGCTGGGGCAAAATTCAACCAACTGATGACGGCAAAACCGATCGCAAGTAATATGCTTAAAAAATTGCGGCGGGAAATCATTATCATGCAAACCAGAAACACAACTTAAGATAAGTTTACAATTCTTGGTTGCTGTTCTCAGATTCTTGAGATTTGGAAATTGTTTCCACGCTTTCAATATACTGACTGTCAAGGAGAAAAGCTCCCTTCGCAAAGCGAATACCCCAGTAGCCACCGGGACGCCGATCTAGAACTATACCCTCTTCTCCAATGTGA
Source organism: Scytonema sp. NUACC21 (assembly GCF_054684315.1). Taxonomy (NCBI): domain Bacteria; kingdom Bacillati; phylum Cyanobacteriota; class Cyanophyceae; order Nostocales; family Scytonemataceae; genus Scytonema; species Scytonema sp. NUACC21. The sequence goes on along the minus strand of NZ_BAAFZH010000106.1, from coordinate 316,386 downwards.
ATTACATCAGGAGGGCGCAGCATGGGCATGGGTTCGGCAGTTTTTACATAGGATGGTAGTGCTACAACGCGCACTTTACTACCGATGGCAAATTCTTTGGACATAATTGTGGAAGTTCGGATTTTAGATTTGAAATTGCTGGTGGGCAGTGCCCACCCTACGAAATCATAGGCTTTTCAACCTACAATTTTCGATATCAGCCTTTTAATTTCATCCTTTATCCTTCATACTGAGCGCCTTTCTGTACTAGGGAGCTTGCCAAATCTTTTGGTGGTACTTGTCAATGTCTGCGTAGGGATCTACGGGAGGATGAGGATGGGAATGGTCGTGGTGATGGTGATGGTGGTGATGGTGATGGTGCTCGTGGGAATGTCCGTGTCCCCAGTCGCTTGCTAAAGCAGAGAGACGGAATTTGCACATCTCACAATTCATTTGAACTTGTCCTAGTTGAGTTTCAATTTCTCTGTCTCGCAGTACAGAAAAAAGCACTGGATGCAAACCTATTTCCGACAGACAGGTTATGGAAATATTCGGGTTTTGCTCCTGCTGTTGGGCAGTGATGTTAAAAATCTTTTTCACTAAAGCCCCAGTAAACAGAAAATATGGCAAAACGATGATGCGTTTGGGTTGGTAAAGTTGAGCGCGGCGGAAGCCCTCTTCTAACCTGGGATGAGTGATGCCGATAAAGCAGGTTTCAACAGTAGAGTAGCCGCTTCCTTCCCAAAGAATGCGGGCTAATTTGTGAACATCCCCGTTGGCATCGGGGTCACTCGAACCACGACCAACAAATAATAAAACGGTGTCAGCACGAGAGATTTGTTGGGGGTTATTTTCGGGCTTGTCGAGTTCCTCAAGACGCGATCGCCATAGTTCTATAATTTTCGGTGTAATCCCAAAATGACGCCCATAGTGAAACTTCAACTGGGGATAGCGAGACTTGGCACGGTCTAGCTCATTTGTGACATCAAATTTATTATGTCGTGCAGCAAACAGCAGTATTGGTAGCACCGTTAGCTCGGTGTAACCTTGCGCTACACATTGGTCTATCCCTTCCTGAATTGAAGGAGTCGTCAATTCTAAAAAACACGGCAAAACTGGACGCGACCGATCCAAAGCTTGGTAAGCAACCGCAAAATCTAATAAAGCTTGCCTTCCTTCTTCATCTCTAGTGCCATGACCAACCATTAATAAAGGGCGTTGTATTGGCAGGGTTGGCAACTCCACACTTAGGTCAGTTGAAAATTCCAAATGAGAGTAATCTGGCGTGTTAATAATAGGCATCCTGATTCTAAAGCTCCCTTCCCGTGCAACGCGGGAAAATAAGTGAGCAAGTAACTCTTAGGCGTTCTGGCTGACGATGAGTCACCAGTCATTAGTCATTAGCTTTGGATTTTGTACGAATGACATTGGACACTGGACAGATCGTTTACAGCTGCGGCACAGCCCCGGATTTGCACCGGCGTTTCCCTATTTTGTTACAGTTCACGTGTGCTTTGCTATCTTAGCTGATTTCAGCCTGTAGCAAAATACAGGGGGAGGGGAGAGAAGGGAAAAGGAAGCAGTCAGGGTCAGACTGGTAAAATCTGCTTTTTCCCCAACCACTTGCCTTCTGTAAAAAAAATGACTACTGGTTTAATTGGCGACGGGCACGCATCTCGTCCCGATATTTCTGAAGTTGTGCCTTCTGTTCTTCTGTTAGAACTGCTTCCATTTTGGTTTTCTGCGATCGCATAATTTCGCGCAGTTGGGTTTTCTGTTGCTCGGAAAGATTTAAAGAAGATATTGCACGCTTCCAACCACCTTGACGGTTTTGGTTTTGCATGGCGGTCTTTAATTGTTCTCTCTGTTCTTCGGTGAGAATCCTGTCAATTTCCTCACGGGTGCCGCGACGAATCTCACTCAGCTGGGATTTTTGTGCATCCGTTAGCCCCAATCTTTTCCAAGGACCCCTCTCTCCAAATTGTTTTTGAGCAACAAGGAAGGGTGAAGATGTGGTCATTTCTGCATTTACTGCGATAGAGGTTGCAGTTAAACTGAGAGCGAGCGCTCCTACTACGAGTGATAAGTTCTTAAGTTGCATTTATGGGTTGTCTCCTGGGTTGCTCTTACCTATTTTTACTAGCTTAAAGTCTTACTTATAAAGGTCACATGAGGAGAAAGTCATGACTACAGCCATGACTTTAGTCATAAACCCTCTGTTTTCGCTCGCTCCAAACTTTCTTTATTTTGACTTTCTCAAAACAGGGACTTTACAGTAGCTATACAAATTTTATCAATTGGGAATAATATGCATACTTGATTTTTTGTCAATCCGTAAATTCTCAGTTTTTTATTTTTTAATAAATTCTTTTCCGTGGTTTTACTGAAGCCAAGAAGAGAATACCTTTACTCAATCAATTTCTGCTTTAAATAGGTTATAAGTAAATAGGTCAAATAAAATGTAACTATGTTGTTTGTTGTCTGTCATTGTTAAGACTTTTCAAGGTATTTAATTTTTGTAATATAGTTCTATTTATTCCCGACTTCCTACTTAAGTAAACAAGTGATATCAAAAATATTTCAATAAAAAATTATGGAAAACATCCTAAAAAAAATCTTATCTTCACGTAGTACAGAATATTTGGTAGTATCCCATCAGTTTATTATACTAGAGGCTTCTCTAGGTGCTCAAAGATTTGCTGAATGTTCTAAGAAAGTTGTCCTAGGAAAAGATATTCGAGAGGGCTTTCCTGAATTGATAGGGTATGAAAATGATTTGATAGAGATTTCTCAAGGAAATCAGGAGAGCTTGGAATTAAAAGGAATCTCTCGTTTTCAGGATATTTATTCTTCCTTTTATATAGATTTATTTATCAAATTCATTGACAATTCTTTTATTGTTGAGATACAAGATGTCACAGATCAAATGGTATTTGAACAAAAAGTAATTCAAAAAAATCATGAAGACAGTCTGTTATTGAATTCCGTGTTAAATGCCTTGTCCGCTGCTTTTAATTATATCGATAAATTAATTACGTCTATAAATGATGTCTTACTAGTGACAACTGAAGCAGGACATATTGTTACAGCAAACAAAGCAGCACTTGACATCTTTGAATATAGCAAAGAAGATTTGCTGCTTCAGCCAATTTCAACAATCATTAACGATAAAAATTTTGAGTTGAGAAACCCTCTTGTTGATTCTTCAGATAAAAATGATTTATTAAAGGAACGAGAGGTGATTTGTCATAGCAAAACAGCAAAAAAGCTGATTATTTCCTTTTCTATGGTTCAAACTAAGATAGAGGGAATAGAACATTTTGTTTATATTGGTCGGGACATCACCGAGCGCAAACGCTTGGAACAAGAACTGTATGAAGAAAAGGAATTAGCTCAAGTCACACTGCAATCTATTGGGGATGGTGTCATCACAACCGATGCTGCAGGTAAAATAAAGTATATGAATCCGGTTGCAGAACAACTGACTGGGTGGAATCTGGTAGATGCCCAAGGAAAACCATTGGTAGAAGTCTTGACGGCGATCGACGAAACGACCAGAGAAACTGTAGAAAATCCCCTAGAAAAAGCTTTGCGTTCTGGATGTAGTGTGGGTCTTGCCAAAAACAGTGTTCTCATAACCCGTAATGGCTCTGAGATCCCAATTGACGATTCTGCTGCACCAATCCGCGATCGCAATGGAGAAATCATCGGTGCAGTTATGGTGTTTCAGGACGTTTCCCAAACACGTAGTATGGCACGGCAACTTTCTTGGCAAGCAACTCACGACCCTTTAACTGGATTGTCCAATCGACGGGAATTTGAGCGCCGTTTGGAAATAGCCTTTAACAATGCCAAAGTACAAAATTTACAACATGCTCTATGTTACTTAGATTTAGACAGATTTAAGATTGTTAACGATACCTGCGGTCATTTTGCTGGTGATGAACTTTTGCGTCAAGTGACTGCACTATTACAAAATCAAGTACGCTCCTCAGATACTTTAGCACGTTTGGGAGGAGATGAATTCGCCATTTTGCTAGAAGCTTGCCCTTTAGACCCTGCTTTGCGAATTGCCAATACAATATTACAACGTATTCAGGAATTTCGTTTTGTTTGGCAAGACAAAACGTTTAACATTGGAGTAAGCATCGGATTAGTGCCGATCGATGCAGACAGTCAAAGTATGAATAGCGTACTTAGCGCGGCTGATGCAGCTTGCTACACAGCTAAACATAGAGGACGAAATCGTGTCCATCTCTATCAAGCTGATGATAGTGACTTGATAAAAACACAAGGTGAAATGCAATGGGGAGTCAAGATTAGTCAAGCTCTGGAAGATAATCGTTTTTGCCTTTATTACCAAAAGATTGTTCCCACGAACCTCACGAAATCAGGAGAAGAACATTATGAAGTTCTACTGCGCCTAATTGATGAGAAGGGCGAGTTAGTATTACCAATGACGTTTATTCCAGCAGCTGAACGTTATAATCTCATGCCAGCTATCGATCGCTGGGTTATCCGCACGCTTTTTGCTAGCCTAAAAGAGCGTAAAAAAGACATATGGACTAGCAGCATGAAGCAGGAAAACAATTATGGCTGTTTGTATGCCATTAACCTTTCTGGTGCCAGTATCAATGACGAACAATTTCTGGGCTTTGTGCGAGAGCAATTGTTATTACACCAGATTCCACCACAAATCATTTGTTTTGAAATTACTGAAACTGTTGCCATTGCTAATTTGACAAAAGCAGCAGGTTTTATTGGTTCCTTAAGAGAGATTGGTTGCCGCTTTGCTTTAGATGATTTTGGCAGCGGTATGTCCTCCTTTTGCTATCTCAAAAATTTACCAGTAGATTTCCTGAAAATAGATGGAAGTTTTATCAAGAATATTGTTGAGGAACCCATTGATACGGTAATGGTAGAAGCCATCAACCAAATTGGACATGTTATGGGTATTCAAACTATTGCTGAATTCGTCGAAAATGAAGACATTCTCACAAAACTCAAAGCAATTGGGGTGGACTATGCACAGGGCTACGGTATTGCCAAACCACATCCTTTTAATTTGAATGACACTCAACAGTTAACAGTCAACCCATAGTTCAAAATCTCAAATAATATGAGACGCCCCATTCAATTCAAAAATCACCCATTTCGATTTTTGCTTTATTTGGAATGGATCTTGCTGGGATTCGCAATTTTAGCAGCAGTTATACCATTTCCATCATATCGTCATGTTAGAGTTCCAGAACTGACTATTTCTAGTTTGATTGTTTTTGGCTTAATGGGCTTACGTTTACCTACTGGTAATAATATAACGAAAATATTTTACACTTGTGTAGAAATATTATTGATTTTAATTATTGGTTTTTTTGGAGGGAGAACAGCTCGTCTTTTTCCCTTTCCTTACATAATTTTAGTGACTCGCAGTTGCTTAATTTTTCAGTTGCCCGGTCGTTTGTTAGTAACATGTTTATCATTTATTCTATTTTTACTGACATTTAAACGTCGGTTTAATCGCATCCCTTTTTCACCTTTAGGACAAGAGCGGTTCTGGTTTTTTACTTTAAGTTTTGTGCTGGTATTCGGATTAGCTTTAGTATTTGTTCTGCTATTGATGAATGTTATATTATCTGAAAGGCAGAGTCGAGAAAAATTAGCGATCGCTAATGAAAAACTCCGTCAATATGCTCTGCAAATTGAGAATCAAGCAACACTGGAAGAACGCAATCGCATCGCCCGTGAAATACACGATTCTTTGGGTCATTCTCTAACAGCATTGAATTTGCAATTAGAAACTGCTTTAAAGCTTTGGCAATCCAACCCAGAAAAGGCACAGGCTTTTTTGGCAAGGGCAAAGGAGTTAGGCAGTAGAGCTCTACAAGATGTGCGTCACTCAGTTTCTACCATGCGTTCTCACCCTCTGCAAGGACAATCTTTAGAACAGGCAATCTCAGGACTCGCAGACAATGTTCAGCGTTCCACTGGTATCACACCAATTTGTCAAATTCATCTGGCTTATCCTGTCCCTACGGAAATGAGTACCTCTGTCTACCGCATTATTCAAGAGTCATTGACAAATATTTGCAAACATGCACAAGCAACAAAAGTAAAATTGGAACTAATGACAAGCACAACTGGTCTACAGCTAAGTATTCAAGACAATGGTGTGGGGTTTGATGTGACGCAAAACACCACTGGATTTGGACTCAAAAGTATGCGCGATCGCACTTTGGCATTAGGAGGTCATTTCCATATTCAAGCTGCCCCTGGTTCTGGCTGCACAGTTACAGTGACTATTCCCTTTTCCCTTTCTTCACTCACTTATCCAAAAACGAATGATTCCTATGATTAAAGTTTTTTTGGTAGACGATCAGAACCTAATTCGTCAAGGGTTAAGAGCATTATTGGAACTAGAAGCCGATTTAGAAATTGTGGGAGAGGCAGAAAATGGTGAAATGGCAATTCACTTCATCGAGCATTTACAACCAGATGTGGTATTAATGGATATTAGAATGCCTATTATGGATGGAGTGGCAGCTACACAAGAAATTCAAAAGTGCTTTCCCGACATTAAAGTTTTAGTGCTGACAACATTTGATGATGATGAATACGTGAAAGCAGCATTGCACAGTGGCGCAACTGGTTATTTACTGAAAGATACACCCTCTGAAGAACTGGCTTTTGCAATTCGTGCTGTTCACAAAGGTTATACTCAACTAGGACCGGGAATAGTCAGAAAACTTCTCACTCAATTTCCAACTGCAGCCCCTACTCAACCACCTCCATCAAGCTTGGCTGAACTCACTCCTAGAGAAAAGGAGGTTTTGCGATTAATTGCCACTGGTGCTAGTAACCGAGAGATCGCTCAAGAACTTTATATCTCGGAAGGAACTGTTAAAAATCACGTAACCAATATTTTGAACAGATTAAATTTACGAGATCGCACCCAAGCGGCAATCTTTGCCAATTCTTTTTTACCCTATCTCAACCAATAACTAACTAAATAATCTCATACACTCATCCCTTAAAATACCTTTTGTTACCTTAATTTCTCTAAAACTCTTACCAATGACTTCTTCACAAGATATGTTAATCTGAGATTGATTCAATGAAATTAAATCTTCAATAGAAACACTACAGATAATTTCTGAGACACCTGCCCAAACACAAGCGGTTGCACACATTGGACAAGGTTCCCCAGTTGTATATATGGTATAACCTTCTAAAGAAGGATTTTTGAGTTTAGCAGTTAATTGTCGTATAGCATTGATTTCTGCATGGGCAGATGGATCGCAATCTTGCCTTACAGTATTATGAGCCACAGCAACCACTTCACCGTCTTTCACAATGATAGCGCCATAAGATGCATCGCCTTTTTTAGCTTCATCCAGCGCCAAACGCATAAAATCTTCTTGGTTCATAATTTACACTAGAATTGGAAATCAAAAGCCTCAAGAATATATCATATTTCATCATTTTTGAAATGCGATCGCTGTAAATTATGTTAATGACTAGAGAAAAGACAGCATTTTACTTAAAAGACTTGGACACACCAATTGGGAAAGCTGTTAATCTAACTATTGCCGGACTGGTGCTACTATCTTCAGGAATTTTTGTAGCGGAAACATATAATCTTCCTGAGTTTATCCGAATAAAGCTAGATGCAATAGATACAATAATCTTGTTAGTTTTTGCACTAGAATACCTACTCCGTCTTTGGAGTGCGGAAAATAAGATTCAGTATATTTTTAGTCCCTATGCAATTATTGACTTAATGGCTATCTTGCCATTTTTTATAGGAACAGTCGATATTCGCTTTATCCGCCTGCTGAGGTGGTTTCGCATTTTAAGATTAATTAGATTTATAGATAAGAAATTTTTATGGGGAATTGATACCGAAGACGGAGTTATTTTTATACGTATCTTATTTACTCTATTTGCCATTATTTTTGTATATTCTGGATTAATTTATCAAGTAGAGCATCCCGTGAATCCAAAAGTTTTTGTTACTTTTTTGGATGCTTTTTATTTTTCTGTTGTCACAATGACAACTGTTGGTTTTGGTGATGTAACGCCAGTTTCTGAACTAGGACGCTTGCTGACAGTATTGATGATTTTAACTGGTGTTGCACTCATTCCCTGGCAAGTGGGCGATCTCATCAAGCGTCTATTCAAAACTGCCAATCTGGTAGAAACGGCTTGTTCTGGTTGTGGGTTACCTTTTCACGATCTGGATGCTAAATTTTGCAAGATTTGTGGGACAAAGTTGAGAAAAGATTGAGAATTATTTTAGGAAAAGTGTTAGTGGTTAGTGGTTGGTAGTTAGTGGTTTTCCTCCCTGTTCTCTGTTCCCTGTTTCTTGACGTCAAGAAAAAATGAAAAAAAAATTAGTATAAGCGATCGCAATTGGTCAAATATAGCTTTTGACAGAAGCATATTTTATCTTTTAATCTTAATATCAACTATAAAAATAATGAAGGGTTCATTCTATCCGCTTAGTCAATGTACTCACCTCGATTGATGAGTTGCTTGGTGCCCATCGCCATAGCCTTTGTTGCTGGAAATTTTATACACCGTACTACTACAAAGCCTGAAGAGAGGTTGACAAAATCTCAAGAGTCGCAGGTGTTATCAATACAATTTTCCCAGCCTCAGGTTCCTGTTGTCAGATTTCCTCGTGATATTTATCCAGAGATAAAGATTTCAGAAATTACGCTGCCACAAATTCAAGTGCAGGAAAATCAACATTTAACCATCATTACAATCCCAACTAATCTATTGTTTGAGTGTGGCAAGCATCAAATTCACGAAAAAGCAAAGCAGGTTTTGAACCAAGTCAGCCAAGCCATAAACAATCGATATCCAGGTTCTTGGCTGCAAATTTTAGGGCATGCGGATTCTAGACGCACTCAAAAAGAGAATTTGCAATTATCAGAGGAGAGGGCTACCGCCGTACAACAGTGGCTCAGTGAAAAAGTCCGTTTAAATGTATCCGCGATTACTAAGGAAGGCTACGGTGCAACTCAGCCAATTGTGTCAAACATGAAATTTGATTGTTTTAATAACCCCACTGGAAGGCAAAAGAACCGTCGTATTGAGATTGTCATTCAGAAGTTAAACAATCAACTATAGTTTAAAACACGTTGGTTGAAAATTGGGTTTTTAGAAAAAACCCTTTTTTTGCTGTCCAGAGATTTACGTAAGCCCTGGATCAAAAACTTTACAGTCTTGCTTTAATAAATCAGTGCTCTAGGAAAGATGACAAAAGTAAGATTTTATACTATAATAAATGGTTAACTGTCCGAATGGCTGAAATTAAGACATTCACCACCTACAATCATCACCAGCATAGGTGTCGGAGCATCTACCAGGGTTACTTTCTTTGTCAGCTGTCTATAGCTGACAGTTGACTGTTGCATTTGACAGCAATCACGCTCAGCACTCAACTGTCAGCAGTCAACAATTAGTTTTGAGGTTAATCAGATGCTTCTGGCAAATGTGATGCTGAGTCGCACTCATGACTTACGTCTTGTATTGCTTTCAATTGTCATAGCAGTTTTAGCATCTTATACTGCTTTGGATTTAGCTGGACGAGTGAAAACAACTAAAGCAAAGGTTAGACTCGCTTGGATAATTGGCGGCGCTACTGTTATGGGAATTGGTATCTGGTCGATGCACTTTGTTGGCATGCTAGCTTTCAGTTTGCCGATACCAATGGTCTATGACGTGTTGACTGTTCTGTTTTCTATAGTGCCTGCCATTGTTGCCTGTGGGGGAGCGCTTTTTCTTACAAGTCGTCAAAGCTTAAGTAAGCGGCAATTGTTGATTGGTAGTGTCTTGATGGGCGTTGGTATAGCTTCCATGCACTACATTGGGATGGCAGCAATGCGAATGGATGCAACCACTCACTATAACCCATTGCTGTTTTTACTTTCTGTGGCGATCGCAATAAGCGCGTCTATGGCAGCATTATGGATTTCCTCTGAATTAGGAACACAATCCACTAAAAACAATAGGTTATCCAAAATTCTCAGTGCCCTTCTCATGGCAACTGCAATCTCTGGAATGCACTACACGGGTATGGCATCTGCTTCTTTTGCACCAACCAAAGCCAAGAGTTTAGTTGCAAATGGAGGAATGGAAACTACTTTTACCTGGCTGGCTGTTGGCATCGGTATTGGTGCGCTTGTCATCCTTAGTTTTACGCTGTTGGCTTCTTTTGTAGACCAAAGACTACTCACTCAACGAGCGATGCTCCTTCAACAGCAAGAAGCTGAAGCTTTACGTTCCCGTCTATTTACGGAAATTGCTCTCCGCATTCGTCAGTCTCTGAACATTGACGATGTGCTGAGAACCACGGTTTATGAAGTGCAACAAGCACTGATGGTAGATCGTGCTGTCATCTACCGCTTCAATCCGGACTGGACTGGCACCATCGTTGCTGAAGCAATAGCACCTGGTTGGGTCAAAACCTTTGGGCAAACAGTGAATGACCCATTTCGTAAAGATTATATAGAGATGTACAAACATGGTCGAGTCCGGGCAACTGATAACATTTACGAAGCAGGTTTTGCTGGTTGTCACCAAGAGATTCTTGAAGGCTTTGAGATTAAGTCAAATATCGTCGCACCAATTCTCATCAACAATCAACTCCTCGGTTTATTATGCGGTCACCAATGTTCTGGGTTTCGGAATTGGCAAAAGTGGGAAATCGAGTTATTTCAACAATTGGCAATTCAAGTTGGTATCGCCTTAGAACAAGCAAATCTTTTACATGAATTGCAGAAAGCACAGGAAGTTCTGCGGCTGCGCGATCGCGCCATCGCTGCTGCTAGCAATGCGATCGTAATTACCGATCCACGTCAGCCTAACAATCCTATCATCTTTTGCAATCCCGCTTTTGAAGCGATGACTGGCTACTCACAAAAAGAGGTCATCGGTCGCAACTGTCGCTTTCTCCAAGGACCGGAAACTGACCCTGCTACTGTTAAGCAATTAAGCCAAGCAGTAAAAGAGGGCTATGAATGTCAGGTAACTATTAAGAATTACCACAAGGACGGTACTCCTTTTTGGAATCAAGTCACTATATCTCCCGTGCGAGATGCTTCTGGACAAATCATAAATTTTATTGGGGTACAGGCTGACATTACTCAAAACAAGTGGGCGGAAGAAGAATTAAGGCTGAGTAAAGAAATCCTCCAGCATAATTTGTTAGAACTTATTAGTGATGTTGAAGAAGTTGCCAAAGGTGACCTCACGGTTCGAGCTAATATTACCGAGGGTGAAATCGGAATTATGGCTGACTTTTTCAATACCATTATCGAAAGCTTGGGGCAACTAGTTATTCAAGTTAAAAAAGCCGTTCAACAGGTAAATTTCTTTGTAGGAGAAAATGCTGTAGCAATTCGTCACTTAGCTGATGAAGCACACCAACGAGCCGAAGAAATTACTCGGACTTTGGAAGATGTTGATAGCATGAACCAATCGATTCAATCGGTAGCAGATACTGCTAACCAAGCTGCACATGTCGCTCGTGCAGCGTCAGATACTGCCTTAGCTGCAGGTCAAGCAATGGAACTTACAGTTTCTAGTATCTTAGATTTACGGCAAGCCGTGACAGAAACAGCAGAAAAAGTCAGGAATTTTGGCGAATCATCCCAACAAATTTCCAAAGCAGTGACATTGATTGAGCAAATTGCTATGCAAACTAACTTACTGTCTATCAATGCCAGTATTGAAGCCTCTCGTGCTGGTGAAGAAAGTCAGGGTTTTGTTGTTGTGGCTCAAGAAATTTGTAGATTGGCAGCACAGTCAGCTCAAGCAACCCAAGAAATTGAAACTATCGCTCAAAACATTCAAGCAGAAACTTATGAAGTTGTTCAGGCAATCGAACTGGGAACAACCCAAGTTGCTGACGGCGTTCAACTTGTTAAGGATACCAAACAAAGCCTAGAAAGGATTTTAGAGGTTTCTTACCAAATTGACGAATTACTGCAATCAATTTCTCAAACAACAGTGTCTCAAGCTCAAACTTCTCAAGCTGTTGCTCTTTTTATGAAGGAAATTGCCAAAGCCTCAGAACGCAATGCTGACTCATCACGTATCGTCTCTTTATCTTTGGAACAAACTGTAGATGTGACAAAGCAATTGCAATCATCAGTAAGTGTATTTAAAACTGGGTCGTCATTAATCAAGCTTCCTCCACGCAACTTATCATATTCCCAAGGTGAAAATGTCAAGAATAAGGAATGAAAAGCTCTACTTTTGGTATGAGAATGACTACATCATCTTGCCATAGCCCCACCTACAAAAATCTCCTATATTTCTGACCTTAGCATTTCATTAATGTAACTAATTAGACCACCTCATCCGGATTAACTCCCAATTCTCGTAACTTATCAGCTAAACGTTGGGAACGTTCCCATCCTGTCAGTAGCAATGAAGTAGTTAAGCGCAAATAAACTTAGCTATGTAAATAAATGTTGAGATACTTTCAAGCCTACTAACTACTAACTACTAACCACTACCAGCCCTAACGCCAAATTATGTTTATTTACAGCAACTTATTTACGTGAAGTCTTTGCGATAATATTGCCGCAGTGCGGATTAGATTGCATAAACATGAGTGAGACTGTGTATGTGAATCCAATGGCAGGCAGCGATCGCGCTGTCGGTAGCCAAAAAGAACCGTTGAAAACAATTACGCAAGCTCTCAAACAAGCCCCTTCGGGCAGCCAGGTTCAACTTGCAGACGGTAATTACAGTGCTGTTAGCGGTGAAGTCTTTCCTATAACCGTTCCATTTGCTATAACAGTCATAGGTAATGAAAGTAACAAAGGTAGCAGTATTTTTATTGAAGGGAGCGGCGAATACCGAAGCCCCACTCTAGCAAAGCAAAATGTAACCTTCATACTGTCTAATAGTGCAGAACTTCGAGGGGCTACCGTGATCAATCAGGCTGACCGTGGGGTGGGCGTTTGGATTGAGTCAACTGCTTCTACCATAGCCAATTGTACCTTTACCAACTGCAAACGCGACGGTGTCTTTGCTGCTAGTGATGCTAATGTCACCATTATTGATAGCGTATTTGCAGAGAATCCTACCAATTGCATTTCAATTGTTCGCGATACTAAAGGAAATATCCAAGGTAATATCTGTTACAAATCGGGTTGTGGTATTGTTATTGGCGATCGCGCCTCTCCTATACTCATAGATAACAAAATTTACGAAAATCGCTCTGGAATTATTATCTCAGGTGATGCTCGTCCAGTATTGCGAAATAATACCAGTGAAAGAAATACTGAAGATGGTCTAAGTGTCATTTCTAACGGCTTACCAAATTTAGGCACCACAAATGACTACGGGGGAAACATCCTGCGTCTTAACGGGAAGTTTGATTTGCACAATACCAGTTCTAACAGGCTACTGGCTGTGGGGAATCAAATAGAGCCAGGAAAAATTAAGGGATATGTTGAATTGGTCTACAATCAAATACCCAAGCCCTCTACCAACTTGACTCCAATACCAACGCCTACGCCTGCATCAACTCAGGCAACCCCACCTATATCTCAACAAAATTTAATACCCAAGCCCAAACCTATTCCTATATTTACACCCACCCCTAAAGAATTAACTGATATTAAGAATCATTGGGCAGAGATTTTTATTCAGGAATTATTCAAACTAGAAATAGTCGTTGGTTTTCACAATCTGTGCTTTGCACAGCAGCAAAGCTATCGCACTTTTAAACCCGATGCTACGATAACACGAGCACAATATGCAGCAATGCTAGTCAAAGCTTTTAACCCACCTGTTAAACGCCAAGCGATCGAATTTCAAGATGTACCGGGGCAGTTTTGGGCTTATAAGGCAATACAGAAGGCATATGAAGGACAGTTTCTCTCAACTTTCTCCGAAAACTTCTTCCGTCCCAACTTCAACATCCAAAAGCTAGAAATTATCCTCTCTTTAGTAAACGGATTGGAATTAAGCATTGATACTGTTACATCTAACAATGTTTATAGCGATTGGGACAAAATACCGGAGACAGCAAAGCGAGAGATAGTCATTGCTACACAAAAGCGGATTATTGTAAATTTTCCCAATTCCAAATATCTCAATCCCAACCGAGATGCTACACGCGCAGAAGTAGCAGCAATGGTGTATCAAGCTTTAGTAGATGCTGGAAAGGTGGAAGCAATTGACTCTCCTTACTTAATATAAAAATACCCCTCCCTAACCCTTACTAAGGGGAGGGAATTAGATTTCTTCTTTCTCCCCCTAATAAGTTATTACTTCGTAGGTAGGGCTATGCCGTACATCCCTTATCGACAAGGTGCAAGATGTCAACTAAGCTACTTGTGCAAAATCTCGTTCTGTTGGGTCTTCTGGGAAGAATACAGCAGGTGAAAGATTAAAAAAATGTGCCAGCTTTTGAATGTGTTCCACTGTTAATTTACGCTTGCCTTTAAGCACATCAGAAACAATTGATTCAGTTTTAAAGATAGGGACTAAGTCCTTTTGTTTCAAATTGAATTCTGTAATTAGAACCTTAAGAAGTTCTACTCCATAAATATCTGGTACTAAATCCTGTGTTTGTTCATATTCATGAATTAACATTCCCAGTAAACTCAAATAGTCTTCTTCTTCCTCTGTTAATTGTCCTTTATCAAGCAAATTATCAACAACTACTTGAGTTTTTTCTAAGTCTTCTTCAGATTTTATAGGGCGCGGAGGGAAAGATATAAGTAAGTCCGTAAAGCTTTTATGTTGATGTAACATTTCATCATTATAATAAGGTTTAATTATTGAGACTAATATTGGAAAAATAGCAATATTAGTTTTATTTACACGATAAAGTTTAAATAATGCTAGCTATCAAACCATTCGTCATTTTCTTTCCATTTATCTTTATCGTATTCTGCGTGAGTTAGAAACCCACGAATGTATATAGCTTTAATTTTATAGTTGATACAGGTTATTAACCTATACTTATTTCCTCCAATATCAAAAATGACGAAGTTTTTAACTTGGTCAGGAGCAAAAACAGAAGTAGCTTTTACATCGTTAAAGTTATTCCAGTCTTGTGCTTTTACAAGTTTCTTCCAGGCTCGTATACTGGATTCAGCATCAGGATGCTTTTCATAAGCCTTCTTAAGTCTGGATTCTGTAATAATACGCATTTGTCATTTGTTTTTATAGATTTATTAACGTTAAAACTTCTCATAGGTTGTTCCTTTGCGGTGATAGTTTTAGATTGAATAAATTAGGAAAGCTTTACCTAATTAATAAAGCTAAAAATAATCTTAGCAAATTGCTAAGTCAACTGCCAACATTTTCTCTCCGCGTCCACAGGTGAGAGTTAGGGCAATGGCAATACGGTTCAGTTAAGGTTAATGTATAAAATACCACTGGCTCTGCGTCCTCAGCATCTGTTAAAAAAAGGCAGGCAAAATGCCCACCTTAAAAAAGAATAAAAATAATCTGTTGCTAATTAACCCAGCAATTCTTTTGCTTTAGCTACCACATTATCAACCGTGTAGCCAAACTTCTCCATTGCAATGCCACCAGGAGCTGAAACACCAAAACGGTCAACACTAATCATTGCGCCTTCACTACCTGTGTAACGGCACCAACCGAAGCTAGAAGCAGCTTCCACCGCTAGACGCTTGGTAACAGTTTTGGGCAGTACTGACTCACGGTATTCTTTGGGTTGCTCATCGAATATTTCCCAAGAAGGTAGGGAAACGACGCGGACTTTCTTTCCTTCAGCGCTTAGCTTCTCAGCAGCTTTGACGCAAAGTTCCACTTCGCTACCAGTACCAATGAGGATAATGTCGGGAGTTCCATCGCTATCGGAGAGAACATAACCACCCTGTGCCGCGTTTTCAATACTGCTTCCTGGCAATTGAGACAAGTTCTGACGCGAGAAGGCAAGTAAGGTTGGGCGGTTTTTACTTGCGTTTTCAACCGCTACCTTGTAAGCGCCAGAGGTTTCGTTACCATCCGCAGGACGGTAAACTACGAGATTGGGAATTGCCCGCAGGGAAGCAAGGGTCTCAACGGGTTGGTGGGTAGGACCGTCTTCTCCTAAAGCCAAAGAGTCGTGAGTCATAACGTAGATGACTCCAGCTTGTGACAGTGCTGACAGGCGAATTGCTGCACGCATGTAGTCAGCAAATACAAGGAAAGTCGCGCAATAAGGAATTAACCCAGAACCGTGTAGGGCAATACCATTACAAATTGCGCCCATACCGTGTTCGCGCACGCCAAAACGAATGTTACGGTTTTGGTATTGACCTTTTTGGAAATCGCCAGATACCTTTAAGTAGGTCAAGTTTGAGTGGGTGAGGTCAGCAGAACCACCAATCAATTCTGGTAGAGCTGGAGCGAGAGCATTTAGGGTAATTTCAGAAGTTTTACGGGTAGCTACCGCCTTGTCTTCGGTTTTATAGGTAGGTAGCGACTTTTCCCAGCCTTCTGGAAGTTTGCCACTCAATAAGCGCTCAAATTCAGCGGCGTCTTCAGCGTACTTAGCTTTATAATCGCCCCAGATTTTGTTCCATTCACTTTCCAATTGAGCACCGCGCTCAACTGCTTTGCGGAAGTGGTTGAGGGCATCTTCTGGCACAACAAAAGGTTCGTATTCCCAACCCAGGTTTTCACGGGTGAGTTTAACTTCATCACCACCAAGGGCAGCACCGTGAACGCCGGCTGTGTTTGCCTTGTTGGGTGAACCGTAACCGATGGTAGTGGTGACTTTGATTAAAGAAGGTTTGTCGGTAACTGCTTTAGCAGCCTCAATTGCTTTGGCAATAGCTTCGAGATCGTTGTTACCATCTTGAACGTGCTGCACGTGCCAACCGTAAGCTTCAAAGCGCTTAGCAACATCTTCTGTGAAAGCAACATCAGTTGAACCGTCGATGGAGATGTGGTTGTCGTCGTACAGAGCAATCAACTTACCCAATCCTAAGTGTCCCGCTAAGGAACAGGCTTCACCAGAAACGCCTTCCATGTTACAACCATCACCAAGAATGACGTAGGTGTAGTGGTCAACAAGTTTAGCATCGGGTTTGTTGAATTTTCCAGCAAGGTGTGCTTCTGCCATTGCCAACCCAACTGCATTAGCAATTCCCTGTCCCAGAGGTCCAGTGGTGACTTCCACCCCTTCTGTTTCAAAGTTCTCTGGGTGACCGGGGGTTTTAGAACCCCATTGGCGGAACTGTTTGATGTCATCAATTGTTACGCTGTCGTAACCGGTCAAGTAGAGTAGGGCATACTGCAACATACAACCGTGACCGGCAGACAGAACAAAGCGATCGCGATTAAACCACTTGGGATTTTTGGGGTTAAACCGCATAAAGCGGTTCCACAGAACAAACGCCATTGGTGCAGCGCCCATTGGCAGACCTGGGTGACCGGACTTTGCCTTTTCGACAGCATCAATTGCCAAAAAGCGGATCGAGTTAATACAAACTTGTTCGAGGGTTTGGGTTGCAACAGCCATAATAAGATTGTTCTTTACGACGGGTTAGCACTCTTTGAGCATCACTACTGGGGAGGCAAAAAGCGGTATGGATTTTCCTAACGCTTTATTACCGTAGAGGCATGAGATCCCCGAGGAGTATTCTCATCATCCCATTGGTGCTTGTTGACGGACAAGCAACAGATTTTGGGATTTTTGATATGGATTTTGAATTAATTGTATGGGGGATGCCTTTAATTATCGGTTGCTGAAAGGACTAAATTCTCTAGCTACCTAACTCTACACCCTACACACGCCACTCTTGATTTCTTTTATCGTGCGCTTAGCTCCCAAATCTCAAATACCCAACTTTAGTCGTATTTCTTAAAGGCTAGTGTCACATTATGACCGCCAAAACCAAAAGAGTTGGAGAGTGCTACCTCGATAATTGCAGGGCGGCTGGTGTGGGGAACATAATCTAGGTCACATTCTGGATCGGGGTTATCCAGGTTAATTGTAGGTGGAATCCGTCCGTTGGCGATCGCAAGAGATGTTGCTACTGCTTCAATACCACCAGACCCGCCCAACAGATGACCCGTCATAGATTTTGTAGAGCTAATTGCGACTGTATAAGCATGGTCACCCAAAGCTTTTTTAATTGCAGCTGTTTCAGTCGGGTCATTGACTGAGGTACTAGTGCCATGAGCATTGATGTAGTTTACTCGGTCTGGGGTTAGTCCTGCGTCTTTCAGTGCTAGTTGGATAGCTCTTGCCGCACCTGCTCCACCTGGTACGGGGGAAGTGATGTGGTAGGCGTCACAGGTCATCCCATAGCCTACAATTTCCGCATAAATGCGAGCGCCGCGACTCAGAGCGTGTTGCAGTTCTTCTAGGATAAGAATACCCGCACCTTCACCCATCACAAACCCATTGCGGTCTTTATCAAAAGGACGGCTAGCATGAGCGGGGTCATCATTGCGAGTTGAAAGTGTCCTTGCTGCTGCAAATCCTGCCATAGATAAGGGCGTAATTGTTGATTCGCAGCCTCCACAAATCATTGCTTGGGCATATCCTCCCTGAATCAGACGAAAGGCATCCCCAATGGCATTTGAGCCTGCCGCACAGGCTGTTACAGAGCAAGAGTTTGGCCCCTTAGCACCAGTGTGTATTGCTGTCAACCCAGCCGCCATATTGGCTATCATCATTGGCACCATGAAAGGGCTACAGCGGTCTGGACCTCGGTTCAAGTAAATTGTTTGCTGATCTTCCAACACCTTAATACCACCAATCCCAGAACCAATTATGACACCAACTTGTTCCGCATTCAGGTCATTGATGGTGAAGTTGGCATCGGAAAGAGCCTGTTTTGCTGCCGCAACGCCAAATTGAGAAAACCGATCCATCCGCTTGGCTTCCTTACGGTCCATGTAATCGTGGGGGTCAAAATTTTTGACCTCACCAGCAATACGACAATCATGGCGAGACGCGTCAAACAAGGTAATTTCACCAATACCATTGCGCCCGGTTACCAATCCTTCCCAATATTCAGCTGGTGTATTACCAATTGGTGTAATCGCGCCAACACCAGTTACAACAACGCGTTTACGTATAAAATCTGTCATGACGATAGTTATGAGGGCTGTTGATGCAGGCAGAACAAAAGACAATGGGGGGAGGGGGGAGGGAACAGGAGAGGGGGGAAAGCCAAAAGTACTTTCCTACTCCCCTAGTTCCTTTTAGGCGGACGTCGCAACTTTGTTGTTGATGTAATCGACTGCCTCTTGAACCGTTGTAATCTTTTCGGCAGCTTCATCAGGAATTTCGATATCAAACTCTTCTTCCAAAGCCATGACTAGTTCAACAGTATCAAGGGAATCAGCCCCTAGATCGTTGGCGAAATTAGATTGTGGTGTGATGGTATCACCCTCAACACTCAATTGCTCGGCAACGATTTTCTTGACTTTTTCAAAAATGTCCGTTTGGCTCATAGATAATATTTCCTCAACCAGTTGCTATAATCCAATCTTTTAGGGGATGTGATTTTGAGCATATTCATATTATCGGAAAGTGTGGACGCATACACCTCGTAAAATATTCTGTTTTGCAATTCTTACAAAATTTTTCTGAGTATGTGCATTTTTATATCTGTACTACCAGACGACCAACACTAAAAGCGATGATAGAACAGTTATTGATTCTTGACGACAGTAAATACCCTATTACCATCAAAATACTATGCTAACCTATACTTTGAGATACGCTTATTACCCTGGTTGTGTTGCTCAAGGAGCTTGTCGAGAGCTTCACCAATCTACTGTTGCTTTGAGTAAAGCACTTGGCATTGAACTCGTAGAACTTAAAAAGGCTGCTTGCTGTGGTTCTGGAACTTTTAAAGAAGATTCCCAACTCCTAGAAGACACGGTTAATGCTCGCAATATTGCCCTAGCAGAAGAGTTAAACTTACCACTACTGACTCATTGTAGCACTTGCCAAGGTGTCATTGGTCACGTTGACGAGCGCTTAAAAGAATGTCAGAAGACAGACCCAAACTACGTTGACCAAGTTAATGGTTTGCTCTGTAAAGAAGGCTGTTCGCCCTATCGGGGGTCTACAGAAGTTAAACATCTCCTCTACGCCTTGGTTAAAGATTACGGGCTAAAGGAAATCGAAAACCGTGTGACTCGTAAATTAGCCGGATTAAAGTGTGCGGCTTTCTACGGCTGCTACCTTCTCCGAGCTCAAAAGTCCATGCCCTACGACGATCCCTTCCAACCAGAAGCGATGGAAAACGTGTTTCGTACATTAGGTGCTATGCCAATATACTATAAAGGGCGTACCCAATGTTGCGGTTGGCCTCTTTCCAGCTATGCCACCACTCAATCTTTCAAAATGGCAGGGATGCACATCACTGAAGCTATACAAGCCGGTGCTGATTGTATGGTCACCCCCTGTCCTCTGTGCCACCTTAACTTAGACTCCCGTCAGCCAGAGGTGGAAAAGGTCATTGGACAGAAACTGAATTTACCAGTGCTGCATTTGCCTCAGTTAATTGCTTTAGCAGTTGGTATTAGCCCCAAGGAACTGGGTTTGCAACGGCATATTGTTTCAACTAAGCCATTGTTGGAGAAGTTGGGATTTTAATCTCAAGTAGCTGCAAAATCCCCGACTTCGCAAAAGTTGTCGGGGATTTGATTCACTATTAATTGCCTTGTTCCTCAATCGGCGTTACTGTGACAGCAGGAGTTGGTTCAACTTCTACTGCTGATGTCGTCGGCACCACATCCGGAGTAAGTATAGGCGTCAACGTGGGCGTAGGTGTGGGTTCTATTGATGGCTCAGATTCAAACGATGGTGTTGGCGAAAATGTGGGAGTCGGTGTAAGTTCTTCGGTTGGTGTTGGTGTTGGTGTTGGTGTTGGTGTTGGTGTTGATTCTGTCGGCGCTGAAACCGTAGGTATAGCTTCTGGAACTGCTGCAGGCACGGTATCGATTTGTGGTTTCTGCCGTTTAATCAATGTTGATGGTTGGTCAAACTTTGGTGCCACCAGTGGCGGATTAATTATTGGTTTATGTTCGGGAAGGGGTGACAGTGGATTTACAGAGGGTAGACGTTCAATCGCTGGTGAAAAATTTTTGGTTGTATTTGGTTGAGGTTGGGGAGTTGATGACGGTGTCGTTGTTTGTGCTGGTGCGATCGTTGTTGTTGGTGGTGAAGGTGTAAAACGATGCCAGTTCAGCCAACTCAGCAATCCCACTGAAGCTAAAATGCCAGTGGTCACAACTCCTTTTTGGGAGAGGAAGAAAGTATTGCGATCCGAAGCGCCACCTCTTGGGGAAACCTTGTCCGATACCAGGTTCATCCTGGTGACTAATTGCTGTGGGATTATTTGTGGCAGTGACGATTGTTCAGCCGTTTCTGTAGAACCAGACAAATTTTCAGGCTGATTTTGTTGGGGTTGTTGGGGAGATGATGGGATTGAAGAATTTTTGAGCAAATTAAGATTGTGTCGAGTTGCGGCTACTCCGGTACTTTCACCTAGCAATTCTCGTAATTCTATTGCTTTTGTTAAGTACTTTTGAGCGGTGCTGTGTTCTGCCAAACAAAGAGCACGGGTTCCTAACTGATGTAACGCCCAAGCTTCTGCAGATCGATCTTGCTCGGCTTGAGATGCTTGTAGTCCTCTTTGTAACACTTGTTTCCACAAACCCCATCGCTTGCTCAAAGCTACTGAACCTTCTACTGCTTTTACCAGGCGCAATGTATCTTGCCATCGGCTATTTCTAACGGTCACTTCTAAAATTTGTACGATCGCATCGATTTCCGCTCTCAGATAATCAAATTGATTTTGGTGTTGTTCGGCAAAATTAGTAAAGTAGATTATGGCATTTTCTACCGTTTTTGTTAACTTCCTTTCTGGTGGTAAAATGTCAACCACTACTTTACTAATTTTGTACCGATAACTCTCTAGCTGCACTAGATTTCGCCGATGCAGCATCTCTAAAATCTGACGAGCATTAGAAATTTGTGTAATGGTTATAACTTGCTCTTCCTTCAGCCCAACGTTTCCCATTACAAACAATAAATCTAAAATAGTTTTTTGTGGTTGTGACAGAGATATCAATGTTTGTTGGATGAAGTAATAAGCAGGCTCAGTTGATGGTAGCTGACTGACTGTTTCGGCAAACGATCGCCCTTCTTCTATCATGTTTGCAACTACTAAACGTAGGTGCATTGGATGTCCGTTTAAAAGAGTACACAGTGATTTTGCTGCTGGTATTTCTTCCTTCGTTAGCGAACGTCCCAACTCCTTTTCGACCAAAGAGATAGCATCAATGACAGAGAGAGGAGAAAGGGCAAAGGAGCGTCCCTTTGTTTTTAGGCGCTTTGTTGACGAAGCTATTAGGAAAGTCAAATTGCCCGCACAATTTATTAACTCTTGCAATTCTTCCTGTATCAGTTCATCATCATCCAGCACAATCAAAGAGCGTTTATTCTCAATTTGTTTTTTGATTTCCTTATAGGTAGGTTTGTAAGTAAAGTTAGTTTGATAGTATGCCTCCCAAATAGACTGAAGTAAATCATCTACGTATGGGTGAGCAAGTGATAGATTTATCACACCATCAGGGAACAGTGACATAGCTTGAATGTCATTTGCTATGCACTTTAACAGAACAGTTTTTCCAAAACCTGCTGCACCGTACATTTCCACTGATTGCCCAACTCCAAGGGTTGCGATCGCTTCTGTAACCAATTCTTGACAACCCAAAAGGTTAATCCCAGAACCTTCTTGTACCAAAACTGGGGAGGAACGCGAAAGCGTTGTTGGTCTTTCGTCATCGGTTGCTACATTTGCTATAGCCCCTTGGCTTGAACCAATCTCTAGAACGCGATTGCCCACAGCCAGGTGACCAATTATTTCCCCCTGAAAGTTTGCTATGATACTTTTTTGAGGCATAAGGTTTTCTTGAAAGCAAATTTGGGTTATTTTCCCTATTTACGGGATATTACTGTCATAACCCATATGAGTTTTACAAATTTTTCTCAATTTGCCAAGTTTTAAGTATTAATACTTAGGAATATTGGTTGGTGGATAGTGATTAGTGCTGAAAAAGCAATTAACTAACCCCCAACTACTAACTCCTAACTTCTAACTCCTAACTCCTAACTACTATCCCCTAACCCCCAACCATTATTTACGTTGCAATTGTCTTAAAGCTTGATACATTTCGGGTAAGCGGTTCAGAATAGCTGAAACCTTTAAGTATTGTTTGTAAGGTACAGCAGGAGAGCCAGAGACAATTTCTCCTGGTGCAACATCATTGTGAACTCCAGCTTGTGCAGTTGCAATCGCTCTATCGCCTATTTTTGCTTGATTGGCAATTCCAGATTGTCCGGCTAGGATAACACCAGTCCCAAGTTTTACACCTCCTGCCATACCGGATTGACCTGCCAGAGCACAACCAGGTCCGATTTGGCAACCGTGACCTACCTGTACTAAATTATCAATTATTGTATTGCGACCTACCCTTGTTTCACCTACCGCAGGACGATCTATAGCACTGTTGCAACCCACGGTAACGCTATCTTCCAAAACCGTACAACCAGATTGTTCCATTTTTACCCAACCCTTGGAGCTGGGAACAAATCCAAAGCCTTCAGCACCGATGACAGCACCACTATGAATGACGCAATCTGAACCGATACGGGTTCGTTCGTGAATCGTACAGTTGGCGTGCAAGATTGTGCGATCGCCTATCTTAGTATCTGGATAAATCACCACATTAGGATGAATGCAAACACTATCCCCAATTTCAACCCCCCGCTCAATTACGACATGAGCACCTATGTAAACATCATGACCAACTTTGGCACTGGGGTGAATAACAGCAGTTGGATGAATTTCGGAAGCAGGACGCCAGGGTTGGTAAAACAGCGCAATGGCTTGAGCAAACAAAAGTCTTGGTTCCGACGTTGCTATCCAAACAATACCCCGCTGTTGTGCTTGTGCTTGTAATGCTTCATCCTTGGGCAAAATCAAAGCACCAGCGTTTGTTTTCCCCACAAATGAGGCGAACTTTTCTCCCTCTATGTAACTCAGAGTATCAGTTGTTGCTTCATCAACTGCTGCTAGCCCTGTAATTTCTGGGTTATGGGTTTTGTTGGTTATCAGGCTATTGGAAGCAGCCGCGTCACCGAGTCTTTGTATAATTTCGCTAAATTTCATCTGTGTAAGTTTAAATATTCAATTTCAGTTGAGATTTGAGACGAGTTCCGGCACTAACTTGACAATCAGGAACTTTGCTTAAGAAGTGAGGAATTGTTCCTCACTTCTCACTTTACTCTCTAAGTAGTAAGTAAAATAGTGCGCCATTTCCACCTGTCACACCAGCGCGATCGCCTGCAAGTTTACCAGTTCCCATAAAATAATCCACCCGTCCCGGACCTTTGATAGCGCTTCCTGTATCTTGGTCGAGTACGTAGCGATTCACAGTGCGGTAAGTCAGCCCGGAGCCTTCGTTGGGGTATGGCAACCTAGCGTTGACTAATGCTAAGGCTCCAGGTGGCATGATAGATTTATCGGTTGCAATAGAACGTTCTGCTGTCACTGGGACACGAATACTTCCCCTAGCGGGTTGACCGTTGGTTTCTTTAAAGAAGACAAACCGTTCCCAGCGAGGTAGATAAATATTCATTTGCGCTGGATTTCGCTGAAAGTATTTGATCATCACTGGCATTGTTAAGCCCTTGGCGGGTAGTTTGCCATCTTTGATCAGCTCTCCTCCTATACTTGTCCAAGGGTAATCCGTTGCACCAGCGTAACCGATAGATGAGACAGAACCATCAGTTAATTGCAATTGAGCGGAACCTTGGATATGAATTAAGTAAGCATCTAAGCGATTGCGAAACCAAAATAATTCCAACCCGCGCAAGCGACTTTTATTGCCTAGCAAACCATTTTTCCCTTCCAGCTTTACTCGTGTTGGGTGGGGTTTTGCCCATTGCTTAAAATCAGGTGGTAGCGCATAAACAGGATACTTATATACTGATGTGCGAGTTCGACTAGCAGAATAAACAGGTTCATAATAGGCAGTAAACTTAACAGTCCCATTGCCATCATTGCCAACAGACTGATAAAAAATAAACTCCCGACTGACAGCAGCCTGCAAATCTGCTGGTGATTTAGCGTTAATAACGAGTTCGCGGAAACGTAACAAACTTCGACGGACGCGATCGAGAGTAAACTCTCTGATTGGATACTTCTGATACGCAGCAATAGCTTCTTTAGTTCCTAGGTAACGCAAGCTGTTGTCTATAGATGTTAACAACGCTTTCCAATCACCCGGTTTACCGTTCCCACCCCAAATTTGTTCATCATAACCCAGGCACGTAGATGGTGAAGTACAGTCAACTGCGGGATCTATTGGCACTAAAGGCAACGAACCCTCTTCAGGTTGGCTGGGATACTGTGGTGGCATTTCAGGTTGATTTTGTGTTGGAAAAGGCGGTAAGCCAGGAACCTGAGCAAAAACTGACAATACCGGGTTTATGAGGGAAATTCCTAGACTTAAGGAAACTAAAGCAAGCGTTTTCTTCATGATTTACGAAAATCGTTCCACACTAGAGCTAAAAACAGGTTCCACACGAATTGCTAAAATCCGACATGGACGCACCACCATATATTCACCCTGAATATTTTTAATCGGTACGCTGATAAAGTCATTAGAAGCGTTTTTGGGCATAAGTTCGCCACTATACCATTTTTGAAATTCTTGAATAGTGGGAAAACGCACTTCCTCCCGATGCCCACCTTCTATAAGTAGGTGTACTGCGTATTCATTCGGTGTTCTTGCCATAACTTTGAACCATCTGAAAAACATCCAACCCATTGTTAACCACGAAACCCCCGAATGAAAAGGGGAAATACGCTGACACAGATGATATACGGGAGATGAGAGCGCGGAAACGCCGGGACGCCAGAATTTTCTCTCTGGTACGTTGCCGTGTCTTATTGTCTCCGCGTTTCCCAGTAGTCGCCTATGACGGTGACTTACCTGTTAACGGTTCCCTGCCTAAAAAAGTATCAAGGATAAAGGATGAAAAGTTTTCGCTACAGAGTTTTTCATCCTTTATCCTTCACACTTTATCCTTCTGGGCTTTACTAAAAGTTACTAAAATCTGAGCCATAACTCTTTTTAACTAGTGTTCTTATTGATAGTATTGCTAAGGTTTTATCTGAATTTTCACTTACATAAGTTTACTTAAGAAAGTAAAGTTTGGTTGCAAGGAAAACAACTCCACGACAAAGAGCGCTAATCTAATAATTGAAGCTAA
This sequence comes from Scytonema sp. NUACC21, assembly GCF_054684315.1. Taxonomy (NCBI): domain Bacteria; kingdom Bacillati; phylum Cyanobacteriota; class Cyanophyceae; order Nostocales; family Scytonemataceae; genus Scytonema; species Scytonema sp. NUACC21. The sequence continues at coordinate 290,108 of NZ_BAAFZH010000106.1, read as the reverse complement.
AAAGCTTCCCTGGCAGATAAAACAGCTAGTGTGTCAAGTTAGAAAAGAGGTAAAAACGCTGTTCACTTCACATCTGTCTCGTAAAAACACAACAACACCCAAGCCGAACGGTGATATTTCCTCAAGTAGCGGGATGGGGGCACTGTAACTGTTTGCTCTTACCACCTGTAGGTGGATGATACATTCAGGACATCCCTAGCTAAAATGGATAAGAAGAGGAAATCACTCATCTAGTAGAGCCTTGGGTGTTGTTGTTTTTATGGTAATACTTAGGCGTAAGCTTGTATAAACGTGAACTACAAACACTTCCCTTGCGGGTAAGTGTCGGCTTCGAGCTTCACAGGCTGCTGCCCCTTTTCCTTATGGATATTCGGTCTTACGCAGACTCCACTCGCGTACCGGGGAACCCTCCGGCAGTGACTCCAGCAAGCTGGACCTTCTCCTTATGATAGCATAGTGGATAAACGTTGTGTACCCATTATGAAAGATTCAAGATTAAGTTTAAGAATGTCTTCCCGATCCTTCATCCTTCATCCTTCATCCTTCATCCTTTATCCTTACTTGTAGGACTTCTTCTAGAAGAAGACGCTCGTATGCTGAAGTTGCCGACATCAAGCAAGTTAGAGCCCTTTCATTCAGCTGTAGATGACCACAAGTATCAAACCTAAAGTCCTGCTGTACTTGCAAACCCTGAGTTTCAAGTTTCTTCAGTACAAACTTCTTAGCTACTTCTATTAAATCAAGCTCAGGTTCTAGATAACGGTGATTGCCCAATATCCAACGACAAGCATTCGGATCGATGTCAGCCAGTCGGTAAATAGCTGCTAGCAAAACTTGTTCAATATATTTGGGAGTGGGTAAAACGGTAAGAAAGTTTTTGAGATAATATATCGATGCTCGATCTTGAGCCTTAAACACATGGATTGCTAATTCAACTTGTGGCTCATAGGTTTCGCATACACACATTTTCACTATGCCTTACAGTTAATAATTTGTTTAGCTATGATTTTAAAGTTAGGATAGTAGTGTGAATATTTTGTGAATTCAGTCTTTCCAGTTAAGAATTTTTTGGATGTACTCAACTAAGTCTTGCGCTTTGAAAGGTTTGGTGATGACACCCGTAACACCCAACTCGATAAACTCCTGTTGCTCGCTTACCTTTGCCTTTGCTGTGAGTAGAATAGTTGGAATGTGTGCCGTTGCAGCATTCGCTTGTAAATGACCAAAAGTCGTAGGACCATCCATATTCGGCATCATGACATCAAGTAAAATTGCGTCTGGCTGTTCATCCTCAGCTATTAGTAACCCCTCTTCACCAGAAGCAGCGGTTAAAACTTCCCATCCAGCCACCGCCTCTAAACAGATTTGGATGATTTCCCTCACTCCATCTTCATCATCAATTACCAAGATGCGCTTGGTTGTCATGAATCTTTTCCTCAACTTGCCTTCTAGGGAGTGCGAAGTAAAAACTGCTGCCTTCGCCAAGGGTACTCTCCACCCAGATCCTACCACCGTGCTGCTGTACTATGCTACGGCAAATAGCCAAACCCAAGCCTGTTCCTCCTTTTTGACGGGAATCGGAAGCATCAACCTGGTGAAAGCGTTCAAAAATACTTTCCATTTTTTCAGGAGGAATGCCCCGTCCGGTGTCTTTGACACAGAACAATACAGTTGTTTCCGAGTTTGTCAATAGCTCCTTTGCAAGCAATTCTACATTCAACCATACTTGAGAACCTTTGGTAGAAAATTTGATGGCATTGCTGACTAAGTTGGTTAATACTTGGAGAATGCGATCGCTGTCAACTTCTAACTCAATATTTTGGGGAGAAACAATAAGATTGATTTGGGCGCGGTTTGCCATTACCTGCATCATATCCACAGCTTGCGACATCAGTTCAGATACATTGCAAAGCTGCTTGAACAAACTAATTTTTCCTGACTCCAAACGTTCTAGTTCTAGAATATCATTAACAAGGCGCACCAGTCGTTCGGTGCTGTCGGCTGCAATTTCGATAACGCGTCGCCCTTTGTCAGATTGGGGATTTACCAAACCACTTGAGAGCAAGTTTAAAGCACCATGAATTGAGGTTAAGGGGGTGCGGAGTTCATGACTGACAATCGAGACAAATTCGTCTTTCATCTGTTCAATCACCTGACGCTCGGTAATGTCTTCCCCGATACTAAGTGTACCAATTGCTTCCCCTTGTAAATTTTGCAGCAGTGTGTTATTCCAAGAAATGACCCTTTCTTCGCCAGACTTAGTAAGAATCGAGTTTTGGTAATGATTGCGAAATTCCTGCTCTAATAGCTCTTGAAAACAACTTTCCACCCGTTTTTTCTGGTGAGGCGGAAGGAAATTTTCAAACCAGTCTTTGCCGAGAACTTCTCCTTCGGTGTACTCGCTTAATTCCAAAAAGAAGGGATTTACGTAATCAACTTTGCCATTGAGATCGAGCCCCACAACCACTAAACGCACATTTTCTAGCAAGCTGCGCCAACGTCGCTCTGTTTCTAACAGAGTTGCAGCGATTTGCTTTTGTTGAGTGATATCGCGGGCAATGGTGGAGAGGTATTTTACTCTACCATCGGGTGACTTATGGGCGACAATCAGCTGTGAAACTGGTATTTCTCTTTTATCATGACTCAAAAAAGCCGTTTCACCCAGCCAAAACCCATTTCCTATAGCTGCTGGAATTGCTTCGGTTTGCAAAATCTCATAAGCCCAATCTGGGTAAGCATCAGGTATGGTGAAAGTTCCCAAGTCCTCATTTCGGTCGAATCCGAGTATCTTGCGGGCAGAACTGTTCAAGTAAGTTACCTGCCCATTTAAGGCAACAGTGCCTATAATGTCAGATGTGGCTTCAAGAATGTCTATGAGCTTGGCACGTTCTTCTTCTGCTTTCTTGCGATCGCTAATGTCAGTGGAGATGCCACATACCCCATAAACAACTCCTTTATCGTCTTTTAAAGGAAATTTGATCGAATTGTAAGTGTGAATACCCTCATCATGAGGAGCAATTTCCTCCAACTCCAAGCAAGTTCCGGCTTCAATGACTGTTTGGTCATTAGCACGAAAACGCTCGGCTATTTCCTTGGGGAAAATGTCGTAGTCGGTTTTTCCTAGAATCTCTGCCCTGGGTATGTGCAAGATATTTTCAAAATGACGGTTAACCAAAAGATGGCAACCTTCAATATCTTTGAGATAGATAATAGCCGGCGCATTTTCCAGAATAGCCGCAAGCCGTCCTTCACTCTCCTGCAGTGCGGCTTCAGCTCTTTTGCGATTGCTTAGTTCTCGTTGCAAGCGCTGGTTCACTTCCACAAGTTCGGCTGTCCGCTGTTGCACTTTGATTTCCAGTTCTTGCTTTGCCTGTTGCAGGGCTGCTTGTGTAAGTTTGCGTTCGCCAATATCCATCACTGTCCCCATCATACAAACAGCCTTACCTTGTAAGCCGTAGAAAAATTTCCCCCTGCTCTCTATCCAGTGAATGCTACCATCAGAGGAAAGCAACCGATATTCATGGTGAAAGTTCTGTTGCGACTCACGGGCATATTCCACTGCTTGAATCATCGATTCCCGATCTTCTGGATGCACGCAGGCTAAAAAAGCTTTATAAGTGCCACTTGCTAAACCAAACAGCTGCTCGCAACCCTTAGACCAAGTTATTTGGTTAGTCAAGATATCCCAATCCCAAGTTCCCATGTTGGCAGCTTTCAGGGCTAGCCGCAGTTGCTCTTCTCTCTGAGTAAGTGCTAGCTCTGCCTGTTTCCTTTTTAGTCGGCTTTCTGCCTCGCTTAGCGAGCGTTCAATCGCCGGAATGAGTCGCGCCATACGACCTTTAGTCACAAAATCATGGGCTCCTGCTTTTAGCGCATCAACGGCAGTTTCTTCGTCGATTTTGCTAGACACAATGATGAAAGGTAGGTCAAGTCCAAAGCTCTGCAAAAGGCTTAAAGCAGCAAAAACACTGAAATCAGGCAATAAATAGTCACAGACGATCGCATCCCACTGTTGCCGCCTTAAAGCATCACTCATACTTTCGGCGGTTTCTACCCTTTCATAGGTAAGTTGGTAGCTGCGTTGCAAGTTATAGACTAGCATCATCATATCATCGTCTGAATCCTCTACAAAAAGGATTCGTAGCGGTGTATTCATCGTGGCTCTCCTGTAAGGGTGAAATAAAAGGTTGCTCCCACCTCCCGTTTGCCTTCTGCCCAAATGTAACCTCCGTGACGCTGAATAATTTGCGCTACCGTTGCCAAACCAATGCCATTCCCCTCAAACTCAGATGCAGAGTGTAACCGAAAGAAAGGTTTAAAGAGTTGATGGCTGGATTTCATGTCAAATCCAGCACCGTTATCACGGATAAAGTAGGTAAGAGATTTTGTATCTTGAATTTTTGATTTTAGATTTTGAGATTGTCCTGGGCTTTTGTGTTCCTCCTGCTTTCCTAAAATACCAAACTCAATCCGAGCTTGGGATCGTTTACTGGTATATTTCCAAGCATTGCCAAGCAAGTTTTCCAAAACGGCATGGATGAGCCCCACATCTGCACGAGCAATGATACCTTCTGCAATTGAAAATTCGACAAAGCGTTGTGGTTCGGTTCGTTGTAGCTCGGTGGCGATCGCTTGCACCATCTCGCTCAGATTTACTTTTTGATAGTGTATTTCACTACGACTGACTTGCGCTAACAACAACAAATCTTCAATTAACTGTTCCATTTGCTTAGTTGAATTACAAATTCTAGTCAGGCAGTCTTTCCCAACACCATCCAACTGGTTGGCATAGCCTTCTATGAGAATTTGACTAAAGCCATAAATTCGGTTAAGGGGAGCGCGTAAATCATGGGAAACTGAGTAGGAAAAGGCTTCTAGTTCTTTGTTTGCCACTTCTAGCTGGATAATGCGGTTTTGCACCCGCGTTTCTAATTCTTCATTTAAGTGGCGTACCTCTGCCTCAGCTTGTTGACGGGCGATAATATCCTGCTGTAATTGCTCGTTAAGGGTTTGCAACTCTGCTTGATGGTCTTTGAGGGTTGTCAAAAGATTAATTAGGGAACCAGAAAGAATTGCCACTTCATCTTGTCCGCGCACCACTGGTATTTTTACCTTGACATCACCAGAACGGATACGGTCAGCCGCCGCAGCAATTGCCAGTATCGGGTTGAGAATACGGTTAGTCAGCAACCAGGATAATATTCCAGATACCAACCCAAACACCGCTCCCCAAATCAAAACTTGTCGTTGTAGCGCGTAGGCTCGAGCAAAGGCAATATCAGTTTTTTGGCGCACCAGCACCACCCAGCCCAAACCTGGATAGCTCAGATAACCGACAGTCGGAGCAAAGCCAGTGACATAGTTCTTGCCATCATACCAATATTCTACCAAATAATGGTTTTTACCGCGTTGAGCCCCCTGGAAACTGCTTAGCTTACCTAAAAATTTCCCCTGTAAACTTGGTGTTCCCATCAAAACGCTACCATTTTTGCTGACAACCAGCATCTCTATGTGTGCGTCTTGGTAGCGGCTGTGCAGCAGTACGGAATTTTGCATTTTTTTCGCCCACACCCAATTTAGGTGCGCCCCTAACACCCCTACTGGTTTGTTCTGAAAATCTTTTACAACCGCTGTTAGATCGACAAAACGCAGAGGTTCCCCTGTGGAGTTGGGCAGGATTTTTGCCAACAGCATGGCATCATGGACATCACCCAAATAGGAACCTTGCTGCCCGTGGATAAACCAAGGTCGTTTGGAGACATTTTTTCCCTCCAAAATTTTACCAGTGCTGACTGTGACTTTACCCTTAAGATTAGCGAAGCCAATCCAAGCATAGTCGGTATAAGTACTTTGCAGCTTTTCTAGTAAGGCACGTTTGGTATCTAGGGTTGAGTTGGGACTGCCCAGTGTTTCCAAACTAGCAACAATCTGAATATCACGGCTTAGGGCGAACATCCCCCGGTCTAGCTTATCCGTCATTTGGTAAGCTAACTCTGAGAGAAAGCGCCCGGTATCGGCTTCAATCTGTCGGCTTGTTACATATCCTACTAACAGACTTAATAATATTGAGACTGCCAAGGTCACACCGCCTACTGCGAAACCCAAGCGATTTTTGAAGCTGTGATGCGGGTTGATACGCCTGTGCAAGCGTTGCAAGTGCTTAAACATAACATATTTTTTGGCAACCTCGCTTATTTATCAATTTTTTATACAATTTTTTTATACATAGATTACTGTTTTGCAGTCATCTCATTACCAATGCAATGTAAAATACTATCTTTAATGTAGTAATTCACCACAATAACCCCAACTATTTTAGCTTATCACTGCTGCTCTGTCTTATGGGTTAGTTAATATCTATCTTGAGACTGGTACTTTTTTTGATGTTTATGTAGCTTCTGTGTTTGCTAGCGATCGCGTGCAGTCTTCTTAGCCCGGTTGAGTTTACTCTGCACGCGAGCAACTAACTCAGAGGCGACAATCGGTTTATTCACGTAGTCATCTGCACCTACTGTAAACACCCTCTGTACTGTTTCTATATCGGTATGTGCTGATAAAAACAACACGGGTAGGTCTTGCCAGCGAGGGTCATTACGCACAACTTGGCATAATTCAATACCAGTTATCTCCGGCATTTCCACATCTAAAATCAGCAAGTCGGGTGCCGTCCGTGCTAGCGTATCCCAAAACTGCTGTGGGTCGTTTAGCAAAGTCAGCTGGAATCCCCGAGGCTCTAGTGTAATACGTAAAAAATCTAACATTTCTTGGTCATCGTCCACAATTAGCAGCTTGGCATCAAGGGGATTCGATTGTTGCAAAACTTGGGCTAGAACATCCATAACTTCAGGCGGAGACATGGGTTTTTGGAGAAAGCCTTGTCCGCCCAAACGAGCCACCTTAACCCGCTCCGCAAAAGTTTTAGTAGCAGAAAATACCAAAACAGGCACGGGTGGTTGATAAGCTGCCAATTGAGCTAACAAATCGAAGCCGTTTTCTTGTGAGTCGGCAAAGTACAAATCGAGCAGCACGACATCTGGTCTAGTTTGAGTGAGAGCAATTCTAACAGAAGATAAATCTGTCGCCACAGCAGCTTGCATTCCTCTAGTTGTAGCCTCTTCTCTCATTGCTTGAGCAAGTGCTGCATCGTCATCAATAATTAACAGTTGTGATTGGAGTTTGGTTGAAGTCGGTAGAGGAGCTAGCGGTTGCAGAATGACTGGTGTTTGTCCGACTTGCTGTCGCAACGTCACAACCAGCCAAGAAAGATGTTGCACAATCTCTGGAGTGGGTCGATCCTCGGTTTTAAATATCTCTTCAATTTCACGGCACAAACGAGAAGCTTCGGCAAAGCCAAAACTACCCAAAGAACCCATCAGTGTGTGAGCCTCCTGTAAAGCTTTTTGTTGTAATTCTTCACTCTTGTTGCCTTGGCTAAGAGCTGTAACAGCTTGCTCTAAAACTGTCATGCGATCGCTGTACTTTTGCTTATGCCGTTCCCAGACAAGAGCCGTTTCTGGTGAAATTTGTACCCGAGACCGGGCATTTTGAACCGTAGATGAATCTAAATTTACACGGTTATGGGTCAATTCTATCAGTGTAGATCCAGGTGTATCTTCTTTCCCACTCTCCTGTTTTATTTTCTGACTTTCAACACCTTGTTTGGTTTTCAGCCGATACCCCTGTCCGTAGACTGTCTCAATCAAATCAGCCTCAGCCCCTGCTTGTTTGAGTTTCTGCCGTAAACTTTTTATATGGGCTCTAACAGTATTCTCCAATGGAGGTTCTTCAAAAGACCAGAGGTGATTTAGCAATGCACTTTGGCTGAATATTCGGCGACTGTTGCGTAAGAAAAGCTCAATGAGAGCATATTCTTTAGAAGTCAAATGCAACAATTGCCCGTTGTAGGTGACCTCACAATGACTCGGGTCAAGATGCAAAAAACCCCATTCAAGTACTGGCGATCCACTTATACTGCCTCGACGCAGTAAGGCGCGAATTCTGGCTAATAATTCTTGCAAATTAAAAGGTTTAACCATATAGTCGTCTGCTCCAGCATCCAAACCCATAACTTTATTGGTGCTAGTATCTTGAGCAGTCAGTAAAAGAATTGGGGTGCCTTTGCCTTGTTGCCGTAACTGTTTACAAAACTTAATACCGTCAAGCTTAGGCAGCATTAAATCCAACAGAATCAAATCATATGCAAATGCTTCTGCTAGTTCCCAGCCCGACTGACCGTCACTCGCAACATCAACTAGATAATGTTGTTTTATCAGTGTGTTTTTTAGCGCATCAGCAAGGCTTTCATCGTCTTCTACCAATAGAATTCTCACAGTGACTTATCCTAAGTAGCAATAGCTGAGCTTTCTTTAGCATATGGTACAGTCAGGGTTAAGAGTTCTTGATGGTTCTTTTTCTGCTCTAACAAGTTGGGGTTATTGCGACCTTAAAATCCAGACTTATTACCAATTTCGTCTTTTTCTATAACTAATAAATATAATTGTAGAATCTGAAAGCCGTTTATTTTAACACCACTAACTATAAGTAGCCCTTATGAAAATTCTGCTTGTAGACGATGACGCACCAGCAGCCCAAATGCTAAAAAAAAGTCTGGAAATTAAGCAATACTCAGTGGATTGTGCTGCTGATGGTGAAACTGCTTGGGAATTAGTAGAAGCATTTGCGTATAACTTAATTTTGTTGGATGTGATGCTACCTAAACTAGACGGCGTTACGTTTTGTCAAAAACTACGAGCAAAAGGGGATCGCACTCCAATACTGTTATTAACAGCCCAAGATAGTAGTACTCTTCAAATTGCGGGGTTAGATGCAGGGACAGATGATTACTTACTTAAGCCCTATCAACTTGATGAATTATTTGCTCGGATACTGGCAGTGCTTCGGCGGGGAGCCGTGGATTTGATTGAGACAGTTCACGGGATGGGTTATCGTTTGACCAGCAAGGTGAAAACACAACCAGTGCAGGAGAGTCTGAAAACAGCTAATACTGTATTAAACGAAGTCAGTTCTCGCTCTGCCGAGTCAAGATTAAAAGCTATATGGGAACAGCATATAGAAAAGTACAGCTTGCGTGTTAAAACTATAGAGCAGGCTGTTGCAGCCCTGAAAACAGGGACTCTCAGTGAAACATCACAGCAAGCCGCCTTGCGGGAAGCACACACTCTTGCAGGCTCGTTAGGTAGTTTTGGCTTTACAGAGGCGACGTGCATATGTCATGAGATTGAACAAACATTGAAAACTTTGGGAACACCAAAGCAGGTTGAAGTCAACCATCTTTCTCGATTGGTTCAAAAGTTGCGCCAAGAATTAAGCCAATCGCCAGTTCATATCCAACCTAACGACGATCTATACTCTAGCCCAAATAAGCCGATCGCAAACCAACAAATACACCTCTTAATTGTTGATGATGACGAGGGAATCTCTTCCGCCTTGACCATAGAAGCCAAAATGCGGGGAATAGAAACACAAACAGCAACGACTTTAGCTCAAGCTCGCTCAATTTTAGCCCGTACTCAACTACATATTATTTTATTAGATCTGCGGTTTGCCAATTCCTTAGAAAATGGGTTTGAACTGTTAGGAGAAATTTTTGCTGTCAAATCGCCTATACCCGTGGTAGTGCTGACAGCAAGTGAGAGTTTTAGCGATCGAGTTCGAGCTGCAAAACTAGGAGCTAGAGGTTTTCTACAAAAACCCGTGTCACCCTCAGAAGTGATGGATGCGATCGCGCAAGTGTTGCAACAATCGAACACTCTAAAAGCTAAGCTGCTGATTGTAGACGACGATCTTGAAATCCTTGACTTTTTACGAACATTACTATCACCTTGGGGATTTCAATTAGCACTGCTAGACGATCCCCAAAAATTTTGGGATACCTTGGAACAGTTTGTACCCGATTTGCTCATTTTAGATTGGGAAATGCCAAATTTCAGCGGCATAGATCTCTGCCAAGTTGTACGTACCGATCCTCGGTGGAATCAACTACCGATACTATTTTTGTCGGCACACAGTGATGCAGAAACAGTGCAACAAGTTTTTACATCCGGTGCTGATGACTATGTCAATAAACCAATTATCGAATCAGAACTGATTGCCCGTATACTCAATCGATTAGAGCGGAGCAAGATTCTACAAAATTTTGCAGATATAGATGCGCTCACTGGTCTTAGCAATCGTCGTAAATGCGTGCAAGATTTTAATCACCTACTACGGTTGGCAAACCGCCAAAAACAATCTTTATGCTTTATACTTCTAGACTTGGATCGCTTTAAATCAATTAACGATGCTTACGGACACGATACAGGAGATAAAGTTCTTAAGCAGTTGGCAGAACTGTTCAAGCGCTGCTTTCGTGATGAGGATGTTGTAGCCCGTTGGGGTGGTGAGGAGTTTGCTATCGGTTTGTATGGTATAAATCAGCAACAGTGTGTTTATCGAATGGCAAGATTCCTGGAAACTTTGCGTCAGTATGAGTTCACCGATGCTCAAGAGCGAAAGTTTCAAGTTACCTTTAGTGCGGGTATTGCTGAGTACCCTTATGATGGTAATAACTTGGAAGAACTTTATCAAGTTGCTGATACTCAATTGTACAAGGCTAAGGTATCAGGACGAAATCAGGTGTTATGTTCACAATTGGTTAGTGGTTAGTGGTTAGCGATCGGCTGACAACATAGGGGTAAATTTAAAATAAAACTGAGCGATAGGTGTGGTTCTCAGAGCTTATTGAGATGGTGGGCTTTAGCCCTACCTACGTTTATTTTAAAAATCAAATAAAATTTTTAGATATTAATGAGTAGTATTTTTTATAGTAGAAGGGTATTTATTTGTGAAAAAATAATGGAGCGGTTTGATTGCTACAAATTGTTGATTGTAATGTATAAAGCAGTTTCGTCCATCTGCTTTCGCTTGATACAGTGACTTATCAGCCATAGCAATCAGTTCTTCATAGCTGGAGTGTATGCTGGGAATTTCTGTAGCGATTCCAGCACTTATAGTGATGCAATCGCTTACTTTTGAATTGATATGGGAAATATGTAATTTTTGGACAGCAGAACAAATTGCTGCTGCAACATGGGCAGAACCAAAAGTATTTGTATTAGGTAATATGGCAGCAAATTCTTCTCCACCATAACGAGCAACTAGATCGGTAGAACGTTTGACTTCATTTCTAACAGTTTGAGCAACTTTGTAGAGGCACCTATCACCTGTTTGATGACCGTAAGTATCATTGTAGGATTTGAAAAAGTCAATGTCACAGAGAATGAGAGACAGCGGTAATCTTTCTCGCCTCATACTCTGCCACTCCTGTTTCAAATACTTCTCAAAGTGGCGACGGTTAGCAACTTGAGTTAATTCATCAGTAAATGCAGACCGCTGTAATTCTTGGTTAGCCATTTCTAGTTTTTGATGAAGCTGAGATTGCTCAAGGGACTTTTTCACTCGTTGGCGGAAGACATCCCAATGAATAGGTTTAGTGATATAGTCAGTGGCACCTGCTTCAAAAGCACGGTCAACTGATACTCTATCTTCAAGCCCTGTAATCATCAAGATAGGAATGTGTTGCCAATGAGGAATAGTTCGTAACTGCGAACAGCATTGAAAACCGTTCATTCCAGCCATGATGGCATCAAGAAGCACAACGTCAGGATGCAGAGTTTGACAGAGTGCGATCGCATCTTCTCCACTGTGGGCTTCGATGACCCAATACCCTTCTCCTTCCAAGCAAAACCGGAGTTGCATTCGGAAAAAAGAATCATCATCAACAATAAGAATAAGAAATGGGTCTTTTGAAGAAGTTGTTCTCATTGTGTCACCTTTATAATTTTTATTTTTAATTAGTTTCAAATAACAGAGGGCTTTTAAAGTTCTCAGACAGGTTTTTGCCTTTGCTCCCTTTGGAGAAGCAAATAAACGAGTTACAACAATTTTTTAGTCTATAGAGCGTGGCTGTGCCAACAATTTTTACATTTCTAGCAAATTTTTTGAGATGCTCCAGATGACAAACGTAAATATCTCATGAATAGTTACCCAAACGCGGCACCTTCAAATTGTGTCAATCGCTCTTTTACCACTGATAGGATTGTTCCATTCAAACCTAACCTATTTTCTTCTAAACTCCAGTTAGGCATTTTTTGCCAGCAGTGGCGACAAAACCAGTAGGTTTCGTTGGAGCGGATGTGACGTACCATTTGATTTGAGCAGCAAGGACAGTTTGTCATAAAATTGTAATTTTCGTAAATAAACTTCAAGGCAAACAAGTTCGCTATTGGCTTAACCACCTACGGCTCAACTTTATAAACAAAAAATAAAAAACTAATAAAGAAAAAAATATCTTAATAAATTGAAATTTTCATAAGAAATTTCAATAAAAGTAAACTTTTGTTAAGAAGAGAACAATAAAAACATCTCTCTCAAGAGCAACAAGCACTCTCATTAGCGATCGCTGGCTTCTTGGGTAAGCCTATTGATAAAAGAACGATTACGCCCCTGTGCTTTTGCTTGATAAAGGGCTCGATCTGCTGTTTCAAAATTTTATCCAATTCCAAAGATTGACGAATGTTTTGGGCGATCGCGTAGACCATGCGTTCCCGTTCTCCCTGCTGTTGCAGTGCTTGTTGGGTCTGTTTGCTGATTGTGATATCTTCAAAAATGTACAATCGCCCAAAGTATCGATCCTGACGATCTCGAATTTGGCTGGAAAAACGGCGGATCGTCCGCCCATCTACAAATACAATTTCATCCTCAATCGTGCAACGGTTCTCCTCTGACTGTAAAGGTTTACAGGATTCCGCAAATGCTGGTAAATCGGCAATCAGAAGTATACACTCGGGAATGATATCTTTGTTTTTCAGGCTGTGCTGTCGCATTCGGGTTTCTAGATGTTCAATGCCCCAAATTTTACAAAAGCGCTCATTAAAATAGAGGATTTCGTCTGTACGGTTATCAACAACATAGAACGCTAGTAAAGAAGCATCTGTCATGGAACGCAGCAAAGCTTCCTGCCAGCGCAACTCATCCTCTATATGCTGGCGTTGTTCTAAAGCAGTTTGTTGCTTGGTAATGTCCTTTTCGTTAACGAGGATAGTGGGGTTACCCGTCACAGGATCGCGAGTGCATCGTATATCCATCCCATGCCATCGAATCCCCTCAGCGGTGAATACCTGGGCTTCGATGCTGAACACCTCACCTAACTTAATTGCCTTCATAGCTTGTTGCCCAGCACTCTCGTCAACAAAGTGACTGAGGAAACTATTCTCTAAAGACGAGTTAGGATGCACCGTGTCCCCATAACAGCGAAGGGCTGCAGGGTTTTGCATTAACGGTACACCATCCATTGTGTAGAGTGAAACCATGACTGTGGTGTGCCGCAATGCCTCAATTGAGCGTAGCGTGTCCCCATCGATCTGATTGGTAACTTCCTTTGTCCCTTCAACCAGCATCGCCATCCGCCCTTGTCCAATTTGAATCCCAGAACAGAGACAGCGAACAGAAACAGGTTTTCCTTCTGGGTAAAATGTCCAGTTTTCAACGATGGTTTCCCCTTGTTGAAATTTCTGCAGATAGGTTTTCAACCGAATCTGAGTAGACTCGGAAACATCGCTGAAATTACGGTTGAGCAATTCTTCTCGACTTTGAGCATTCCAAATACGAAGGGATGCCTTGTTAGCCCACCACATTTGCAACTTTTCAATATCATAAATCCAAATTGGAGTTTGTAATCGGTCAAATGCAATCAAGTCTGCAACTAATATATTATTCAGACATTCCTTTTCTGTTGGAATAGAGTTTCTATAATTCTCGTTTTGCAGTGTTCTGTTGATTAAGCTCAACTTTACCCTTGGCTGAACCGCCAAGTTTTTTAGGTGTTGATAATAGTGCTGTGCTCTGCTAGATTGAGGCTTAGCCCATTGTCGCTCCCGTTCTGCTTGCTGGAGGGCAATTCCTAGTTCTGTGGCTATAAGTTGGAGATACTCAATTTCTAACGAACTCCACTGACGCGGACTACTGCACTGATGAGCAATCAGCAAGCCCCACAGATGAGGAGGTGAAGGAGAAATTCTTCCATTCATCTTCTGGCTATTAACCACAATTGGTACTACCAAATTAGCTCGAATTTCCAACTTAGTTAATAGGTCTTTATAACAGGGATCAAGGGGTTTGGCATCAATGTCTTCTATGACACCAACTCTTCCCAATTGATATTGCTCTGCCCATTGAGCATTGAAGCAAGGATCGTAAATTAATTGCCCTTGTATTGCTGTCCAATGGCAACTGACAGACTCTTGTGCTACTACTCCATCTCCATCAGGTAAAAAGCGATAAATAACGACGCGATCGCTGTTTAAGGTTTTTCTGGCTTCGCTAAGGATGAAACTGAGAATTTGACTCAATTCAAATGACTGGTGAATTTGCTCAGCCAGTCTCCTAATTTGATGAAGAATTTGTGTTAAATCAATTTCAGAACCCGAGAGACTATTGAAGGGCATAGCAACAGTATATCTAGATTATTGCGCTTTATTTAAATCTATAAAAATAAATTATTTTGATGATTGAATTCCACATTAACAAAAGTATAAATTAAATTCAAATGAAATTTTGGTATTTAACAAGAACTTCAAAATCCATCACTTGCTCAAGGGTTAAACTTTAATAAGCAGAATCGGTATGAACAGCCCCAACTTTGTAACAGGGCGGTTGGTGGTTAGTTGTTAGTAGGATTTATTTTAACAAACCACGGCTAGTTGGCGCACTCGCGATCTCTACAATAAAGCAAGTCTGGTTGCCAGCACTCTCAACCCGGATTGTTCCGTTCATTTTCTCAACCAGTTTTTTAACCAATGCTAGCCCTAAACCAGCACCGCCCTGTTTCCAGAAATCATAACCTGGAATGCGGTAAAACTTATCAAAAATGTGGGGGAGTTCTTCCGGGGCAATTTCTACTCCTGTATTGGTTACAACTAATTGCAAGCAGGATGACTGGTGCTTTGGCAAATCGGACACTTTGTCTGGAGTTGCTTTATCTTTTTTGACAGCAACTTCTATCGAAATCTTCTCACCAGGAGGAGTATATTTACGGGCATTGTTGAGTAATTCTGTGATAATATGACTCAAGCTAACCGAATCAATTTCTACGATCGCTAAGTCAGGTGCAAGAGAAACTTCAAAATTTTGCTGCTGGTTTTGAAATTGAGTTTCAAAGGGTTCAATGATATGCTCAACCCAACTTTGAAGGTGAATTTTTGTCAGTTGTTTGCTGTATGTTCCTGCTTCCAAGTGTTGCAAGCTTAATATGTCATCGATTAACTTTAATTCGCGATCGCATTCTTCCTGCAACAGAGTAAGATATTGAACAGCTTGAGTTTTCTGATGGGGTGTTAAAGCAATTTCTGTATTCCCATCATGTCCGCGAGCTTTTAGACCTGTCAATAACTCAATCATCATTTTCATATTGGCAATGGGAGAGCGCAATTCATGGGTAATGGTGTTGAGAAAATCGTCTTTGAGTTGATTGAGTTTTTGAAGTTCTCTGACTTGGGCAAGGGAGTTTTCATAGAGACGGGCTTGGCGCAAGGCAATCCCACATTGATTCGCCACCTGTTGTACAAAATGGATTTCCATCTCACTGAAACTGAAATCGCTTTGTTTAAATAACCACAAGTTACCCAAAATCCCTGTTTCTTCTACCCGTTCATCAAAAATAGGACTGGCTAAAACAGCTGAGCGATTGCTTATTGGTGTCGGCTGAATTTGACAGAAGGCTAAGTAGGATTTCTGTTGTTGCAACTGGCTGTAAATTTCCGGTGCATTTGTCATCCATAGTCCCTGCTCTTGACTAACAGCTTCTTGTGACACAACGTATTGGTAATGGATGATTGAGGATTGATGATTCTCCTTTGGAGATAGGCTCTTATAAAGCACAGCATCACAACACTTAACTCCTAAAGCTATTGCCAGTTCTTCGACAGCACTTTGCAAGATTTGGTCTTGTTTGAGAGAATCCCGAACTTTATCAGAAATCCGTTTGAGTGTGGCTTCAAAGTTTAAGGATTGTTGTAATTCTAAAGTGCGTTGTTGTACCCGTTGTTCTAAATCAACATTCAGTTGCTGGATTTGGGCTTCGGCGCGTTGACGTTCTTTGATTTCCTGTTCTAAACGTTGATTTTGCTCAATCAGGAGTTGCTGCTGTTGTTGAATGAGTAATTGATTTTTAATTCTTGCCAAGACTTCTAACTCTTGGAATGGTTTAGTCATGTAGTCTTGACCCCCTACCTCAAAGGCTCGAATTTTATCTTTGATTTGATCGAGGGCACTAATAAAAATAATCGGAATTTGACTTGTTGATTCTAAAGCCCTCAATTCCTGGCAAACTTCATAACCATTCATTTCGGGCATATTAATGTCAAGCAAAATTAAATCAGGTGGTTCTCGCCCGACAGCTCGTAATGCCATTCTACCATTGAGGGATTTGCGAACGATATAACCCCGCGACTCTAGCATTTTAGCTAATAAACGTAGATTATCGGGGTTGTCATCTATCAGCAAAATTTTGGTTTGGGATGCAGGCTTAAGTAGCGTATTCATAAGAGTTTGTATTAGGGCTGAGTTAGGTTTGCGATCGCAATTGCTTAGATTGAGCGCTTCTGTGGTAAGAGATTCTGTAAGATTCAGTGTGTCTAATCCTTGCATTTTAAAATGTTAATTAGGAAATAAATGGTTGGTATAAAAAACCTAGCTGGAGAAGGTAGTCCTTGGTCATTTGTCATTAGTAAGCCTTAGCTTTCAATGAATTAGACGACTTTGAGGATGTTCCCCCAATCAATCGGAAGACTTACGGGGTTTTAAATGCGTTGCTTTAATAAGAATTGGTATATATAGCGATTAACCACTTCATGAGGTACATTCGGGCAAGCAAGAACGCTCACTCTATAAAATACGAGATGTCTCAGGTTGTACCTCACCTAGCTGAGATTTGCTATGTATACCAGCAGATTGAATTTATAAACAAAAAATAAAAAACTAATAAAGAAAAGAATGAAGTTAATAAATTTTAATTTTTTTAATTCAAATTAAAAAATATTAAGAATTGCAAGAAAAAGTATAAAGGATGAAGGATAAAGTATAAGGAATAAAAAACAGGTTAATAAATGGATACAAGTTCCTCAATTGATTGATGCAAGTAAAAGGTAACAGACTACTTCATACTTTATACTTCATCTTTTAGGTGGGGCTAACGTCGCACTTAGGTATATGTAGAGTAAAATCCCAACCTAGCAGTTTAGCAACCTGACCGGGAAGGGTAACTGGATCGAAGGGTTTGAGAATAACACCTACAACTTGGTACCGTCGAAGAATTTCTGTATCCAGCCACCGCGCCTTAGCACTTAGCAGCACTATAGGGATAGCTTGAGTTTCTAGATTATTTCTCAGTTGTGCCAAAAACATAAAACCATCCATACCGCCTATTGACCAATCGAGTAAAATCGCATCAGGATGAGCGAGGGCTGCCTTTTGCAAGCCTTGTAATGGAGAATCGGCGGTAACCACATTCCAAAGAGCTAAATCTTTGAGGCACAGCTCCACAATCTCTCGCACACTGATTTCATCATCAATAAGCAATATTGTTTTGGTGGCTATATTGACCTCCTTGACAATATTCATTCAATCAACTCCAAACTGAAAACAACGCAACTGTGACAACTCGGTCAGCTCTTTCAAGCTGGCAAGCATCGATATTTCTTGTCTATGAAATAAAGAATTTTGATTTGTATACTTGAAAGGTAAATTGCAAAAATAAAAAACTAATAAAGAAATTGGTTGTGTTACAAAAATTAAAAATTAAGTAGTATGACACAAATTAAAGTTAACTCATGAGGGTCGTCCTTAGTTCTTTGTCATTGGTCATTCTTAGGGATTTCGGATAGATTTACAAGGCAAGTATCCATCTATCAACCTATTTTCTACCCTTTATCCTTCATCCTTTATCCTTTATCCTTTTTCAGTCTTTCCAACCAAGAATCTCAGCAACTTGTTCTGAAATCGTAGTTGGTTCAAAGGGTTTGACGATAGTTCCTTTAACTCCCATTTGAGCAAATCGAGCGCGATCCCCTGGTTGGACTTTCGCGGTTAACAGAATCACTGGGATAGATTGGGTTGCTGAATTGGCTTGAAGTTGCTCGTACACTGCAAAGCCATCCATTTCAGGCATAGACACATCAAGCAAAATCGCATCTATGGGTTGTGTCTGGGCAATTTTTAACCCTTCGGTTCCGGATGCTGCCGTTAGAGTGTCCCATCCTCCCAAGTCTGACAAACAAATTTGTACTAGTTCGCGAATTCGTTCTTCGTCATCCACAATTAACACTTGTCTAGTCATATTATCTCCTTTGGCGGCAATGGCAAAGTGAAGAAAAAGGTACTACCTACGCCAAGAGTACTCTCAGCCCAGATTTTCCCGCCGTGCTTTTCGATAATACTACGGCAGATAGCTAATCCCAAACCCGTGCCGCCTTTCGAGGAAGAATCTGAATTGTGTTTTTGATAAGGTTTCTGGTCTTATATGAACCGTATTGGGGTAAATGGCAGTTGATAGCCATAGGCTCGTGCTTGTATGCACCCTTCGGCTAAAGCCAAGGGAGTCATCAAAAGGACTACTATATAAAAAAAGCACCAAGAGTGTGGCAACTCCGTAGGGTAATAATTGCGGATAACACCTCATAATTCTTGAGCTTTCCTTGGACCTGCCTGCCAGCGCATCCGCACTCGCTCAATCCGGCTGAGTACCCGTGTAACGAGTTCCGGACCTAGCACTGGCTTGGTGATAAAATCATCGGCTCCCGCTGCAAAAGCTTGCTGAAGGGATTGAGCATCAGTATGGGCTGTTACTACCAAAACAGGTAAATTGCCCCACTGGGCATCCTGCCGGACTACTCGACACAAATCTAACCCATTCACTATCGGCATATCTAAATCTAGCACTACTAAATCTGGAGATGTCGCTATCAGCACTTCCCAAAATTGCTGTGGTTCGGTCAAAGTTGTTACCTCCAGCCCCCAAGGGGTTAGCAATGCCGATAAGAAAGCGAGTATGACAGAGTCATCATCTACAATTAAAACCTTAGCTTCTGAATTTTGGGCTTGGGGTAAGACACGAGCCAGCGTTTGAAAAATCTGTTGAGTTGTTGTAGGCTTATGCAAAAATTGTCTTGCACCCAAACGTGACACTGCTAATCGATCGGCAAGACTGTCTCGCGCAGTAAAAACGATAATCGGCAGATTTGGCGATCGCTCTACCAGTTCCCGCAGCAGTGTTAATCCATCTTCTTCTGTGCCGGGAAAGCTCAAATCCAGTAAAACTGCGTCAGGACTTCCTAAGGCAAAGCGCGAGCGAGCAGTTGTCAAATCGGGAGCAATTTTCATGCGGATTCCCCAAGAGTCTGCTTCTGCCAGCAACTGTTCTGTCAGCATAGCATCATCATCAATCACCAGCACGCGATGAGTTTGGCGCAGAGGGGCTGCTTGGGCAGTGACAGTCACGGGCGGTTTTGTTAACTCTTGTTGCAATGCCGACACCAGTTGGGAAAACTGGCAAATTACTTCATCTGTCAGGGTGCGATCCTGTATCAATAAATGCTCTACTGTCCGTGCTAGTCTAGAACCTTCTGAATACCCGAAAGATCCCATCGATCCTGCAAGCTTGTGAGCTTCATGCAATGCCAGCTGCCGTAACTCCTCACTGCAATTTCCTGCCAACAGAGCAGTTTTTGCTTGCTCCAGCAGCGCAACTTGTTGACCAAAGGAATTGCGAAATCGTTCTAAGACTCGATTAACAGAGGCTAAATCTTTGGTGCTGGGTAGTTTTTTGGTATCCTCCTTGTCTAAAACTGTTGGATGAGCCGCAACAGAATGCTCTGGAACAGGCTTTAACCGATAACCAATACCATAAACTGTCTCAAAAATGTCTTCTGTCAGACCGCCTGCTTTCAGTTTCTTTCGTACATCTTTGATATGAGTCGTCACTGCATTTTCAATCGGTGCATCATCAAATCCCCAAAGCTCATCTAGAATCGTCCTACGGCTAAAGATGCGTTGGGGGTTTTGCAAAAATAATTCCAGCAATTTGTATTCTGTTGCCGTCAGTGGAATGTCTTGCTCATGATAAGTGACTTTGCCTCTTATTTGGTCTAAACAGAGATTTCCCCAGCTTAACTTAGATAGTGAAAGCATCCCACTCCGGCGTAACAAAGACCGAATTCTTGCCAGTAATGCTTCCGGGCTATAGGGCTTGACGACGTAGTCATCTGCTCCGGCGTCTAACCCCGCCACAATATCTGCATTGCAGTTCTTCGCGCTTAACAAAAGAATCGGTTTGTGGTAGCCTTGAAATCTTAATTGCCTACATAGGGTAATACCATCCAGTTTTGGAATTAGCCAGTCCAGTAAAATCAAGTCATATTTAGCCGACATTGCCCGGTCTAGCCCTGTTTGTCCATCATTTACCAAGTCAACAATATAAGAATTAACACTCAGTAATTCTGCCAATGTCGTACTGAGTGCTGTGTCATCTTCTATCAATAAAATTTTCATAAACTATGCTCAAAAGAAGATGCTGATGACACAAAGGTTCGCTACCATATTGCATTATCACCTTCCCGGTCAAGCTGCTGTGCGATCTACATATATCGTTACAATTTTGAGTTGTTCATTTCTCAGACACCGTCAAAGTGTTGATTAACGAAGCGATTTTAAACGCAAAGGGGACAAGTGCCGTACAACGCAACTAGAGCAAGATTTGAAGTGACTGTAATTAACTCTTCCGGATCGAAGGGTTTCATTAAATGGGAATTGTATCCTGCTTTCAAAGCAAGATTGCGTGCCTCCTCAGTTGCCATTGCCGTCAAAGCTATGGCTGGAATTTGTCTTATTTGTCCGGGAAAATTTCTAATTTTACGAATGAGGGCATAACCATCCTCAATGGGCATGGCTATATCGCTGATAAGAATATTGGGTTTGTAGTGCTTAATTTCTTCTAATGCAATTTGGGCTGAGGTAGCTAAAAACACTTGAGTATTGTACTCTTCAAAAGTGAATTTTACCAATTCTAAGGTGTCGGTGTTGTCATCTACTACCAACACCCGCAAACCGTCTAGGACTTGTACGTTTTCCATACCCCTAAACACTTCTTAAATATTTTGATAAACGACTAAAGCCACAGTGTTCTGCATATATTGCTTCTACAAAATTCCAACTCCAACTACAATGACTCCTTTCAATACGATCGATATAATTTTTTATCCAACTGGTTTTAACTGGTTCATATTAAACTCTATCTTTGTGGCGAAACTTATCTACCAATAGAACGATTCAAATAATTTTGTAAAATTTCTTAATATAAGTTTAATAATTCTTATTATAATAACATCTTGTAGATTGTCCATCCTTGTGTTATGAGATAAGCATCCCTGCCCGTTTTATCACAAAAACACCCCTCTCCACTTGTCCTGGAAGGGACAGGGGTGTATTGCATCATTTTTGCAGTTAAAGTGGTATGGGATGACCGACGCTACTACTTAATTTATACTTGCAGTTGACACAAGATTAATCCAAACCATTTATTTTTGTCAGTCCAAACTTTTTGGGGTACCAAGCCTTTTGCTTTCAGTTCTTGCTGGATAGTGTTAAGGTCAAATTTGCGGGAAATTTCCGTGAGAATTGTTTCGCCCTGTTCAAAAGAGACTGTGAGATTTAGGGCGTGTAATTGGACGGTTTGCGATCGCAAACTGCGTAAGTGCATTTCAATTTGATTTTCAGTCACATTATAAAAAGCCGAGTGTTCAAATTGTGTTGTATCAAAATTACCTTCAAACAGCCGATTGAGATGTTCGAGCATATTCAGGTTAAATGCTGCTGTGACACCTTGGCGATCGTTATAAGCAGCTTCTAACAAATGTTTTGGCTTTTGTAAATCTACACCCAGTAAGAAATACTCTCCTACTTGAAGAGCATCAATGATTTGAGAGAAGAACACATTGCATTCCTGAGGATTCAAATTACCCAATGTGCTGCCCATAAAACAAATCATTCTGGTAGGTAATTGAGTTGGTTCGAGTTGTACCAACGCTAATTCATAAGTTCCAGCTAGGGCATGAACTTTCAGAGTTGGATAATCTTCCAGCAGATGTAGGGCACTGCTTTCCAACATTCCTGCACTGACATCAATCGGTACGTAGCGCAGAGGATAACCCATACGATTGTAGGCATTAAGTAGAATACGGGTTTTGGTAGAACTGCCACTACCTAGTTCTACCAGTTGACACGAATGAGTTATCTGGGCAATTTCGCCAGCGCACTGTTGTAAAATTGCTGCTTCTGTTCGCGTTACATAATATTCTGGTAACTCACAAATCTGTTCAAATAGCTCAGAACCACGGTCATCGTAGAAGTAACGAGGGGGCAAAGATTTTGTTTTTTGAGTTAGTCCCTTGACGACATCACTCCCAGCACTAGAAGAAACAACCAAGGTTGGTTCTTGTAAACGCTGTATTTGCAAGCGTTGTGCAATATTGCTGTTGGAAGTTACTTTACTGCTAGGAGTTTGAGATATTGACATTCGTCCTCCGTTAACTTAGGCTATTGGGCTCTCTCCACTAAATTTGTTGAGAGTTAGGTATTAACAAAATTTAAGCAGAAAGCCCGACCTTTCTATCTCTTAAGGGATAAAGAAATTGCGATTTAATTAAGTGGACAGAATCAACAGAACTGTCTCACGAAAGATAAATATTTCTGCAATCCCTACAAATGACGAATGACAAAGGACTAAGGACAGTCTTTATTCCTTGTGCGAATTCTCAACCAACAGCGCTGCCATTGCTGCACTCAGCCACGCCAGTCCAGCACAAATTATCATGACTAGGCGAAAAGTATCAACTAACGCTAGTTTGACTGCTGTTTCTACTGCATCCATATTTTCCGGTGCCAATCCCACAATTGGGGATATGTGACCGAGTTGTCTTGCTTGGGATTGCAACAGAAGCCGTGCTGCTTTGGAGAGGTGAATGTAGGCAGTGTGCTCTTGTAACGCGCCTGCAAAAGTTGACAGCGCTATTGAACCAATAATAGCGATCGCCAGTACCCCAGCTGTACGGGAAACAGCATTATTAATTCCCGATGCAGTTCCCGCATACTGTGCCGTCACAGAACCCATCACTGCGTTTGTTAGTGGTGCAACGGTAATTGCCATGCCCAGCCCAAAGACCAGAATTCCAGGAAAGAATGTCGTCCAGTATTCGGAAGCGCCATGAGTAAGCCCGACAAATGCCATCAGCAGAAATCCCAGCCCAGCCAGCGAAGGACCCACAATCAGTGGTAAACGGGAACCGTAGCGGTCTGCTAGCTGACCCGCCCAAGGGGACAGCCCACTCAGTAGCAGAGCAAAGGGCATATCTGCCAATCCGGCTATAGATTGGCTGTAGCCTTGGGCCTGCACTAGGTTTAGACATAAAAAGAAAGTGCCTACACTCAATGCACCATACAAGAACAATGTCAATAGGTTAGTACCGCTGAAAGTCCGCGACTTGAAAAGGGACAGGGGCATCATTGGGTGGGCAGAACGGGCTTCGACGATCGCATAAGATACCAATGCAATAGCACCACTAATGAGTGTAAGGTAAATACGCGGGTTGCCAAATCCAAAGTCGTATAGAGAAATAAAACCGTAGGTCAGCCCTGCCAATCCCAGGGTGGCTAGAATTGCACCTGGGTAATCTATTTTGACAGAAGCTTCTTCGTTACGGCTTTCCGGAACTTTCAAGCACAGGATGAGGAGCGCGATCGTTCCTATGGGTACGTTAATGAGGAACACCCCGCGCCAATATCCGGCATCCGCCAACAACCCCCCCAGTACAGGACCAGCAACTGTCACTATTGTGGTTGCGGCTGACCATGTTCCAATAGCCGAACCACGGTGTTCTGGCTGAAAGTAGGCGGTGATGATCGCAAGGCTGCCTGGAATCATCATCGCACCTCCAATGCCCTGCAAGATTCGCGCTGAAATTAAAAATTTGGTCGTTGGGGAGAACCCACAAGCCACTGAGGCCAGTATAAACAGGCAAATGCCGATGGCAAACACCTTTTTGCGCCCTAGTTTATCACCCAAAGAACCACCTACTAGGATAAGTGCGGCGAGCATGAGCAGGTAGGAGTTGACAATCCACAGGAGTTGTATACCGCTTGCTCCAAGGTTTTCCTGCAATGCAGGGAGGGCGACGTTAAGCGCCGAGGCATCAATAAAAGCCATGCTTGAGGCAAGAATTGTTGATAGTAACACCCAGTGCCCTACCTTGTCTTGCACGGAACCAGATGTATTTTCCTGCTGAACCAGGTTTGCTTCGACCATGACTGCTTGTGTTTATGTAGCGAAAATTACAATTCATTTTAATGTACGAACTTTGTGTATGGGGAGCGAGGAGAGGCTATTTTTGAAGAGAGAAAGCGTGTTTTCCATTTTCTCCAAACCCGAACACTTTCCAACTGTTACAAAAAGTGAGTATTTTGTACAGATGAACTAACAGCAATTTCCTTGATATTTGGAGATTGCTTGGTCGTGCAGCTTTTTGCGATCGCACAACTTCAAATATTATAAATAATCTTTGATGTGGTTGGAATGGGCTCAATCGGGAACAGCTATTTGACAAAGGCATAGCTTATTGCATATTATTATCAACTGTTAAAACCCATTAATTATGCCAGTAGGGTCAAGTTGTTTAGTCAAAAACGAATATTACTTTTTCAAAAACGCATACACCAGGCGTTCAGGGTGTTTACATCAAGGTCAACGTGGATTTTCCTGTTGATAATTAGTTTTATTGTTACTTTGGCTGTTGGCAACTATGTTCCAGCACAAGTGACAAAATCCACTGAAATACTTTGGGACACCTACGGTATTCCCCATATCTATGGCAAGGATATCCCCAGTGCCTTTAAAGCCTTTGGCTGGGCACAAATGCAGAGTCACGGTAACCTACTTTTGCGTCTGTACGGTCAAGCACGGGGACGTGCTGCTGAATACTGGGGAGAAGAATATTTAGACTCTGACCGTTGGGTACTGACTGTGGGAGTCCCCGAACGCGCTCGTTCTTGGTACAAAGTACAGAATACTCCCTTTCGTCAATATCTTGATAGTTTTGCCGATGGAATCAATGCTTATGCGAAGGAGCATGGTGACAAGATTGACGACAAGGTCAAGGCTGTACTTCCCGTGAAGGGGGAGGATGTGTTGGCTCATTTACACCGGGTACTGCATTTCACTTTTGTGGTTAACCCAGAGGTGGTTGCAGGGCTAGGACCACAAGAGCAAAAAGCAGGGTCTAATGGTTGGGCGATCGCACCATCAAGGTCTGATAGTGGCAAAGCCATGCTACTGGCAAATCCACACTTGCCGTGGTCAGATTTATTTTTATGGTATGAAGCTCAAATAACGGCTCCCGGTATTGATGCCTATGGAGCATCACTAGTGGGAATTCCAGTGTTGAATATAGCATTCAACGACAATTTAGGCTGGACTCACACCGTCAACACTCATGATGGCTGGGACGCATACGAACTCAAACTGGTTGATAATGGATACCAATTTGATGGCAAAACCCGTGCTTTTGAGGCAGAAAATCTGACCTTGAAGGTCAAGCAAAAAGACGGCACACTCAGAACACAAAGATTATTAGTAAAACGTTCTGTTCACGGACCTGTGGTGTCCGAGAAAGACGGTAAAGCAATAGCGTTGCGAGTTGTGGGTCTTGACAAACCCGGTGCCTTGGAGGAGTGGTGGGATATGGCACGCGCTCAAAACTTCAAGCAATTTGAAAATGTACTCCAACGCCAGCAACTCCCGATGTTCACGGTTATGTACGCCGATAGAGACGGGCGCATCATGCACCTATTTAATGGTGATGTTCCGATTCGGCAAAAGGGTGATTTTGAATACTGGCAAGGCATTATCCCTGGTGATACCTCAAGTACATTATGGACGAAAATTCATCCTTACCAGGATTTACCGCGTATCGTTGACCCACCCAGTGGTTGGTTGCAAAATGCCAACGACCCACCCTGGACAACCACATTTCCATCTGCTATCAAACCAGACAAGTATCCGCCCTATATGGCACCGCGTTTCATGGATTTTCGGGCACAGCGTTCTGCAAGAATGCTGGCAGAGGATGAGAAAATCTCTTTCAATGAAATGGTGGAATACAAGCACTCAACCCGTATGGAATTGGCAGACCGTATCTTAGATGACTTAATTCCTGCTGCCAGAAATCAGGGAAGCGAATTAGCACGGCAAGCTGCTGATGTGTTAGAAGCCTGGAATAAGCAAGCTAATGCGGATAGTAAGGGTGCAGTACTATTTGCCGCTTGGGTTCAAGAGATGGACTTAGAGAAAGCGTTTAGTATTCCTTGGAGTGAAGACTCACCACGCACGACTCCTGATGGTTTAGCCGATCCCAAAGACGCGATCGCAAAACTGGTAACTGCGGCTGCTAAAGTTCAGAAGGGATACGGGTCTCTAGATGTACCTTGGGGAGACGTTTTCCGACTGCGGTACGGCAATGTGGATTTGCCTGCCAATGGTGGTGATGGCGATCTGGGTATTTTCCGTGTCCTCACGTTTATTCCTGGGTCAGATCGACGCTTCCAACCATTCCAGGGTGATTCCTACGTCGCTGCAATTGAATTTTCTAACCCAGTGCGGGCAATGGCACTGACCAGCTACGGTAATGCAACTCAACCAGGCTCGCCCCATGTTGGGGATCAATTGCAGCTGTTTGCAAATAAACAACTGCATCCGGTTTGGCGCACACGTCAGGATATTCAGGCTCATTTAGAAGAGCGTAAGGTATTTTGAGCGTGAGAACCCGGTTTTTGGCAACCGGGTTTCTCGTCCTATTTCATGTTAATTGGAACACATATTAAGAGGGCGAACGGTTGTTCGCCCCTACATTTTTGTGATATCCGTTCAAAAGCACTATCAGTATATCGAAAATCTAAAATTTCAAATTTAAAATAAGCTTGGCTAGGCTTTCCAGCAAGAGCGACTGCGCTGAATTAATAAAAAAGTGGTCACCGGGAAACATTTGCAATGAAAAACTCGAATTTGTTTGCTCCCGCCATCCTTCCAGCTCTTCACGATTAGCTTCTGAGTCTTCCAAACCACCAAAAACAGCTATGGGATAGCTAAGTGGTGGTTCCTGAGTATAAACATAGGTTTCCAAAACTTCAAAATCTGCCCGTATGATGGGAACAAGTATTTCCATCAATTCAGCGTTTTCAAGCACGGCTTTGGGAGTCCCATTGAGAAGACGCAATTCTTCTTTAAACTCTGGTTCGTCCAGAGCGTGTATGGGTGGTTTTTTATCAGGGGTTTGAGGAGCGCGACGACCGGAGATAAATAGCTGTACTGGTTCTATACCGTACTCTTTTCGTAGTAAACGAGCAAGCTCAAAGCTAATAAGCCCACCCATACTATGACCGAAAAAGGCAAATGGTTTGTCTAAATGGGGTTTAAGAGCTTGAGCTAGAGTCTCAACCAAAGGAACCAGTCGAGTAAAGGGAGCCAGCTTCATTTGGGCTCCCCGTCCGGGAAGTTCCACAGGGCAAACTTCTACAGTTGAGGGTAGACTGTCTGACCATTTGCGAAAAACCAGAGAGCTACCACCTGCATAGGGGAAGCAAAACAGACGTAAGTTCGCCTGAGGGTTGGGCTTGGGAAACGTAACGAAGGAGTTAAAAGTTGATGTAGGAATCATAACTTCTCATTCTAGGCTACCTCTGACCGTTAGCCAAGTATTTTACTCGTGAGAGTTGTGCTTTGTCTTTTGTCATTAGTCACTCGTCATTTGTCGCACAAAGAACCAAGGGCAAATAATAAATAATGACGTTCATAACGAAAAGATCTGCAATGTGTCAAGCTATTTGCTTAATTGACTTTTCGTGGAATCTCTGCAAGCTGATGTTGCTGATTAAAAAAAGCTAGAAAAGCTAGAATTACGACACCTATGGTGGCGATCGCAGTTCCCGAGGTTTGAGTAAAAATAATAATAATTTGGTAGCGCACAGCGTCAGTCGGGTTTGCGCCTGCCAAAATTTGTCCGGTCATCATCCCTGGTAGGCTAACTAAACCCATTACCATCATAGAGTTTATAGTGGGAATCATACCCGTTCTTAAAGCTTCTTTTACTGACTGATGTGCTGCTTCCCAACGGGTAGCTCCTAAAGCCAATAATGCCTCTATTTGCTCTCTTTTAGTAGTCAAATCCTCTAGAAAGCGGTCTAAAGCCAAGGACGTACCGGTGAGGGCATTACCCAAAACCATGCCCAACATGGGAATCTGATATTGTGGGTCGTACCAAGGTGCAACGCGAATAATGCCATTCACTGTTAAACCCGTAACCAAAAATGAAGCGCTTAACAGAGAAACAAAATTGCTCCAATAAATACCTATAAATCGTCTGCGGGTACGGTTGACACTAGAAAAACCTGCAATTACAGTCATGGCAAGAGCGACAATTAGCACCAATACCGGGTTGCGAAGAGTAAACACCCACTGCAATACATATCCCACCAGCAATAACTGCACTACCATTCGCAGCGACGCCATCAAAAGGCTTTGGGCTAGTCCCAAACGCAAGGCATAGGAAAGACCGATATTAATAAAAACAAAAAAAGCCGCCAAAGCGAGTTGTCCATAGCTAATAGAGATATAACTAGTTTCCATCCGTTCTCCCATTTAAAGTAATTTGGCGGGTTGTTAATCTCTGCAACTGATTTGGGTCATGACTGGTCCAAAGATAAGCTCGTTGTGGGTCATCATTAAGCCAAGCTGCAACCAAAGCTTCTAAACTATTGGCAGTTGACCCATCTAAAGAAGCAGTTGGCTCATCAAGTAATAGCACGCTCGGCGAAAGTTGCAAAGCTCGTAAAAATGCCACAATTTGACCCTCACCTCCAGAAATAGCACTAACTGGACGCCGCAAAAAATCAGCATCACGACCTAAAAGATGCAAATATTCTAGAATTAGCTGGCGGTTATAAACTTTATGGCGGTGAGTTGCTAAACGATACACTTGCTGAAGGTTTTCTTCGACAGTTCCTTCCCAAAGGGCTGGTCGCTGATGCAAGTAAATAATTTGAGAACGGTAGTGGGGTATAAAGTGAGAATTGATTGATTTTCCCCCAAAAATAATTTGCCCTGTTTGTACTGTATCAAGACCAGCTAATGCACGCAGCAGCAAGCTTTTACCGGAACCCGAAGCACCTAACACCGCGACTCGTTCACCTGAATATAATTCAAAACTCAAATCCCGCCACAGCCAACGATTTTGGATTTGGCGTCCTAAGCCTTGTACTGATAAAATTGGGCTATTAAAAGCTTGTTTTTTTGTATCATTATGGCTGCTGCTCAATTGATTTTTCATAGCTAGCTGCTTGCTTGTAATCTTTAAGGTTATTCTCTGTCATTCGTCAACAGTCATTTGTAAGGGCTATAGCGATTTTTACATTCCTTAACATAACAACATAACTGCTTTTATTTCCGCTGACCTACTTATCAAACATTAGGATTTAATTTTATGGCTATTTTTATAGCTTTTATTTAGAATGTTTTAACAATGTTTTCATATAAAAAACTGGTGCAGATACATTCAACATCCACACCAATATCCCGATTGTTAGTTACTTTTTCTGATAGCCTTTCCCAATCAAGTGAGGTACGTTGGTAAGGGCTCTAACTACTAACTCAGGTTTTACCCACTACAACTTCTTCAAACGCAGTATTCACAGAGACTTCCTTCCAAGTATCTAGTTCTGCTTTGATAAACTCTAATGCAGCATCAATAATATTTACTGCATCCGCTCCCAGCACTAATCTCAGTGGTGGGCGATCGCTGTTAACTGCTTGAATCATTGCCAAAGCTGCTTTTTTCGGGTCACCTAGACCCCTGCTATCAGCGGAGAGCGCTCTCTGGTGTAGGTGAGCAATCAATGCCTGATAGTCCTCAATTTGGGTGTCAGTTAAGACGTAAGAATGTGTGAAAAAATTTGTACGAAGCCCGCCTGGTTCAACTATTGTAACTTTGATACCGAATGGTGCGACTTCATTGGCTAGCGAACCGGACAGTCCTTCTAGTGCAAGTTTGCTACTGCAATAAATACCTCCACCAGCACCGTTCACAAAGCAAGCTATTGATGAAACATTAAGGATGTGCCCACTTCTTTGTTGTCGCATATGAGGTAGTACTGCCCGAAGGGTTTCTATGACCCCAAAAAAGTTTGTTTCAAACTGATGGCGAATTGCTCGATCGCTGATTTCTTCGATTGCTCCCGCAACTTCATATGCGGCATTATTAACAAGTACATCAATGCGCCCAAAGTTAGCAATGGTCTGTTTTACTGCTTCCCGCACCTCTTCGGGTTTTGTGACATCAAGTTGCACCGCTAAAGCTCGATCTGGAAAGCTTGCTGCTAAATCTTCTACCTGCTGTGGATTCCGTGCTGTTAGCACCACTATCTCGTTCTGCTCAAGCAATGTTTCAGCCAATGCTCGACCTAAGCCCCTGGAACTACCAGTGATGAACCATACTCTGGGCTGAGAAACAGACTTAACCATAAAAATTCTCCATTTTAATGAACGTTACTATGTGTTGCCAGCTGTTTCCTGCATCTTTTGCCGGAGACTGAGCGGTCTCATGTCAGTCCACACTTCTTTGATGTAATCCAGACACTCTTGCTTCAGACCACTTTTTCCAACATCTTTCCAACCTAGAGGGTTTTCGCGCTCAGATGGCCAAATGGAATACTGTTCTTCGTGATTAACTACCACTTTGTAGATTGTGGTGTCTTCTTTGTCTTCTTGATACATAATTTGCCTCTCGATATTTATTACTTATTGTCTTACACTTCAGTATTAAGAATTACTTTTGTTTTAACTGTTCGATGCCTGTACTTGTACAGCTTCATAAACCGGAATTTCAAATTCAAGGGTCTTGTGACAAAACTCTTTCCACTCAGGTGTAACATTGTTAAAAGTGGTATTTTTATCCTTGAAAATACCATCTGTAACTAAGTAGTTCTCTTGCAAATATAAAAA
This sequence comes from Scytonema sp. NUACC21, assembly GCF_054684315.1. Classification (NCBI taxonomy): domain Bacteria; kingdom Bacillati; phylum Cyanobacteriota; class Cyanophyceae; order Nostocales; family Scytonemataceae; genus Scytonema; species Scytonema sp. NUACC21. The sequence continues at coordinate 258,958 of NZ_BAAFZH010000106.1, read as the reverse complement.
ATAATCATCCATCAAAATCCTCTTGACTTCAACTTCTTTACCATCGACTTTTTGCTTTTCTGTCCTCGTATTTTCAGAATTCTCACTCCATTGAGAAAACAGACGTAATTTTTTGATTGGATATGCTTTACAGTATTTTCCCATTGTTGCCATACTATCACCTCTTGTATGATGTCTGAATAATGAATTGTCATTTATGAGATTAAAAATAAATTTTTACTTAGCAACTTTCCAAAATAAATCAATCTATAAAAAATATAATTTTACTTTAAATTGTATTTAGGCTTTTATACTTTTACGATATTGAGCGAAAACTCTTAAATTCTAAAAAAGTTAATAAAAATACAACTAACATAAATAAAATATCTGCATAAATTATTCCATAATATATACCATTTAATCCTAAAAGTTTTGAAAAAAGTAGTACTAATGGTACATTGAAAACCAGACTTTTCAATAAAATTACTATTAAAACAACTTGACCTTTTCCTATAGATTGAAAAAGTGTATTACTGAAGAAGGCTAAAGGCCATATTGGTATTAATATATTAAGAATTCTAAAATTTAGAATATCATAGTTTGTAAAATTAACGTTCGGTAGAATTAATCCTAAAAACATCCTCGGGGATATCTGTAGAGGTAGCCACATTAAAATTAATAAAATAGTTCCAAAGATGGCAAAAGTCAAGTATGCTGCCTTAAGTCTGCTATAATTTTGTGCTCCGTAATTCATTCCAATGATAGGTTGTAATGCTTGTGCTGCACCAGTGATGGGAATAAATGCAAATGAACTAACTTTTAATGCTGCTCCAAAGAAAGCAATATCATTATTTGTTCCATAATAAGAAATCAAATTAAAAATAAAAAAATATTGAATTAATAACATAACTGGATAAAATAATGCAGATATTCCTACTGATAAGATTCCGGGTAGTAAATCTGTTGCTATAGCTAATTTTTTAGGATTAACTGGGATAGAACTTTTACCAGCTAGGAAATAAACTAAGTTGACAATACTATAAACAACCATTCCAATAACTGTAGCAAGGGCAATTCCATATGTTCCCCAATGAAAGACAACAATAAATATGTAATTTAATAAGATATTAACAATGACAAAAACACAGCCAAATATGGTAGCCAATCTCATTTTCCCTTCTGATTTAATAACTTCGCTACAAGCTTGCGCTAGTATCAAAAATACCGAACCTAAAATATAAGTCTTAAAATATGCAGCACCAGCTAAGGCTACTTCACCGCTTCCTCCCATGAATAAAATTAATTCTTCACCAAATATATAACCAATAATTGTGATAAAAAAGGAGATTAAAACACTTAGGACGGTTAAGTTACCAAATATTTTAGACTGAGTTGTGATATCTCCAGAACCAATAGCTCGACTCAGAACAGAAGCAGAGCCTACACCAACTAAGAAAGCAAATCCATTTACTACATTTGTAAGTGGTAGGGCAAGTGAGATACCTGCTAAAGCCGTTTCACCAATAAACCGTCCTGCAAATAAACTATCAAGAAAAGTGTTCAAGCTAAGCATAAGTATTCCCAAAGTACTGGGAATTGATAACTTAAACATCAGTTTAATGAGATTGCCTTTAAGGATTTCATTTGTGACCTGAGATGGTTTTTGTGAAGTCATTTTTTAGTTTTCGGCTCACTACTATTTACTCAAACTTGACCAAGTGACTAACACGATCTTGCTTCACTAGTTTTAACTTTGTTGAATGCATGCATTACCTCAACATAAACTTCAACTCTGACTTCACAGCCATCTCTTATACTCCTATTTTGCCCTGCAAAAAATATTAATCAAATCCCTTTTGTTTCCGCAGATTTTCAAAAAAATTGTCATAAAAATACTGGTGCGGCACTAATCTTTTATACAAAGCATTTAGCCTAAGTTCCCACATTGAATGGGCGACAAAGTATTGTCTTTTAGGTTTGCGGGCTTCCAGCGCCTCTAAAATCACATTTGTTACCTTTTCAGGTGATAAACCCGTGCTGCGATTTCCTTTTACTGCGCCTTCCATATATATTCTGTAATTCTTACCATATATAGCTTTAGCTTCGGGTGACATTTTAGATAATGTTTCCTGATAACCAGCTTCTATCTTGTCAGCCTGTTCTGGGGTTATTATTCCCCCTGGTAAGATTGAAAGAACCTCAATTCCGCTAGAACGCAATTCCATCCGTAAAGAATCTGTAATTGACTCAAGGGCAAATTTTGAAGCAGATAAGAGTCCTCTATAGGGTAAAGCCAATCTGCCACAAATCGCACTGATATTGATAATGCGACCTTTGGCTTTTCTTATCGATGGTAAGAATGCTTGCGTGACCGCTATTTGACCGATAACATTGACTTCAAAATTCCATCTGACGTCATCTATCGCTACACACTCTAATGGTCCATCTACTGCTGCAACTGCATTATTAATTAGTGCAAATAATCCTTCATCTCCAAGCGCTAGTGAGACAAATTCTGACGCGGATTTAATTTGTTCTGCTTTTGTAACGTCGATGATAATGGGTGTTAAATTACCAGATGCAGCCTGTTTTAGCGACTCACCGTCTTTTTCTGTGCGGACTCCTGCAAAAACTTGATACCCTTGCTTGGTAAGTTTAAGCGCGGTTGCTCGACCGAGACCCATCTACTTCTTAATCGAGTTTGACACTAAATTGCTAGTAGTATTCCAGTGGGCGTGGAATTATATCACTCGCAATCGTCGCTCTAGATTGATTACAGGTAAAGAAGCATATGTAGAGGCAAAAACTGTTAATAATATCACCCAAGTTGCTAACTAGGTTAGCTCATATCTTGCACCATCAACTCCCAAGTGAAAATCAAAACCCAAAAAGCTTGTAGTTTCGTAGGTGGGCACTGCCCACCACCCCCTCCCACAAAGAAGGTGCAAGATGTCACTTAATATCAACCTTGATTTTGTGCTAACCAAGCTTTTAAATCAGCCAAACTATTAAAATCGAGTCAAGCTTCTGCTAAATTGTCCAACCGTGTTGAGGTTAAAGCTTGAATTTTCAATAGCTGTGTAGGTGGAACAGTTCCAACCTTACGACGAAGTTGTCGCATAACAATCGATAACGCTTTTTCTTGCTGAATGTCCTGATAAATTACAGACTCGCGCATAACATCACTCCGTTTCTAACCCCTCAACCTTCTCGCACCATCCAAACTAGAAAGCCCAAAATCTGGTCAACTGGAGGTAGTGCATAATCCATTAAATCGATGGTCACCGTTGACTCCTCCAATTTCAAAAAGCGCCATTGGGTTCCATTGCTAAGAGCTCCATATATCGTGGGAATATTCACCTGATTTGCTTTATTGAATAATTGAGCCGCAATCATTTCGGCAATACATTGTCCCAAACCTTCATTCAGGTTATCCCGTTTTGCTTCCCCCACGATCGCAACAGGCGCTTCAATCTCTAGTTGTTCTGGAGAACGGCTGATTAGGTAATCGACATAACCACTTAACCCTTTGTCTACATCAACCGTAAAATCCCGACCAGAAAACAAACTGACTTGGTTATTGAGAATCCGTCTTACTTCTTGCAAAATTGGGTAAATAATTCCCTCAGACTTTGCCTTTTCCGAACCAACAGCAATCGCCCACGGTAAATCTTCCAGCACTGCTTGTAAGCGAGAACTAGGTGCGATCGCGTCAATCGGCGGTAGAAACCGTCCTGCTTCAACGGTGGTTAAACCAAACTCTTTCTTGACCTTCGCTAAGGTAAAACTGCTGTATGGCATAGTTAAATTGTTATGTCATGAGAACTCAAGGCAAATCCCGTTCTCCTGGTCTAAAACTTGCGCTGCGGTCAGTTTTAATTCAGGAAAAATAGCTGATAGGAACAAATTTGAGAAATCTTGATAATACGTAGAGGGAAATTAAGTTATTTTTATCACTTTCTGGTGGCATTTCCACTAATTCTCCATCTACTAGCTCATACTTGGTGTCTGTCCCATCGTCATAAGCAAGATATTCTTCTAGGGTGAGTTTTTTGGTTGCTGTGGTCATGGCGATCGCCCTTTCAAGCCCTGTTGTTAGAATGACTTCAGGTATGCATCTGAATTATAGCCAAGATTAGTTTAATCGATTGATTGATTAAGTATTCATTTTAAGAAGGCGATCGCTGTCTCTGTGATTGAATTAAAATTGTTTGATTGCTAGTTGACTTGTTTGAATGTGTATTTTTTACTTTAGTGGGAGAAAAATATGACAATCGGGGTTAACAATCTACCTTCACAAATTTCCGAGCAAGATTTAATAGACCTGTTTGCGGAATATGGTGATGTTCGTGAAATTAGAATTTTGTCTGAAGCAGAAGCAGAAGTAGATCTAGAAAATCAAGCTGACGAAAATAGTGCTATTGCAGCCCTTGATGGTCGAGAATTGTATGGAAACAAGCTTTCAGTTTCAGAGTTAGAAAAGGAAAGTAGTAGAGGTTTGAAAGAACAACGTCATGGGACTGGCGGTCAAAAACCAAAAGGCAAGTAGTCATCTTGGGTTTCTTTTGACAATTCCAAATATCTAACATCTAGTAAGGTGGGCAAGTAGGCACCATCGGTAAATTTGTGTGCCATAGCCCTACCTACTGACGGGTAGGGAGAAGGAATAGATTTTGGTAAAATACCGTGAAACGGAGGTTTGGTGCTATTGCCGTCATCAAACTTTACAATATCTTCACGAAATATTCACTTTTGCAGTGTATTAAAAAATAAGTATTTACAATTGCAAATACCAATTTCCCATTGCACCAACTCAACTGCATAAGCTGGAAATCCTGTCAATTAATGATGCATGAAATTATTAACTTGACCCCCTGATTTCTTGAAAATTCTTAATTGACTTTTAGAAAAAATAATTTATATTGGCTTCTTAAAAAGCATTTATGCAAAAAAAGCGTCTACAGTTTATAAGTAAATCAGTTGTTATTAACCTGGGAAGTGGTGATTTGAACAACGGATTTTCAAAAGTGACCGCTCAGTTATGGTCGGCAGGAAATCCCCTTCCACAGCAATTTATGGGCAGCTTACCTGCAGCACCGCATTTAATAGAATTGTATAGAGATTGGCAGTTAATTTATAAGAATCTCTGTAGTCGGCAATATTTACGTTCTCCAAATTACCTAGAAGAAGATGATGATGAACTCGAATTTGATGAGGGTGGGATAACCAACGTTTCGCAGATGAGTTTTGAGGAGTTGTGCCAAAAGATGCAACAGAGCATCAATGTTTGGCTGGAGTCTCCTGAATTCCTGAACATTTCCCATCAATTGCGATCGCAACTCGATCCAACTGAAGAAATACGAGTCATTGTTGAAACCAACGATAAAACACTCCAACGCATACCTTGGTATCGCTGGGACTTCTTCAATGACTATCCCAGAGCAGAAATGGCTTTGTCCAGACCCGAGTACAAACGCAGTGAAACATTGCAGCCAAAATCACCAAGGAGGGAAGTCCGAATATTGGCTGTAATGGGCAACAGCAAAGACCTCAATTTAGAGACAGAAATTGAGTCCCTTGGTAGGTTACCAGATGCAGAAGTTGTTTCTCTTGTCAATCCAACTCGTTCGCAATTAAACTCCCAGCTTTGGGATTATAGAGGTTGGGATATCCTGTTTTTCGCAGGGCACAGTCAAACCGAAGGTGAAACCGGCAGAATTTACATCAACGAAAATCCAATAAACAACAGCCTGACAGTTGAACAATTGGGAGAAGCCCTGAAAGCAGCAATTAATAATGGTTTGCAACTGGCAGTTTTTAACTCTTGTGATGGGTTGGGATTAGCATTGGCACTGGAAAAATTGAATATTCCCATAGTTATTGTTATGCGGGAACCAGTTCCAAATGGCGTAGCGGCAGAATTTTTTAAGTATTTTTTGCAAGGTTTCGCGCTTGAGCGACTACCTCTGTATCTTGCTGTTCAGCAAGCACGTCGGAGGTTACAAGGTTTGGAGGATGACTTTCCCGGTGCTTCTTGGTTACCGATGATTTGTCAAAACCCAGCCGTGGAACCACCCACTTGGTTAAAGTTAGGCGGAACTCCCCCTTGTCCCTACCGTGGTTTATTTGCTTTCGGTGAGGAAGACGCAGACTTATTCTTTGGCAGAGAACAGTTTACCAAGAATTTAGTAGCAGCGGTGAAAAGAAAGTCGCTGGTGGCTGTGGTGGGTTGTAGTGGCAGCGGTAAGTCTAGTGTAGTGTTTGCAGGATTGGTTCCGCAATTAAGGCGGGAGACTCTTGTTAATTGGCAAATAGTTTCATTTCGTCCGGGAAACAATCCCGTTGAAGCATTGGCAGCAGCATTTGCTTCTTTAACTCTAACCAGTCAAACAGCGAACAGTTACCTGCTGAATAGAGGGGGATTACAACTTACCAATAAAGAGAACTATCATTTGGTAGCGGGTTTAGACCTTATGATAGGCGATCGCCCCTCACCAGTCACTGACAACTCTCGTCGCTTATTGGAACTGGAACTAGAAGTTATCTTCAGAGAGGATGGCAAAGGTTTATACAAATTTATTGAAAAATTAGTACAGCAGCAGCCCGGAACTCGCCTGGTACTTATAGCTGACCAGTTTGAAGAATTGTATACTCTTTGCTCGGAAGAACAACGCCAGTATTTCTTAGATGCATTGTTGACAGCAGTGAAATTAGCTCCTGCCTTTACTTTGGTAATCACCCTACGGGCTGACTTTTACGGATATGCCCTATCTTACCGCCCGTTGAGCGATGCTTTGCAGGAAAGGGTTTTGAACCTTGGCCCCATGAGCCCAGAGGAATTGCGATCGGCTATTGAAGAACCCGCTGCCCAAATGCAGGTTAAACTGGAAAATGGCTTGACAAATAAACTCATACGTGGCTTAGAGGAGCAGCCGGGACGTTTACCATTGCTGGAGTTTGCCCTGACACAACTATGGTCAAAACAGAGCCAGGGATTGCTAACCCATCAAGGGTATGAGGAAATAGGTGGCGTAGAGGAAGCACTAGCTAACCACGCAGAAATTGTGTATGCCCAGTTAAATGAAGCAGATAGGACGAGGGCAAAGCGAGTGTTTGTGCAATTGGTGCGTTTGGGGGAAGACACAGAGGCTACCCGGAGGTTAGCAACTCGTGATGAGGTTCGCACATTAAACTGGGATTTGGTGACACATTTGGCATCACACCGCTTGGTAGTCACAAACTGCAATCAGTCCACAGGGGAAGAAACAGTAGAAATTGTGCATGAGGCACTGATAAAAAACTGGGGACGCTTGGAAGACTGGCTGCAAACTGACGGTGAGTTTCGCCGGTGGCAAGAGCACCTGCGGATGCTTATCCGTCAGTGGGAAAGTAGTAATAAAGATATAGGAACACTGTTGCGAGGAAAACCATTAAGTGACGCAGAATACTGGCAGCTGCAACGCCCAGAGGAATTGAGTTCTGCAGAGAAAAGTTTTATTCTGCTCTCATTAGAACAAAGGAAGCGAGAGATAAATCTGCAAAAGCGCAGGCGGCAAATAGCTTTCTTGGGGCTTTCGGGTGGCTTGGTATTGGCTTTGGGTTTGGCTGGGGTTGCTTGGTGGAACTGGCAGAATTCAGCCAAGAACGAAGTTGAAGCCCTCAGTAAATCTTCGCGAGGACTGTTTGCCTTGAATAATGGATTGGAATCGCTTGTAGAAGCAGTCAAAGCAGGGCAACAACTCCAAAAATTAGGTGTTGCTTCTTCAGAAACCCAAATGCTAGTTAAATCGACTTTGTGGCAAGCAGTTTACGAAATGCCAGAGCAAAATCGTTTACTAGGGCATAAAGCTAATGTCTACAGTGCCAGTTTCAGCCCTGATGGCAAGATGATAGCCTCTGCTAGCGAGGACAAAACTATCAAACTCTGGAGTCGTGATGGTCGCTTATTGAAAAGTATCATTGGGCATAGCAAAGAAGTTACAAGTGTGACATTTAGCCCTGATGGTAAAACCCTTGCCTCTAGTAGCGCAGACAAAACCATTAAGCTTTGGAATCTGGAGGGTCAGTTACTAAAAACCATCAATGGACATAGTGCGGCTGTAACAAGTGTGGCATTCAGTCCCGACGGCAAAACTCTTGCCTCTAGTAGCGAAGACAAAACCATTAAGCTTTGGAATCTGAATGGTCAGTTACTAAAAACCATTAATGGACATGGTGCGGCTGTAACAAGTGTGACGTTCAGCCCCAACGGCAAAACCCTTGCTTCTAGTAGTGAGGATAAAACTATCAAACTCTGGTATTTGGATGGTCGGTTACTGAGAACTCTCGTTGGTCACAATCGTGCTGTCATTAACGTTACATTTAGCCCTGATGGTAAAACTCTCGCTTCTGGGGGTAAAGACAGCAACATCAAAATCTGGAATTTGGATGATGGGAAATCCAAAACTTTGAGTGGGCATACCAGTCTTGTCTCAAGTTTGAGTTTTAGCCCTGACAGCAAAACCCTTGCATCTGCAAGTTGGGACAATACCATTAAACTTTGGAATCTAGATGGTAAAACGATTGGCACTTTTTATGGATATATCCAACGGTTCTTCAGCGTCGGTTTTAGTCCCGATGGGAAAACCATCGTTAGCGCTAGTGGCGATAATACTGTTAAACTTTGGTGTGTGCAATGTCAGGGGCTGAAATCCTTTAATAGACATAGAGGTTCCGTCAATAGTGTCACTGTCAGCCCCGATGGTACTATATTTGCCTCTGCTAGTGACGATAACACTATCCTATTCTGGAGTGTAGATGGTCGCTTACTGAAAACCCTCCGTGGACATAATGGTGCTGTAACAAACATTACATTCAGCCCAGATGGCAAAATTCTCGCATCTGCTAGTAAAGACAAGACTGTTAAACTTTGGAATCTCAATGGTCAGTTACTGCAAACCCTTAATGGGCATAGCGATGTTGTCTCTGGTGTGAGTTTCAGTCCTGACGGTAAAACAATTGCTTCTGGAAGTTTTGATAAAACTATCAAACTTTGGAGTTTGAATGGTCAGTTACTGCAGACTCTTAATGGGCATAACAGTGCGATCGCAAGCATCGCATTCAATCCTGACGGTAAAAGTGTTGCTTTTGCAAGTAAGGACAACAGCATTAAACTTTGGAGTTTAGAAACTCCGAAAATCAAAACTCTCGGTCACCACGAGTTGCCAGTTAGGAGCATCAGTTTTAGCCCTGATGGTAAAACCCTTGCTTCTGGAAGCGATGACCTCACAGTCAAGCTTTGGCAACTAGACAATCCCAAACCCAAAACCCTTGATGGTCATCTCGGTCCTGTCACAAGTGTCAGTTTCAGCCACAATGGCAAACTCCTTGCTGCTGCAAATTCATATACTATTAAGATTTGGAGTCTCGATAGTCAGCAAGAACTTTTCCAACTTGAGGAGTCGGGAGGTGATTCTATAAACAGCGTTAGTTTTACCGCAAATGACAATATGCTTGTTTCTGGTGATAATAAAAACCAACTTATTCTATGGAATTTAAATTTAGATGATTTACTAGTACGTGGTTGCAATTGGCTAAGTGATTATCTCAAAAATTCTAATGACAATGATAAACGCTATCTCTGTGACAACATGAAACGTTGACATTTTCATTCCAACTACACATTCAATAAATCTCTTTTTTCCTAGGTTACAAGCCTGGGTTAAAAACAATAAAGTCTGTATTAGACAAGCGTATCTAAAGCACACAAACGAGTTATAGAAAATAGAAAATGGTGCGTTAAAGAAATGTAACACACCAGAGATCAATGCTATAATGTTAAATTGAAAAATCAAACTTTAACACTTACCTTGTTTTTTAGCTTCTGGAGAACAACCACTTTTTTTCCTAAACCTGGGAGTTAGAGATGCTTGTAGTTTAGGATTGAGAGATTTGATTGAGATGTTGGACAAAAATCGAAATGTTTTCATTTTACTTATATTCTCCTTTAATTATTTTTAAAGATGACAACAGAGCATCTGCTAGGATGCGATGAGAAAATATATTTCCCGGCTCTAATATATGCGTGTAATTTTTCAACTCTCTTTGGAGAGATTTGCTTAATCTATACATACAGAGCGCTCGGAAACTGTTCCGGAAATCTCCCCTAGTTCTCCCCTTTTTTTTGATATGCAGGGGTTGTTCATTGCAAACTTGAGCGGTACTAGTACAAAATGGCTGAAGTATGAACGCTAAAGGATGAAACTAATGGAAGAATTTGCTCAAGAGCTTCTAAGTAAGCTTTACTACCAGCTTTCCCTAAATGTTCAATAAAAAGAGTGGGAACCCGAATCCAGAGCGCTTACGGCTGACTTATTTGGCTTACTGGATTTAGGGAAAGGCATTTTGATACCCGTATTGATATCTAAATTGAAATCGATGGTTTTACGACTATCTGCTTGCTCTATTTTGAGAATGGACAGTCAACACGAGTGCAATATCGTCTTACACTTGTTTACAAACATATTTACCAAACTCCTTAAAATCTATAAATATGCTTATTGGTAAAATCACGGGTTTGCGGGGAGAGTGCTATCGATTTAAAGGTAATGAACCTTTACTATTAAACGATCCCCTGACAGTTTGGGTGGTGAAATCGGGTTCAATGTCACTATTTGCGATCGCAGTTAACAATGGTAACCCAGAGGGAAAGCGGCGTTACCTATTTAGCATCAAATCCGCAGAAGCGATGTTCTCAACGTCCCCAGAGTTTCACAGCAAAAATCTCCAGATTTTAGCAGTGTCACTTGAGGAAACGGAACTGCTCAAAATGTCTCGACAAGATTTTGAGTATATGCTTGCAAACAAACAAGGCTATGCGGTGGATTTGGTAGAGGGTTGGATACATCAACTGGGTTCGGCTGTTGCTCGCGAACCCGATCGCAGTTTAAATATATGCGTATCGGAACCGGGAATCCAGTTTTTCTCCTTAAGGAGTGGCGAGGTATTCCGACCTGAAAAAGGTAACGTGTCTTGGGTACAAATCCAACGTGGTTATGCCAAATTAATGGGATTTCCGGAACTGGTTTTTGAACCTTCGTCTGGTTTGTTACCTTTGAGTACTTATATGTGGTTGCTCTGTGAGGACATATTAGAATTAGCAAGCTTTCGCACGGAAGAAATCCAAGAAGCAGACACTTTAATGGTGAGTCTGGGTCAACTGCAAATGGATTTTCTACAGATGATTCACTTGCTCTCTCAGCAAGAAATTCAGCAAGAAATTTTGAGGTGTCGAGAAAGAGAAGACCTTAAGCGTCAGGTCATGGATGAAACATTGGGAGAACTGTCATCCGTGCTGCAACAGCAACAAACAGGTACACAATCGCAAGTGATACAGGGCAGTTTTCCAGACCAAGCTCTGTTAGTTGCTGCTGGGGCGGTCGGACGTGCTTTGGGGATTAAAATTCGCCCCCCTGCTCAGTCAGAAGACTTCAAACGCCTCAAAGACCCCCTAGAAGCTATCGCCCGTGCTTCCAGAATTCGGATGCGTCAGTTGCATCTGGTAGGGAACTGGTGGAAACGAGACTGCGGCCCAATGCTGGCATACTCTTTAGAAGGGGAAAGTCCAGTAGCTTTGTTACCAGTTAAGGGCTGCTATGAAATTTACGATCCCCTCAAGCAAACTCGCACCCCTGTAAATGAGCAAAGCGCTGCTCAGCTCTCCACCACTGCTTATGCATTTTATCGACCTTTGCCCGATAAAGACCTCAAAACTTGGGATATATTTCGATTTGCAGTGCAAGGTCATTTTAAAGATATAGTTGTCATCCTGTTCATTGGAATTGCTGTTTCTTTGCTGGGGATGGTGACCCCCCTGGCGACTGGTATTCTCATGGATAACGTTATCCCAGATGCCGACCGGGGATTATTGCTACAAATAGCTTTGGGTCTTTCTGCAACAGCTTTTGGAGGTGCAATCTTTCAACTGGCTCAGGGGCTGGCGCTGATGAGACTGGAGACTTTTGCTGACTCATCCACTCAAGCGGCGGTGTGGGACAGATTGTTGAAGTTGAAAGCATCTTTTTTTAGTCAGTATTCTATCGGTGACTTAGAATCCAGGGTTTCTGCCATCAGCGATATCCGTTCCAAACTGAGCGGTAGTGTTCTCAAAAGTATTTTCTCTGGCGTGTTTGCCTTCTTAAACTTGGGATTGCTCGTTTACTACAACGTTTCGTTAGCTGCGATCGCGATCGTAGCAGCGGTTGTAAATACAGCCCTTACTTTTATCTCTGGTATGCTCGCCCTCCGCAAGGTTCGTCCCCTATTGGAACAACAAGGACAACTTTTTGGGGTGATGGTGCAGTTAATCAATGGGGTTGCCAAATTGCGAGTTGCTGGGGCTGAAGAACGCGCTTTTGCTTACTGGGGTAAACAGTATAGCCAGCAACTCAAATTGATGCTGAGTACCCAAACTATTGAAGACATTCTTGCCGTCTTCAACAAAGTTTTTCCCGGTCTTACATCTTGCGTGCTTTTTTGGGTTACTGCCATACTACTACAACAGAACCAGCAAACAGAGGGGAGTCAAGCACTATCCATTGGTACTTTCCTCGCCTTCAACGCTGCTTTTGGCATTTTTATAAGCGGTACAACCAACTTGAGTACAACCGTTATGGATGTTCTTCAAGTCGTACCTTTGTGGAAGCGAGCCCAGCCAATTTTGCAAGCCGAACCAGAAGTTGATAATAGTAAAGCAGATCCCGGCAGACTATCGGGTAGAGTCGTTGTAGAGCATGTGGTTTTTCGTTACCGGAATGATGGACCCCCAATCTTAGATAACGTCAGTCTTCGGGCTGAACCAGGGGAATTTATTGCTTTGGTAGGGACTTCTGGAAGTGGTAAATCCACTTTGTTTCGGTTATTACTGGGATTTGAAACTCCGGAATCTGGTAGTATTTACTATGACGGACAGGAGTTGACAGGATTGGATGTTCATGCTGTACGCCGACAGATGGGTGTTGTCCTGCAAAATAGCCGCTTGATGTCAGCTTCCATCTTTGAAAACATTGCCAGTGGAGCTAATGTCACAACTGATGAAGCATGGGAAGCCGTCCGGATGGCAGGTTTTGCAGATGATATCCAAGCAATGCCAATGGGTATGCACACTGTTGTCAGTGAAGGAGGTGGTAATCTTTCTGGCGGACAACAGCAGAGGATGTTAATTGCAAGGGCGTTGGTATTGAAACCACGAATTCTGCTATTTGATGAAGCAACCAGTGCCTTGGATAACAGAACCCAAGCTATTGTTAGTCAAAGTCTCGACCGGCTTGAGGTGACGCGCATAGTTATTGCTCACCGTCTCAGTACAATCCGCAATGCCGACCGTATTTATGTGCTTCAGAATGGTCGGATTGTACAGCAGGGCAGTTTTGAGCGACTCGCCAATCAGGAGGGGCTGTTTGCTCAACTGATGATGCGGCAGAAGCTCTAGGGCATCACTTCAACGAATCGGTTGTAGCTGACTAAATTCGGAAAGGCTTTTTTCCAATAGGGTTGAACTTGCAATGTATAAAAGTCTTTGAAAGTGCGGTACCCAGATCCATGAAAGGCGATCGCAATCGTCATAATCTCCGACTGGCACATCTGACAACGGCTCAGTTTTTCCCCACTCATCTGTGGCAAATGTCCTTGTTTCCATGCCGATTCAAAGACTTGGCAGAAATCGTCAAGGTCACAAAAAATTTGTGTGATGTCCAACCGAGATTTTGGATACACCATAAACTTGTACACGATCGCCTACTTCTTGTATTGAAGTCCCAACCAGTCACCACAGCCAATTCAGTCTGTCGAACTCACGTATATTTAGCTACTTCATCCCGTGACTATATCATAGAAACACAGATTTAGATTTTTATCACTTTTCCCTTCTAGTGAATTTTTATAACGAATGACGTAATGCTGAAGCTAAACCACGAAGTTAATTAAGCTTGGTATTTTGTTTGTCTGAAGCTTTGAATAACTTGGAGTTTGACTTATGCGTAAGGTTCTAGCATTTATAACAACAGCAATTATTGCTTGTCTTATCATTGCCAGTATTACAACAGCAATAATCACTTGGGATACTTGGGGAGAAACAAAAACTTCGATGGCTGTTGCTCAAACAACAGTCGCTTGTCCTACCGAGCTAAATAAGAGGTGCTTGGATATTGATGTTTACGAAGCTCTAAACATTATGCCTAGAGAAGATAAACCACTATATAGTCCAAGTCTTGGAGCTTATTATGATGGAACTTCCTCTCCGCCCAATCCATTAGTTATTAAGCCAGGGGAATCAGTTAACCTTTTTATTAGTCCTCAATATTTCCTACCTGCATCTTATTTAATAGATGATACAAAGATTGTTCCCCATGTCGGTGCAGGTTCGACTTGGCCACTCTATTATCCTGATTCGCCAGAAGCTGTTTACACGAATAACAAGGTTACATTTAACTCTGGCGATCCTTCAAATCCACAACAAGCCACCAAGGAATTTGGGCATCCACCTAGAACGACGGGTGAACCTATATCCTCCGATCAATATCTGATTGCTAGTGGTCCGATAACATATAACAATTTGGGAGAATTTGTAGCAACGGCACGGGTTCAAATGATCCGACATTTTTTTATTGGTTGTTCTCCTAATCACTGGGGTTTTGTGCCCATGAAAGAAGATTTGTGTCCTTCTGGGCAAGAAGCTACAGGACATAGTCCACCCTCTTTAGATAGGCTTATTGATATCACTGTTTCTCGCTTAATCAAAGTAGTCCCCTAGTACTACAACGAGACTTTAACGAAGCAATGAATGACATCCAGATGGAGAATTCCTGAGCTTGTGAGGTGCGATCGCAGGTGCATTAGCCACAAGTATGACATCGCCATATGGATTGACTACCCAACCTTGAGCTTCCACAATTTCATCTATAGGTGTATTGACAAAATCCCTATTGCGTAAATTTTCTCCCCCCCTCACTCCCTCCCTCCTTCTTTCCCTCTCTCCCTCACTCCCTCCCTCCGTCACTCCCCCTCTCCCCCTTGGTACAGCAGTGAGTCGCCAATCTTCCCAAACGGTGTCGCTGTTAAGTGTGTTGTTAGGAGAAGGAGGTAAACCACCACGTCCGGTATAAATAAAGCTACTGTTTGCAGTTCTGGCGCAGACATTATCATCGACTAAACGCCCTACATCCACCACCTCGACTGTTAAGGGTACTAATCCTTGACTGGGATCGATATCAGGTGTGTTCACTTGTACTGTGCCATTTAATTCAGGAGTTTTGCCTATGGCGGTAATGTCACTGGTCAGGGTACTAGGTGAATTCTGAAACTGAGCGCCGATCAGGGATTGTGTAACAATTTTAACTCTACCTCCGAGAGATTCATCGGAGTTAGCACTAATATCGCTGTTTTCAAAGGCTGCTAGAACGTCAGTATCAATGTTGATATTGCCACCAACGACATCAGTACCTCTGGCGTTGGCAGTGATTCGACTTCCACGACGCAATAACAACGTTGCAGAGTTAAGATTGATATTTGCTTGTTGGCGAACTGGGTCAGTGGTAATGCTGCTTGTATTGGCATCAAAGCGAGAGTTACTGTCTAAAATGATAGAGCCAGCGTTTACGCTCAGATTGCCTGCATTTCCCCGTCCTTGACTGCTGACTAATACTGCTGCCCTATCTTTTATAGTAAGTTGCTCAGTATTAATCGTCACATCGCCCGCCCTTCCTGTTGCATTTTGGTCAGCTAAGGCACCCACAGCGCTACCAAGAAGTTGTACAGACTCAGTAGCATTTATGATTACATTACCACCACTGCTTTCACCAAAAGTACTAGCACTGATTTGCGATCTTGTGTCAAGACGCAACATCCGAGTATTAATTGTTAAATTCCCCGCCGCTCCTTTTGCATTTTGAGTTGTTTGAGAACTCAAAACGCTACGAGTCTTGAGCTGCACAGACTCAGTGGCATTGACAGTCAAATTTGCTCCATTACCTGAACCAAAAGTAGTAGTAGTATCTACTAATGCTCCATTAGTCAAGGTCAAAACGCGAGTATTAATTTTCAATTCTGTAGTCGCATTTGCTGACCCACGAACTTGAATACCCAAACTAGTGGGATATTTATTATTATTATGAATTATTTCCACTGTATCTGCATTCACTATCAAATTTCCCACCCTGCCCGCGCCTTTGGTAACGACGCTAACTTGTGCTCCATCTTGGACTTGCAAGAGGCGCGTATTGATTGTTATATCTCCTGCTGCCCCTGTTGCATTTTCTTCTGCTTGAGCGTAAAAGCCTCCAGGAAAAGGACAATCTGTAGAGGAACAGCTGTACACACCACTAAGTTGCACTTCATCCAAAGTATTTACAGTTAAATTTCCACCTATATTTGAACCTAAAGTACTTGTTTCAATTACGGAACCATCGCTTAATTTCAGGCTTCTCGCTGTTACTTGAATATCTCCGCCACCATTGCCCGTGGCATCTACCGCTGTTTGTTGAGATAGTTGAATATTTCCTAAGTTTTGCAAGCTATCATAGTTTAGTGAAAAGCCTTTTTCTATAGGAACAAGACTCACTAAACGATTTAAACCAGCACTACCTAATTCAATTCGTCCTCCAGCTGTCTTGAGTGTCGCTCCTTCTAGGGATATATCTCCACCTATTAAAGCCAAAGTTTGATTCTCTTGCACTCGTAAACCGACATTAGTATCTATTGCAGGAGATGGAATGTTTCGATGTCTGATCCCCTGCCCGTCTCCCTGTACCTGAATTAAACCGGGATTTGCCCCAAATTGCAAACCAATTGGAATACTAACAGTTAATAGAGGTGTTGTTTGTGGGGTTGTATTATACTCAAATCCGTCAGCAAACTTTATACTATTTGCAGTTGTGGCAAAAAAAGAGCCACCAATGTCTAAGCGAGCATTTTTCCCGAATACAATCCCATTAGAATTGATGAGGAATAGATTAGCTGTACTATTGGCTTTAATGACTCCATCAATATCAGAGATAGATTGACCGGTGATTCGAGTAATAATATTTTGAATGCCCTGAACGTTATTAAAGTTAGCTGTGGTACCGTTTTGGATAGAAAACTCGGAAAAACTATGAAATAAATTGTTTCCAGATTGAGTGCCACCTTCAATATTTACAATATTATCAGTTATGCTAATGCGAGAATTTTCAGGTAGAGTCGTATCTGGAATAATTTGAGCGCTTGTAGAGCTTACCCCAATGAAGAAGGCAATACCATTTGCAATTCCTAACGATCTCCACCAGTTTAAATGCATATTTATTCCTGATACTAAACTTAAAGAATGGCTCAACAGTAAATGGGAATTGCTCCCTTCGCGCTTGAAAATTACCTACGGATGTAGGGTGGCATTGCTAGCTCTGTCAAGTTGGGTAAAAACTTCAGGAAATCAATACCTTTCTCACCTCTTACCTCTGCCTACTCTGCTGTTTACCTCTGCCTACTCTGCTGTTTAATACAGCATATTTCAGGTAAATGAAGTACATCCGTAGGGGCGAACGGCTGTTCGCCCTAACAACAATCTGTACCTCCTCCGCGTTGCAATCTGCTGTAGTAATTTGTTTAACCGCCAAGATGCAAAGAGTGCAGAGGAAAAAAATGAGGAATTGCCACCTGAGTCAAAATTTTATGAGCCACCTTGACAGATTAGGTAGCATTGCCGACTTACAAGAATCGGTAATTTGAGCGAGGAAAAAGAGTAAATTACTTGCCCCTGCCTGCAAGAGAAAAAGATTGCAAGATAGTGGGGAATATAAATAATTTCCCCTAAATGCCCCTTACCAGTTCATGGTCGGAGGCTGATGTATGTGGTAATCATCTGTTACACACCCTGGTTTGCCACCACTAATTGTATCTAAATCGTCTTCATTGACGTCCTCGACCCCTGGAATTGATTGTTGCTCAGATGCTAACTCGCTATTTTGGTTGTTCTGAGTATTTTGTTGATTTGTTTGATTCTCGGTTGTGTGTTGGTTTGTACGATTCTCGGTCATTGTCATTATCTCCTTGTTGATAGGCTTAAGTTCAGTCTTCGTGGAAATTGATGCCTGTTTTTGAAGGCGGCTTAACTTACAGAACTAGCTGCATACATATGACCAGATTCTTAGAGGGTAAAACCCTTTTACTAACTTATAAGGAACGTTCAAGTTGACTTATGCAGTTAGGATCGTCTCTAGGGGAGAAAAAAGCGTTGGGATTTTTCATTGGTAAGGATTTCAGATTTTTTAGAATTGTTCGGAGAGCCTTTGCTATCAAAGAGCATCACCCTCACTGTGGATCAAATGTAAGTATGTTCCTTCAACTCGTTGCAATTCTTCATGGGTTCCCCGTTGCACCACCTTTCCCTTGAACAGAACAATAATTTCATCGCAATCGCGAATAGTACTGAGTCTGTGTGCCACGATGATGCAGGTACATCCTCGTTGGCGGAGTTTTTGGTCAATAATTTTTTCTGTTTCAGTATCTAGGGCGCTAGTAGCTTCATCCATGATGAGGATGGAGGGGTTATTGACTAAGGCACGCGCTATTTCCAAGCGCTGTCGCTGACCCCCACTCAAATTATTAGCCCCTTCTAAAAGGATGCTATCATAGCCTCCTGGTAGGGAGAGGATAACGTCGTGGATGGCTGCATCTTGACAAGCTCGCACTAAATTCCTTTCTGGCACCGTGGTGTCCCAAAGAGTCAGATTGTCTTTAATGCTACCGGCAAATAATAAAATATCTTGCTCTACGAAGGCAACAGAATTCACTAGAACTGGACGAGGTATTTGATTTCTGGGTTTGCCATCAAACTTAATTTCTCCTTGATTTGGTTCGTATAGCCCGCATATAAGTTTGGCGATGGTGGATTTACCGGAACCACTTCCACCTATAAGGGCGACTCGCTGTCCTGGTTTAATTGATAAATTAAAGTCTTCAATTAAAGGGGTACCAATTTTGTTATAGCCGAAGGTGACATTCTCCAAATCAACATACCCCTGCAATTTGGGCATGATTTGAGAGAAGGTTAGGGGTTTAGGTGCAGTTTCTCCTGTTTGCTCTTTTAACTGAGGAACTACGGGGTTTTGCAAAACATCGTCCAAGCGATTTAGGCTACCCTCGACTTCTTGGAGGTTTTTGCCAAGGCTAACGAGATTGTTTACGGGTTCCATAAAATTTCGTATTAGGCTTTGAAATGCGACTAGCATCCCAATAGTTAGGTGACCATCCATAACCCGCAAGCCACCAACAGCTAAAACTAGCATGGATGTTATTGTCGATAGGAACGATGGCAAAATTCCCAAACCTTGATTCGTTATGTCTATTTCCTGTCGGGAGTTGGTTGCATTGGCGTAGTAGCCCGCCCATTTGGTAAAAAAATCAGACTCTAGCCCAGATGCTTTTAAGGTTTCCATACTTTGAAGACCGGAAATAGCTACCCCGCCTACTTTTCCTTGCTCTTGCATCAATCGGATATTGGCGTCTACGCGCCACCGCGATACTTGCTGCAATGCTAAAAGATTCACAGCGACAAAGACGATCCCAATTAAGGTCAACACTGCATCATACTGCAGCATGACTATTATATAGAAGATGACCATGACTGCTGCGATCGCAGTTGTGGCTAATTTCCCCGACAGAAGTTCGGCTAAATC
This sequence comes from Scytonema sp. NUACC21, assembly GCF_054684315.1. Classification (NCBI taxonomy): domain Bacteria; kingdom Bacillati; phylum Cyanobacteriota; class Cyanophyceae; order Nostocales; family Scytonemataceae; genus Scytonema; species Scytonema sp. NUACC21. The sequence goes on along the minus strand of NZ_BAAFZH010000106.1, from coordinate 239,294 downwards.
GTTGTTAAGGCGAATGCGATTGCTGATTTCACCAGCAAATCTTTGAGCATAAAAGCTTACAGGTAAACGCAGGATGTGCCAGAGAAATCGACTGGACATACTTACAGATAACTTAATCTTCATCCTTCGCAGGAACCTTAACTGTAGTAATGTCAACAGTCCATCCAAGACGCTCGTGAGTATCATTCCTAACAAGAGCGGTTGCAGCCAATCTTGCCTGTTTTCCACCAAAATATTATCTACAAACACTTGAGAAAATATGGGTGCTAAGAGTCCGGGAATGACGAGTAAAAATCCGGCAAAAATGCAATAGGCAAGTACCTCACCAGATCCTTGCAGGCGTTCCCGCAAGGCTAAGATAACGTTAAGTTTGCTACCACCTTTTTGGAATTCTGGTCCTGGTTCCAAAAACAGTATAATTCCCGTGAAACTTGTATCAAATTCTTGCCAAGATACCGTTCTAGGTCCAGTTCCGGGATCGTTCAAATAAACTCGCTTCTTGCTAAATCCCTCTACCACTAGGAAATGGTCAAAGTTCCAAAAGACGATGTAAGGACATTGCAACCGTCGCAGCCCATCCAAGTCGGCTTTCAAACCTTTAGCATTCAACCCGTAGCTTCTAGCAGCATTGAGGATATTTGAAGCTTTGCTCCCATCCCGCGACACTCCACAATCTTGACGCAGTTGCGCTAGGGGTACAATCCGACCGTAATAACCCAGAATAATTCCCAAAGCAGCAGCGCCGCATTCCACTGCTTCCATTTGCAAAACAGTTGGGGTACGACGTCGGTTTCCCCTATCCCCAAACAAATTTAGTATTTTTTTAACAAAAATTGTAATAGTGGAAATGTTATTTGTAACTCTTGCTTGTAGGCTTGACAACATTGCCATTATGGTAATTAATTTACACCAGTTAAAGACGTTAGGACAGGAAAAACAAAGCTGATTGGCGATCGCTCTTCCACAGTGACTCTGACCGTAGCGGTGGTTCCAGAAGAAACTTTCATCTGGGGACCCTTAGAAGAAGACCACTTGTATCCGCTAAAAGTTGAACTGTCTGGGTGTAATTCTGCAAACACTTGAAGCTGAGGATTTTGAGACATTAAGCTTTCCACAACCTCTGAATTGCCTACCAAACTTAAAACCCCCTCTTTAGTCACGGGGAAAGCTGAGACATCAGTAACAGTAGCCATAATGCCACCATATCGTTCGCGTTCTACCGTAGCAGGTGTAATTTGTACTTTCATCCCCTTTTGAATTTTCTTACCATCTCCAATAGAAAAGAAGGTTAGACCAGTTAGCCGAGCTGATGCTTCTTCTGCTTGAATGGTGGCAATGCGAGTTCCTTGGGTAACAACTTGACCGGGAAATGCAGTCACTTCTAAAACTCGCCCCTCGTATGGACTAATGACTTGGCTGTTTTTCTGTAATTGCACTTCTAACTGGGCGATATTTCGCTGTATCTCTCGTAACTGATTTAATCGGCTCGTTGAAGCTTGTAAATTTTGTTCATCCAAACTTTTTTCCCTAGCAGTCAGCCCTTGCAACTGAGTTTGGAGGTTATTAATTTGGCTTTGTTTCTCCTGGTAAGCCTGTTGTGACTGTAAAAGCATTTCCTCTGAAATTGCCCCCTGTGCCTTTAGCTTGTTTAGCCGAGAGAGTCTATTTTTAAGAACGACAACTAAACTTTGAGCTTCTCGGAGATTTTGCTGTAAACTGAAGCGTTGTTGCATGAGGGCTTTGATTTCCAGTTCGCTTCGCAATGATTGCAATGAGCTAGCGCTTTGATTCTGAGTTTTTAACTCTAATAGCTTAAGACGCTGCTGCTGTAATTGTTTCTGAAGTTCGGCTCGGTCAAAAATTGCCAATATTTGTCCCTTTTTCACGAATTCCCCTACACGTAAATTCATTGCCATCAATTGTCCGGTAGCAGGTGATTGTAAAGCCATAACCTTACTGGGATAAATTATGACTCCTTGACCCGTAACCGTAATGGGTATGCGACCAACAATACTCCAGATCGCTGCTGTTGCTACCAACGAACCAAGGGCAGTTAAAGGCAACCAATTCATTGGATGGATCACCTGCATGACGCGATCCAGGCGTTCAGGAGAAGATGAATTTAAGAGGGCTTTTTTTCGGAAAAGGTTGTTATTTTGAACCATACGGCATAATTTTGAGGTAAAAAAGGGAGGATAACAATACCAATTAGTTATGTTCGCATTTCTTTAACCTTCAGCCAAAACCATGTGCAACTAGTGGCTCTTGAAGCACAACAGGATACTTAGTTTGTTCTCATCTTACAAAAAAAAGAGAAAGGGGGGTAGGGAATTGTTCACAAAAAGTTCCGCTTTTGTTCCCTTAAAAAAAGCGCGTTATGGGCTGTAACTGACCTGACTTCTCACGCCATATAGAAAAATTAACACTCTTACCTAACTTCCCAATCTCTTCAAAAAGTATGGCTTTGCGTAAGCTCTTTATAATTTTGCCTGAAGGCTGCATAATTGGCTTGCGATGCTCCCAATAGGCTAACTAAGGCTAAAACCATACAAAATAGGACACTATAGTTGATACTTGCATATCATGTAAACCACTTTTTTGTCTAGTAAGGAAAAACCAAAATGCTTAGTTTTACCAAATTAGATAGTATCCCAGTACTACTGAAGCGGGAAAATAATCTTAATAAATTTTCAACCTATATTGTGCTAGAAACCCAAAACAATCGATTAACGTTGCAATGGAAACATCAACCTTCTTTGCAACGTAATTTGAAGTTATATAACGAAAAGCATAAAGAATTTTCTAATTTATTTTGTCAGAATAATAAAGGAACAGACATAGCACGTTTTTGGCAGAAAGTAGCACTTAATAAATCACAATTAACATTTGATTGGGAACCCAGTGATAAAACACAACTTGCTTATCAACATTTAGCGAGCTACTTTGAAGAAAAATGCTACTGGGTTGCTAAAAACTTATGTAAAGATGGTAACGTTGGTGCTTGGGAAGAATATCTGTGTATTGCCAGACTGCTGGTTTACAACCCGCTAAAATTTAGTGAAATTTTAGTTAAATATAATCCCGAAAGCGCTAATCTAGATACCTATGTAACTAACGCTCTGACAAATCATATTAAATTCTCAGCCGAAGTGAATCGATTTTCGCGATGGCGGCTACTCTACAAAAAGAGCGATAAAGAACTTATAGAGGCACTAAAAGTATGCGGAATAACCGAACCTAAAATTTCACTAATCATTTTTGCTAGAAAATATTTTAAGCAAGTTTATTTAATTAACAAGATTAAAAATCCAGCTAGAGATACAGGTAAAAAATGGGTGGCTCCCGATCGAGAGGATTTTGAAGAAGCTGCTCAATGTTATAACGCAGAAAAGGGATTACCAAGCGCACCTCATGAGGTATCGGCTAATTCTACTAAGGTGAGTGCAAAAGAAATTCAAGAGTGGATGGAAATTTGCATTCAGGCTTTAGAAACTTATCCGATATCAGTTCTACCAAAATTTTCACTTGACGCCTTGAAATCTGATGGATTTGAAGCTAGCTCAGAATTAGAAGCTTGGAAAATCGAAGGGGAAGGGATATCGAGCACTGAAAAGACACAAGAACAAGGATTTTCGGCAGCAAATAAAGCTAACTCGGTTTTATGTGAGCAAATACAAGTCCTGAAACTGGACGAGCGGAAAATTTTACTTCTCTATTATGGATTTGGATTCAGCCAAAAACAAATAGCAGATAGATTGGGAATTAATCAAAGTACAATTTCTCGTTATCTAAGTAAATCTGCAGTTAAGCTATTGGAAGCTTTAACTAGAATTTCCCAACCCCAAGAATGGGTTCAACAGTATGTAAAACGATGGTTAGAGAGAGAGTATCATGCACCAGTACACTCAGATTTGATTCAAGGGGCTTTGGTGTCAGCCATTAAGAAATTAGCAAATGAAGAACGGGAGATTTTACAACTTTATTATGGAGGGCAGATGGATGAAGTAAAAATTGCTTCTCAATTAAAGATGAGCTTGAATGAAATATCTACAAGACTTACTAGGGCAAGAAAGCAGTTACAAGAAAAATTGATGTGTCAAATAGATATTTGGATGAAAGAATATTTGGAGAAATGGTTAAGTCATTATTACAAATCTATAGTAAGATTAGTGTTGGAATCCGATGCGATCTCGGGAGACGAGCGAGGGATAACTCAAGAAGAAAAGATTTCTTTGGTTGAGATATATATTAAAAATCAGTTGCAGTAACTTTGATAGGAGAGGAGGAATATTATGTTGAGTTTATCTGATTTTGTAAGTATTGATTCTCAGCATATTTGGTTGCCCTTGGAGACAGCCAAACAAGAAGAAGCATGGCAGCTTGCTCAGCATCAATCGAATGCGATCGCAATATACAATGCGTATCTGAATCGTGTCTGCTTGAGTCACTTACTGAGTTGGTTTCAAGAGTGGTTGAGAGAAGAAGCTACATTGCAACCAGAAATATTCCCCTCTCAGGAAGAGTTACCCAGTTTTTTGGAAATAGTTCACGGTACAGCAATTAAGGTGGGTGAAACTAGAATAGTATTAGTGCCAACAGAAACGCTAGATATAGAAGAATTGCGCGTACCGCGAGAATGGGTAGATATTCACAGTTGGGCGGCTAATTGTTATATTTCCGTACAAGTCAATTTAGATGGTGATGATGGCGATTCTTGGATGCGAGTCGGCGGTTTTGTCACTCACCATCAATTGAAGAACCAAGGAACTTACAATCAAAGCGATCGCACTTATTCTTTACCCATAGAACAGTTATCAGACAACTTCACCTTACTATTTGCAACACTGGGGCTGCGCCTACAAGCAGAAATTCCATCTGAAGTCACTTTATCACCAACAGAAGCTCAAGATTTATTACAAACATTGAGGGATACGTCTATTTATTCTCCTAGATTGTTAGATATACCATTCGAGAAGTGGGCGGCTCTCATTTCTCACGAACAATGGCGACAGCAACTCTACAATCAACGTATAAATAAAGAGCAGAATACTGTAGCCAGTACTAAGAGTGTAGCAACAACTCCTACTGACTCCCCACTCATTCAGGTAAACCTCAGCCAATGGTTTCAAAAAGTGTTTGCAACAGGTTGGCAATCTATTAATGACAGTTTGGCTCCAAATATAGGAAGTTTAGCCTTAGATTTCAGAAGTTCTTCTACGAATAAGAAAGTAGGTGTTCATGGAATCAAGTTAATTGATTTGGGAATGCAGTTAGGAGGAAAGTCTTTAGCACTGATGGTTGCACTTTCTCAGGAAGAAGAGGAAAAAAGTGGTGTTCTCGTACAAGTTCATCCTACAGGGAATGAAAAATATCTGCCGCCCAATCTCAAGCTTATACTTTTAGAATCAGAGAGAATTTTACAAGAAGTTCCATCTAGAAGTCGAGATTGCTATATTCAACTCAACTATTTTAAAGGTTTACCAGGAACCAAGTTTGCTGTACGGCTCAATCTTGATGAGTTTACCATCACAGAACATTTTGTCATTTAAATAATAAGAAATTGAAACTAGATTTCTTCCCGTTCTCTGCTTTCGACTTTAAAGATGAGCACGCTAGTTGTTATTAACTTGGAAAAAGGTAATTTAAACGAGGGCTTTTCCCCTGTGACTGCACAACTGTGGGAAAATAACAACTCACGCCCAATCAAACTTACAGGTGCTTTACCTCCTGCTCCAGAAATTTCCGAACTATACAAACGTTTTCAACTCATATATCAAGCACTCTATCAACGATTGATAAGCCGTTCTGGGATTGAGATGGAAGCGACAGGTTTAACGAATGTGAGTGAAGTGGATTTTAACGAAGTTCAAGAACAGTTAGATGAAGCAATCAATTCTTGGCTAAATTCGGATTTATTTCGCCCAATTGACCAACAATTGAGAGAGCGATTGGCTTTAGACGAAGAATTTCAGATTGTTATTGAAGCCAGCGATAGTCTCCTGCGGCGTCTACCTTGGCATTTGTGGAATTTTGTGGAGCGTTACTCCTCAAGTGAAGTAGCTGTCAGTTCACCAAAATATGAACGAGTGCAACTATTACCAAAGCCAAAAAAGGATAAAGTAAACATTTTGGCGATTTTAGGGAATAGTGAAGGAATTGATATCCAACAAGATAGAAAGATTCTCGAACAATTACCCCATGCATCAACAGTATTTTTGGTAGAACCGTCACGTCAAGAGTTAGATAGATGGCTTTGGGAAGAAGAAGGTTGGGATATTCTGTTTTTTGCAGGACACAGTCACAGCCAAGGTGAAAAAGGTCAGTTACATATAAATAAAACCAGTAGCTTAACAATTGCTGAGTTAAAAAATGCTCTGAAATTTGCTATTTCACATGGTTTAAAAATGGCTATTTTCAATTCCTGCGATGGTTTGGGATTAGCACAAGAATTAGCGGATTTACAAATTCCTCAAATTATTGTGATGCGGGAAGAAGTTCCGGATCTAGTAGCACAAGAGTTTGTGAAACATTTTTTGGGGGCTTTTTCAAGGGGTCAATCTTTTTATTTAGCCGTGCGTTACGCACGCTTAAGATTGCAGGGTTTGGAAGATGAATTCCCCGGTGCTTCTTGGTTACCCGTGATTTGCCAAAATCCAGCAGAAGATCCTTTAACATGGGTTGAATTACGCGGGAAAAAGAATAAGGCTCTTTCCCATAAGTTGACGGTGCGACGTCTACAAACTGCATTTATAGCGAGTGTCACTATCGCAGGCTTGATTGCAGGGGTGCGATCGCTAGGTTTTATGCAACAATGGGAAATGTCAGCTTTTGACTCCATGATGCGAATGCGACCCGAAGAGGGATTGGATGAACGTCTTTTGATAGTTACAGTTACAGAGGAAGATATTCAAGCTCAAAAACAAAGACAAAAATCATCGCTATCAGATAGTACATTACAAAAACTATTACAAAACCTAGAAATACACAAACCAAGGGTGATTGGTTTGGATATATATAGAGATTATCAGGTAGATTCTCAGTATCCCGATTTAGCAAATCGATTGAAAAACAACTTGATTGCTATTTGTCAAGCCAGTGGTAGCAAACCACACGCAGTTGGTATTTCACCACCACCGGAGATTCCAATAACTCACACGGGTTTTAGTGATGTTGTATTCGATAGCGATTTAGTCATCCGCCGTCATTTACTATCCATGACACCAGACCCGGAATCACCTTGCAAGTCGCGCTACTCCTTCAACTTTCAGTTAGCACGACAATATCTAGTCAAACACGGCATTCAATTCAATATTACCAACGAAGACTACTTGCAACTTGGTCAAGTAGTCTTTCGACCTATAGATATCCCTACGGGTGGCTACCAACAATTTGATGCAGGGGGACACCAAATACTGCTCAATTATCGCTCCTCACAGCAAATTGCCAAACAAGTCAGTGTTGCAAAAGTCTTGAACGGTCAATTAAATCCCGATTGGGTCAAAGATAAGATTGTTCTAATTGGCGTTGACGCACAAAGTGCTAAGGACTATTTTCTGACTCCTTACAGTATGGCAACGACCCCCTACCAAGAAATTCCAGGCGTAATGCTGCACGCACATATGGTCAGTCAAATTCTTAGTGCTGTTTTAGACAACCGACCGCTCTTGTGGGTTTTACCTGCATGGGGTGAAGTTTTATGGATTTGCGGCTGGTCTTTATTAACAGGAATAGTGGCTATATACAGTCTTTCACAATTAAAATTGACAATTTTTATCATTGCTGAATTGTTGACTCTTTACAGTTGCTGTTTTATTCTCTTGCTGTATGGCTGTTGGATGCCATTTCTTCCGCCTGCATTGGGAGTCGTAGCAACTGTCTTTTTTGTAAATATCTATGAATATTTACTTGAGAGAAGAACTGTAAATAATTGAGAATTTAATTATGACTGGAAGAAAATTTTTTTTAGTAAAAAATTTATTAATGTTGATAGCTACATTAGTAGTGATAGTTAATTTCACTCAATTATCAGTACAATCTCAACAATCTAGTACTACAAAAATACGTTTTGTTCAACCCCCCCTAGCCAGACAACCAGAAAATCGTGGCGCACCGAGAGACAGAGAAGGAGCAGGAACGCGGGGTGATTGTCCGGCTGCTTCCAAACGCCTCACCGCTTTGGTACCTTTGGTGTCAGCAACCGCAGATCGGAAGCAAGCCTCGACCACGACAGTCACCACACAATACGTTTTAGGCTTAACTGCAGCCGAATATCCAACTTTTTGGTTTTACGTTCCCTATGCACCTAAGAATCTCAATTCAGTACAATTTGTCTTGCTTGATGAAAAAAACAACTCTGTTACCAAACAACCGATTGCGATCGCTCTCTCCAATACGCCAGGAATCATTAGCGTGAGTCTTCCCAAAACAGAGAAACCACTGGAAATTGGGCAATATTATCACTGGTATCTCTTAATTGACTGTAATCCGCAAAGCCGCTCGGAAGATATAGCAGTTGAAGGTTTAGTGCAACGTATCGCTTTGAAAGATGATTTCACACGTCGTCTTGTGGCTGCAACCCCACGTCAACGAGTCTCCCTTTATGCTCAAGCAGGTATTTGGCAAGATGCTGTCACTACTTTAGGAGAACTCCGACGTGCTAAACGCCAAGATGGAGCACTGGAAAATGATTGGAAAGATTTGTTGGAGTCTGTAGGGTTGGAAGATATTTCTAACGAAGCGATCGCTTCGTGTTGTAATCTTTGACACGAGTATAGAGCATTGGACATCTGCGAAAACTTGTCTAATAGACATCAGACTCAAGGGGATTTGAATTTATGGTAAGACTTAATTTTGGGAAGATAGTTAGAAACAAGGGTGTGTTTCACAAGTTGCAAATTGTCCTATTAGCTTTGCTGGGGCTGACTTTCAGCTTGGGTATCCATTTGCTAAGTGCTGCTTCCATTGTCCGAGCGATTGAGAAAGCCCCTATTTTATTGAGCCAGCCAATTAACAATGGTTCTACGTCCCTTACCCAAGCCCCTGAAAGCATAGAACAACTGATAGAAAAGGGCAAGACTTTATACCAATCGGGACAATTTGCCTCTGCAGCCCAAAGTTTCCAGGAAGCTGTACGGGTTTATCAGTCTCAAAATGACGCGCTTAACCAAGCTTTGGCGTTAAATTTTCTTTCTTTGACTGAGCAAAAACTGGGACGTTGGAACAAAGCAAGTGTTGCAATTACAACTAGTCTCGATTTATTAAATCAATCTCAGTTAGGTAATCCTCACGCAAAGCAGATTCTCGCCCTCGTTCTCAACACTCAAGGCAATTTACAATTAGCACGAGGACAAGCTGATGGTGCTCTGCAATCGTGGCAAAAGGCAGCTAAAATTTATGCTGAAATTGGCGATAGTGCTGGTTATACTGGTAGTTTAATTAACCAAGCTACAGCTTTCCAATCTTTGGGGCTTTACCGCCGCACGATGAAAATATTTGAGGAGGTAGAAAAAAATCTTCTTTCTATGCCAAACTCGCTTTTAAAAGCTTCTGGATTGCGAAGTTTGGGCAATGCACTGCTAACCAGTGGAGATATTGATAAGTCTCAGAAAATGCTGGAGCAAAGTTTGGCAGTTGCACGACAGTTGCAATCGCCACAAGAAGAAACTGCAACTTTACTGAGTTTAGGCAATGCCGCTTTCACAAAGGGTAAGAGGAATTTCGTCAATGAAAGCCCTGGGGAGGATAATTTTCTCCCGTCGCGATGCAAACAAACAGCGATCGCGCAAACAAAGGAAGTCAAATCATACTATCAACAAGCCTCCGATTACTATCATGAAATCTCTAATAAGTCAAGTTACCCCATGACTGCTGTGCAAGCACAACTCAATCGCTTGAGCGTATTGCAGTTTCTTGGGGAACAACCGACGAGGGAAGAACTAGAATCGATTCAATCTGCACTCTCCTATTTAAGCCCCAGTCGAGCCGCAGTATACGCTAGAGTCAACTTTGCCCAAAGTTTGCTTTGTCTTTCCAAGGGAGACGAGGTAACAAGGGGGACAGGGGAGACAACAAAAGAGATTGTCAATTCTCCAAATCAAAATTCGTATTCTCTGGCTTCTGTCTCGCAAGGAGCTAAAATTCAAAATCCCGAATATATTGTCCAACTATTAAATACGGCTGTACAACAAGCCAAAGAGCTTGAAGACCAAAGAGCCGAGTCTTATAGTCTGGGTTATCTGGGTCAATATTACGAGATGAGAAAACAATTGTCGAAGGCGCAGCAATATACTGAGTTAGCTTTAAATCTTGCTCAGATAATAAACGCACCGGATATTGCTTATCAATGGCAATGGCAACTCGGACGCTTACTTTTAATACGGGGAGATTCTCAAAAAGCAGTAGTCGCTTATACAGCTGCAGTAGAAACTCTTCATACTTTACGCAGCGATTTAGTGGCTCTCAATCCCGACATTCAATTTGACTTTCGAGATGAAGTAGAACCCGTCTATCGCCAATTGGTAGGATTACTTTTACAACCAGACCAAACGTTCTCTCACAAAGCTGTCACGAAACAAGTTAGTCAGAAAAACTTAAAGCAAGCTCGTGATGTAATTGAAAGTTTACAATTGGCTGAATTAGACAATTTTTTCCAAGATGCTTGCATTACTGTCCAACCGACGCAGATTGACAAAGTGGTGGACAATGCTAATCCGGCAACTGCAGTTTTTTACACGATTATATTAACAGACCGCATTGAAATTATTGTCAAATTACCGCTTGCTCAAGAATTACGGCACTACACGACTTACAAACCCAAAGCTGAAGTAGAAAAAACTTTGGAAGAACTGCGACAAAAACTCGAACAACGCTATACATTCCGCGATCGCGAAGCACTTTCCCAAGAAGTCTATAACTGGATTATCAAACCAGCCATTACAGACTTGGAGAAAAGCAACGTCAAAAATCTCGTCTTTGTGATGGATGGTTCCTTTCGGAATATCCCAATGGTAGCGCTTTACGACGGCAAACAGTATTTGGTAGAAAAATACAGCGTCGCCCTCTCGCCCGGTTTGCAACTGCTCATACCCGAACAAAAACGCAAGCGATTTGAAGCATTAGCCGCCGGATTAACAGAATCTCGCCTTGGCTTTAGTCCCTTACCAAATGTCGCCACTGAATTGAAGCAAATAGAGTCCGTTATTCCTTCCAAACAACTACTTAACCAAGCTTTTACTGATACTAACATTGGCGAGCAAGTCAGTTCGGTTTCTTTTCCTGTGGTTCACCTGGCGACTCACGGTAAATTCAGTTCTCAAGTCGAAGATACATATATTCTTGCTTGGAATGGCAAGCTTAATGTTAAGCAGTTGCGGGAAGTACTGCAAACTAGAGAACAAGTGGTAGGGCGTTCCTACCGCGTACCTCCCCCAATTGAATTACTTGTCCTCAGTGCTTGTGAAACAGCGACTGGCGATAAGCGTGCTGCTTTGGGACTCGCTGGTGTCGCCGTGCGTTCCGGCGCACGCAGTACCCTGGCTTCACTATGGCAAGTAGACGATCGCTCTACCTCCATTCTCATGAGTGAATTTTACCGACAGTTAACAAAAGAACCAAATTTAACTAAAGCGGAAGCTTTACGTCGTGCTCAAGAGGTTGTTTTGAAGGACAAGGAACACCCATATTATTGGGCACCTTATGTTTTAGTGGGCAATTGGTTTTAGGCAAAATTGATTATAGATTGCTTGATTAAAAACAGATTTGCTGTACCGTTAGCACGAATTAATTTTTAGTTTCTTTTTTCTTATAAGGTGTAGTCATGTTGCTACCACCTTGATATCCTTTATCTCCCTCAAATTCTAGTTTGTCATCAAATTTTTTTTGCTGTTTGCGAAATAGATTGATATCTGCCGTTGGACTTGGAACTCCTACTTCTACGTCAATTAGAGCCTTGCGGTTCATAATATTTCGCCAACAGTATCTTCGCTAATTCTCCCTTGAATTATTGTTACCGGAATTGTTGTTACCTGGGTTATTGTTACCTGAGTTATTGTTGCCTGGGTTATTGTTACCTGAGTTATTGTTGCCTGGGTTATTGTTACCTGAGTTATTGTTGCCGGGATTGTTGTTGCCTGGGTTATTGTTACTCCTATCTTCACCAGTATCTGATATGACTTGTCCTGTATTCAGCAGGGTATCTACTGGAGAATTGTCTTTAATAAAATTGTCGTTAATACTGTTAACGTTATTAATGTTGATAGTCGTAGAGGTATCGTGGGAAGAAGAAGTTATCGCTAAAAAAGATGGGTTTTCCACAACTCCCTGACCAGTTAAAGGCTGCTGTGTTGCAACTGCAGCAGAAGTTTCAGCTTGAACGCTAGCGATCGCAGTATCTGAATTAAATATACCACTTTTGAGCGTTAAATCCAATCCCCGAACTAATTCGCTCGTTTCATAAAAAGTTCTTAAATCGAAATCGTATAAACCCTTAAATCTATCTTTGACTATAACTATAAGTTGCCCAGCTTCCAACTTCTGACTTTGAGAAGCATTCGTATTTTGTACTTCAATACCACTGTCTGTCAATGCACCGACAATTGTGGTGTCTGTTTGTCGGTTGTAGCGTACAAATAATGCCGAACCGCGAATTGCTGCTGCTGCATTCGGTGTATTTATACGTGTTTGCCCTTGTCCCGGTCGAATCAGCAGCAACACAGTTCCGTTTGACAGTTTAAAGTTTCGTGTCTTTGGTAAAAAACGAAATACAGCCTGTTCTCCTACCCTTGCCAGAGAACCGTCATTGAAGTGCAAGTCTGCTAGGGAAGCTTTACCAGTGGACAAGGCATCGCCAGGAATCATTGCGTCCGATTTGCGTGCTTGACGCTTCGGCTGGTTTTGTGGAATGAGTTGCACTAAGTTACGGAGTTTCTCGATGACTCCCAAAGTCAGAGGTGTCTCAGCGCTTGCCCGCGCTGGCAATGGTAGCACAAGACCTCCCCATAAACCAATCGCTAGCACTAGGAAAAACTTGCGAAACATTGTTTGAAGCCTCCGGTAATGTTACTGATACCAAACTACGTGAAGACAGATGTTGATGTTGAAGGTTTAAACCTTTTAGCTGTTATGGGGGACTGTGTTGATTAGTATGAGATGTAAGTAGGTGGGCAGAATAAAATATCACTATGTTGAGAGCCATTCGTCCTCAGTCATTAGTCCTTTGCTTAAGGCAAATGACCAGTGAGCAGGAACAAAGGACGACCCTCAGCAGTTTACTTTATTTGTGCCTTAAGTAAAATTATCTTTTAGTTGTTTCAAATAAGACTTCAGAGCAATTACGGTTTTTTTAGTAAAGAGTTTTAGATCCTGTAGGTTGGGTTGAGGAACGAAACCCAACATTTAAAGTATGAAGTATGAAGGATAAAGGATGAACGAAACCCAACATTTAAAGTATGAAGTATAAAGTATGAAGGATAAAGGATGAACGAAACCCAACATTTAAAGTATGAAGTATGAAGTATAAAGGATGAACGAAACCCAACATTTAAAGTATGAAGGATGAACGAATGATTGAATATCTTGAAACGCCCTTTCAATGGTGGTGGGCAGTGCCCACCCTACGAAAATTGGTAAATTAGGATTGGATTTTTATTTGACTTGCGGCTCTTGTTGCCTTTTCCCGTGCGTGTTGTACGCTGTCACCTTTAGCTAAAGCCACTCCCATACGCCGGTAGGGATAGGCTTGAGGTTTACCAAACAGCCTAATATCCACATTTTTTTCTGACAGCGCCTCGGCTACACCCGTGTAAGTTATAGAATCTAATTCTTGGGAAGCTAAAATGACGGCACTGGCAGAGGGACCGAACTGTTCTATATTAGGAATGGGCAAGCCTAAAATGGCTCTTAGGTGCAATTCAAATTCATTGAGATTTTGCGAGATTAATGTCACCATACCAGTATCATGGGGTCTGGGAGAAAGTTCGGAAAAAATCACCTCATCTTTGGTAATAAAAAATTCAACACCAAAAATTCCCGCTCCTCCCAAGGCATCGGTGACTTTTTTAGCTATTGCTTGTGCTTCTCCGATCGCTTTTTCTGCCATTTCTGCTGGTTGCCAAGATTCTTGATAATCTCCTCTTTCTTGGCGATGACCGATGGGAGGACAAAAAATTGTCGGTTCATTCCATTGCTTTATTGTCAATAATGTAATCTCAATTTCAAAGTTAATAAATTCTTCAACAATGATTTTTTGACTATCACCTCTAGAACCTGCGATCGCATAGTTCCATGCTTTTTCAACTTCACTTTTATCATTAACGACAGATTGCCCTTTGCCAGAGGATGACATCACGGGTTTCACGACATTGGGAAATCCAATTTTATCGGAAATAGCAATCAATTCTTCTAAAGTTGTCGCATAACCATATCGAGCGGTACGAATACCTAACTCTTGATGAGCCAATTCTCGAATTCTATCGCGATTCATTGTATAGTTTGTGGCAGCAGCAGTAGGGACGATCGTCATACCTCTTTGCTCAAATTCTAGAAGTTTTTCCGTTCTAATTGCTTCAATTTCTGGTATGATGATGTCAGGTTGATGTTTGGCAACAACATCCTCTAGATCGTCAGGGTTTAGCATCGAAATCACTTCGCTTGTATCTGCAACTTGCATTGCAGGAGCGTTAAGATAGCGATCGACAGCAATCACATAGTTGCCCAGTCTTTGAGCAGCGATCGCAAATTCTTTACCGAGTTCTCCAGAACCCAGCAGCATTAACTTTTTTGGCAACTTAATTGAATTCATCTTTTTCCAAATTTCCGAGTATTTTAGAGATTGTCGTGAAGGTATAGATTATATCAAGTTTGTTGGCAGTACAAGGCTGTAGCAAAATTGCTGATGGCATCAGTTAGGAAGAGCGATTAAAAGAGTTTTGGCATTACCAATTTATTTTTATAGCTCAATACGGTTCAGTTAAGGCTGATGTGTAAATAATCACGTTGTCCAGACGCGCTGTTTGAAGCGTCTCTACGTTGAGTTCCAAATCGGAGTTCTGGTCTTCTCTGAACCGTATTGTTTTATAGCTCATCCCTAACCATAATTGACAATTTGAAAGCCATCACAAGGATAAATTCTTCTAATTCGGAAAATTTGGCGAGGGTGAAAGCGATCGAGGGTACAAGTCCAAGTTACAGAAAAATCTAAGCGATGGCGAAACAACAGTTCAATACGAGATAGCGAAGAAGATAAAAGTACTCCATGATAGCGAACGAGATGAAAGTCAAAATTATCATCCTGAAGAAATAAATCTAAATTTTCTGCTTTCAGGACAGTTTGACGCATAATCGGCTCTAGGATAAAAATCATCCCGTAGCGTTGAATATATTTAACTTTTTCTCGATTTTTGCCTATTTCTTGGCAAATGCCATAACCTTCCAAAAACAGCCCTTCATTCTCAACTAAAGCAAGATTGTTCCAAACTATCTGTTTATTGATTTCCCGTTCGATATATTGAATATCTTTCTTGTGTAGATAGGAGAGTTGTTCTCGATTTAAATAAGCTCGATATAAAGCATCAAGCAAAGTGGCATCCGTTTCTTTCCAGGTAATGTTTTCTGACCGAGGTGGTACAGAAGTTTTTCTAAAAATCAGACCCTCTCGTTTGCTATTATATTTCCAAATTTTAAATGGTTTATAAAGAGGACGGTTCAGAGGAAACTTCTGGCGACCTGTATACTCTGGATTAACTTTAGTAAATTGAAAAAAGGCGTTGCGAATCGTTTGAGAGGTTAGAATAACCAAACGACCATCACCAGCTAATGATAATTGAATCGGCAAAGCCATAAGCAATTTAAATTGGCTTTTTCAAAATTGTTAATCCTGATTTTAAGGTGATGGTAATTTGGCAAGAATTATTTGACTTATTCGGTTAATAACATCATCAACAAGGGGGTCGTTTTCTCTCCCTTTGGTATTTGCTTCATCAATCGCTACTTGAATAGCTGTCCCCAAATCATCTACCATTTCACCTAATTCATTGAGAAGTTTAATCTCCAACCCATAATCAATTTCTACTTTTTGAGTATAGTGAGTAATGACTTTATAGGTTATACTCTGGTGCAACGATAATTAATCCATCTGCCCGCTCAACAGTGCTGGAAAACTGAGGGTCTTTAATAGACTCACCAGCGTCATCGGTGGTAATTGGAATGTTACGAATATCAATCAGTTGCGTCTCTACATCATCTCGTAGCGCAATCTGCTCAACAATAAATTTGGCAACGTATTCACTTTGGCGACCTTGACGGGGAGTACCCAAAATGACAGGAATAAATAGAGGGGTATTTGTCATAATTCCTCTTCTGTGACTGGTGCAATTTTGAACCTAGTGAGATATTACGGTATTTACTGCTCCTGATAGTTCCAAAGCAGCCCACCATCTACGAAAAAAGTACTGCCTGTAATGTAGTCAGCATCTGAGGAAGCTAAGAACGCCACTAGAGAGGCGACATCTTGCGGTTGTCCGAGACGCCCAAGGGGAATGTTCTGCAACAAAGCACCCAACTTTTCTGGGTTATTCAACAGTTTGGTGTTAATGGGAGTTTCGATCGCTCCTGGTGCAACGTTGTTAATTGAGATCCCCAAAGGACCCAATTCAACTGCTAGGTTGCGAGTCAACATCTTCATCCCACCTTTGCTGGCACAGTAAGCTGTGAAATTAGGAAATGGCAATTCCTCATGCACCGAACTAATATTGATGATTTTCCCAGTCCGTTTAGTTTCAATCAAGTGTTGAACAAAGGCTTGAGTGGCAAAGAACACGCCCTTTAAATTGATATTCATGACAGCATCATAATCTGCTTCTGTCACTTCCCAGAATGGTGCGTGTTTTTCAATCCCTGCATTGTTTACCAGAATATCCAGCTTGCCAAAATGCTGAATGCTTTCCGCTATAAGTTGACGAACCTCTGACACGCTACCTAAATCTGCTTTCACAGTGTAACCATGAGATTTGGGACACTGAGCCATGTGACATCTACCGCCAATAGCCTCTACCCTGGCTAAGGTTTCTTCGGCCCCTTCTGGGTGAGAGCGATAATTAATAACAACATTGGCTCCTTCTTGAGCAAGGCGCAGGACAACTCCTTGTCCGATACCTTGACTGCTACCAGTTACTAAAGCAACTTTATCTTGTAGCTTCATAAACTTTCTCCTTGTCAGTATATAGTTGAGTTGTTGGTTAATTTTTAACTTTTTAAACTAGCAGCACCAAAAGTAGCGTTGAACTTCCGACACCAGATAGCCACAGATTTGTAGTCGGCTAAATTAATGTTGTTAGGAATGGCATAACTTTGAGCGCCACTAAATTTTTTTAAAGGAGCAATCACAATGTAATCTCCCTTATTTAAAGGATATGCTGGTGGTTTAGTTGAGCCAATGACATTCTCTGAACGATGTAAAATGACCACCAAATCAGGTCCCATTTCAGAAGTCTTAAACGCTCGGTCAAGCTCTAGCACTGATTTACCATCTTTGTTAGTAATACGTACTGTTCCTTGAGTTGTATGTTCTCCGGAAACAAAGGTGCCAGAACTTATAGCAGTTGCATTTTGAGACTTTACTTGAGTTAATGATATCGGAACTGATTCATTTGTCGGAGCAAAACTTTGAGTTAATTCATTCTTGGATATTTCTTTTGTACAGCTAACTGTAACAGTAGTAGCTAAAATCAGTGTTAATAAATATCCTAATTTCATAATTTAAAATACCTCAATGCATCAATCCGGAGTGAAATCTTTGCCTTCTGTAAACTAATTGTTGCCTGACTAGTTTATCAAGAAATTATTCAAAACTAAAGATTGATACTTAGAAAGCTGAAATTTTGTCTAGAAAATTCTCAGACACTTCTCAGCAAAATCTCAATTTTCAGCTAAAATGAGACAATTTCGTAGGTTGGGTTGAGGAACGAAACCCAACAAAAGCTCGCTCAATGTTGGGTAACGCTTAACCTCAAGCCCATCCACTCACCCTCAAATCAATTTACATTTATTCATATAAATAATCATAAATTTTCTGTACAAATAGTAGATTTTTATAATAAAATATTCGTCAATAAATCATCCCGGCATCCAGAGTAAATACCTGGAAATCCAAAATTTAATATTCAATTTTTAAACATATTTACTAAACCATGCAACAAGCATCCACGAGCAAAGGCAATGATGAAGAAATGTTGTTGCAACAACCTTGGCAGCGAGAGCGGCAAATAATAGCACGTTTGTCTTCTTTAAACTATCGAACTGGTGAATTGGGCAGTTATTTGCATAATATTGCCTGCGGAGTCAGCGAACTGATTGGAGTGGATTGGACGGTTGTTACATTTTGCCAAGAGGGGTTTGAAACTATTTTAGCCAGTAGTCTGGAAATGGCTGAAGATGCACCCCGTGTTTATGCACTGCATGGTCGGTTAATTGCTACAGTCATTCAAATTGGTCGTACATTGGCCGTTGCGGATGCTATCGCTAATCCAGAGTATGGCAAACCAGCATCAGGTTATCGAGCATATTTGGGGGTACCATTACAAACTTGCGAAGGTCAAGTATTCGGTACTGTTTGCTCTTTTCATCGGCAAGTAAGAGAATTCTCAAAAGAAGAAATCCAAATTGTGGAACTATTTGCAGAACGTGCGGCAACAGCGATCGATCACTATCATCTTTACCAGCAACAGTGCCAATTTAATCAAATTCTAGAAGCTGAGGTAGAAAAACGCACCGCTCAACTGCGGGCAGCACAAGCCAAGCTTGTAGAACAGGAACGACTGGTAGCCATTGGTGAATTTGCTGCGACAATCGTGCATGAAATTCGCAATCCCCTGACGACAATGATTATGGGATTGAAGTATTTTAAGAGAACCGTTTTGACTGAAGCAGCTCAAGAGCGATTATCACTGGCACTTGGCGAAGCCAGCCGTCTAGAACATCTGCTGAGTGAAATTTTGCTCTATGCCAAGCCCCAGGTACTGCAACTGTGTGACTTGGATGTGAATGAATTCATTTGTGAGTTGCTTGTATCAATCCGTGAGATGCCAGAAGCGCTGTCACGGCAAATCGAATTTATCCCGGCATCACCTCCTGTCAAAATCTTGGGGGACAAAAATAAGCTAAAACAAGTGTTTATCAATATTGTCCGCAACGCCTGTGAAGCAGTCTCAGCAGGAGATGTCATTACATGGCAAGTAGACAGTTCGTCTCAAGAAAAAGTCTGCATCAATGTCTGCAATAGGGGTGAGCCAATTCTCCCAGAAGTCCTCTCAAAGCTAACGCTGCCCTTCTTTTCTACTAAACCTGGTGGTACGGGGTTGGGGCTTGCCATTACCAAACGCATCGTTAATGCTCATGGTGGAGAATTATCTATTCAGTCTGATACGGTAACAGGTACTACAGTGAGTGTTCAATTACCTGTAGTTACTGTTGGAGGTCTTTGAGAAATTCTAAACCAGGGAGTTGGTAGAGTCGATATGGATATAGAAAATTTACTTATACCAGTTCTCCATAAAGTGTACTTAATTTTTAAAATGAACCGCCAAGACGAGCTAGTGCGTTGGACGGGTTCCCCGGCTTGAAGCACCTGGCGTCGCCAAGAGCGCCAAGAAGAGAAATTTAATTAGAAGAGTGCCAGTTTATAGAGAATTGGTATTAGGAGACGGGGTATTGATTGGGTAAAAGAAAAAGTGAGAGCTGATTCGTAAACAAAAGCTTAAGATGCAATTCGCCTTACCATAAGACGAATCAATGAGCCGTAAATCATAGCTTCACTCACCTCAGTGTACAACTCATAATCCTTGGGCAGATGAAGAGAACAGAACACTTTCTAATCTAATGGAGACGCTATCTGAAAATGCGATCGCTAAACGCCAAGGACAAGACAAGGAGGACAAATGACCAACACAGGACAACCACCAAGCGTTGAGGAACGACTCAGCCGACTAGAAACTTTGTTTGCCAACGTAGGCGAAAAAGTTGTGGAACATGATGCCACTATTGATGTACTGGTAGCAAACATTCAGCAACTTACTGAAAGAGTAGATACACTGACGATTAACGTTAATACTGTTGCAACACGAGTAGATTCCTTAGCCGAGCAAGCAGCCCAAGACCGCCAAGCTTTTCGCGAACGAACAGATCGCCTAGCAGCCGAAGCAGCCCAAGATCGGCAGCAAGCGGCTATTGACCGCCAAGAATTTCGCAACGAAATTCGGCAGATTTGGGAATATCTGCGCGTTCGCAATGGCGGTAGCAGTCCCCCCACCGGTTAGAAAAGTATGCTCGTGCTGGGTTTGGTTTCATTCATGCTAAGGTTGGGGATTATCTGGCAAATTTTGTAATGAATTGGATGTCACTAATACTTCCTCAACAACCACAAATTTCACGGAACCGGGGATTGGAGGTTGGGAGACTAGAGAGAAAAATAGCCTCCTTGTTCCTAACCCAATGTCCTTGACAACTTCAAATAGCTTTAGAAAAACCAGTGGCGCGATTGCAAAGATAGCTATCAAATACAGCAGCGATATTGCGGATGAGCAATTGTCCAGTAGGTGTGACCTCAATGCGATCGCGAGAAAGTCTGATTAAGCCATCAGCTTCTAGTAAATGCAGTTGCAATTGTTCTTGTGAAAAATACTCTGTAAAATCGCAATCAAAGCTCAGATGATATTTTTCCTCAATCTTATCCGGTGACAGTTGAAATTGGCACATCAATTCCATAATGATTGTGCGGCGAATGATGTCGTCGTGATGAAGTTTCACTCCCTTTTCAATTGGTAATTGACCGCCGTCAATCGCCTGATAATAATTTTTCAAACGTTTATGATTCTGCACGTACACGTCGTGCAGCATACTAATTGAACTCATGCCAAACCCAAACAAATCGGACTCCGGTTTAGTGGTATATCCTTGAAAGTTACGATGCAGTTGCCCGTTACTTTGAGCAATCGCCAATTCATCATTCGGTTTAGCAAAATGATCCATGCCAATAAAGACGTAGCCATTTGCGGTTAATTCCTCTATCGTCATTTGCAGAATCTTGAGTTTTTCAGAAACTGCTGGTAATGCCTCCTGTTGAATTCGACGCTGAATGGGTTTTAACCAGGGCACATAAGCAAAGTTGAAAACGGCAATGCGATCGGGATTTAGTTGGATTGTCTTGCGGACAGTACTTCTGAAAGTCTCTAGAGTTTGATACGGCAACCCATAGATTAGATCAACGTTGACACTGGCAAACCCAGCATCTCGAATCCAGTCCATTACCTGAAACAGCATGGCTTCCGGTTGAATGCGGTTAACTGCTTGCTGTACCTGGGGATGGAAGTCCTGAATACCAAAACTAATCCTGTTGAACCCCAAGTCCTTTAAGAAAAACAGGTACTCTCTATCAAGCGATCGCGGATTCAGTTCAATAGAAATTTCTGAAGCATTGCGCTCAACCGTTCGTTAAATTGTCAAGGCTGTTTGGCATTCTCCCACTCCTAAAAGGATACTGCTGGTGATTCAGGGGTGGGGGACACACCCCACGATTTTGGTACCCCACCCTATCGAGAGCAATCAACTTCAGTCATGAGGAGAGAGCCGAAAAAGGACATCGCAGTTGGCTTCTCAAAACAAGTTTGTAATATAATGTAGTATAAAAGAGAAAAATATTTCTCTTCTTCCTTATGGATCGCGATTCTACAAACCAAAAAGTTCCTATCATCGCACGGAGTCGAAAATCCAAATCACTCTGCAATGAAGAACCCCCTTCAGCAAAAGCGAACCGTGCTGTCGCTGCCTCAATGTCTGTTGCTTCTGCTTACGGCATCACTGTTGAAGACCCTCATGTGCTGGTTAATGGTTATTCAGTACGCGTCCACCTGCGACCTGCACCCATCGTCGCCCGTGTGAGTACTATCACCCCTGTAGTGCGATCGCCAATTGAGTCCTGGTTGGCACGTGAAGTTTCTGTTGCTGAATTCCTGGCAGCAAAAGGCGCGACCGTAGTTGCACCTAGCGACCTTTTACCGCCAGGTCCGCATCATTATGATGGTCTCACGATGAGCTTCTGGCGCTACGTTCAACGCGTTTCTGATACCTTACCAGAGCCTGCAATTGTCGGACGAATGCTGGCTGAGTTGCACGTCCTTCTGCGCGATTATCCTGGTGAGTTGCCACTTTTAGCACCACCACTTAACGACATTCCACGAGGACTTGAGCGTCTTGAACAAACTGAGACCCTTAGTGCTCCTGACCTGATGCTACTGCGAGAAACTTACGATATGCTACTTCCTCAGTTAAGCAATCCCGTCGGTTCGTTGCAGCCACTGCACGGTGATGCAAATGCTTTGAATCTCATCCCTACTGCGTCCGGACTAATGTGGAATGATTTTGAGGATACTTGCACAGGTCCAATTGCTTGGGACTTGATTAACCTTGACGATGAGGGGATAACGGCATATGGGGACGTTCCCGAACCAGCGATGCTGGATCTATACCGCAAGGTCCGGCAACTACACGCTATTGTTTGGGTATACGCGCTATTACCAGAATTTCCTGACTGGGCTGAATATGCCAAAGTCATGCTCAATAACTTGCGCGGTAATTTTCCGAGATAAAGCTTTCGGACAAATTTTATCTCAGATAATGCACATAATATAACTACAACCTGTATGATTTACCACACTTATCTTCCGTGCTCGCCATTATCACAGTTCGTGGAGTTTTTGTGGTTTCGGGAAGGTTATAACGTATCGAAGGCGCAGGCACGCTTGTTGCCAATGGGTTCGATGGAGCTGGTCATCAACCTGCACTCTGATACAATCCCCCTCTTCGAGAGGCATAGTCGGAAAAGGTGCGGAAGCGCACGCGGAAGCATGATATGTGGAGCACATTCTGAAGGGTTCATTATTGACATTGATAGCAAGGTTTGCGTCATGGGTGTGCATTTCAAGGCGGGCGGCGGAGCCCCGTTCTTTGCTTTACCTTCTGGCGAGTTGCACAACCAGATAGTATCACTTGATGATTTGTGGAGTCGTCGTGCTGGAGAACTACGCGATCGCCTGCTTGAAACTCCAACATTAGAAACTCGCTTTCTCGTTTTGGAGCGTTTCCTCCTGGCTCGGATGGCGCAGCGACCCGAACGACATCCGGCAGTTGAATTCGCGTTACGCGAGTTTCAGCGATCGCCCGTGCCCAGGGTCGGCGCGGTGACGGCTCAAATCGGTCTTAGCGATCGCCATTTCGGTCAACTATTCCGCAATGAAGTGGGGCTGACACCTAAGGTCTTTTGTCGCGTTCAACGCTTGCGGCAAGTTCTTTACCTCCTAGCTGAAAAAGAACACGCCGATTGGATTGATATTGCTTTAGCTTGTGGCTACTTTGACCAGGCGCACTTCATTCATGACTTTCGTAGTTTTGCTGGTTGCACTCCCACAACCTATCTCGAACAACGGGGTCTTCATCCCTGCCATATTGTGCTACCTGATTGAGGTCATTTTTTTACAATCCAGACACGTTTACTATACGCCACAATCAGAGACGACACAATTGGGAAGTCGTTTTCGATGGAATCATTACAGGAATTTCTTGGGGAAAACAACAAGAACGATATTTTTACCCTCGCTCAATACATTGAGAGCCATATTGCTCTTAATTGGGAAGCTCTAATTAAGAAGAATATGGATAAGTTAGTATACGTATTCACTAAAGCGGGTGATATGGCATATGGAATGTATCTAAGCTGGCTGTTTTTACCCGTTCACAAGCAGCTTAAGCAGGCTTTGTTGCGCCCCGAACCCAGATTGCCTGGGGATTTCAGCATCTCAAGAGAGTGGGGCAATCAGGAAGAAACTGACCAACAGCGTTGGATGTGGAGCACTATTAAGTCAACAGAAGGCAAGTCATTGGGAACTATTGTCACAATCGCGTTTCACGACCACACTCAGTTTCGCGTCCCTCAAAAGCCCCAAATTATTGCCCTACCTGAAACCAGTAAAGAAGCTGTTGTGGAGGCACTGTCGCACCGTTCCGATGACTTTAAGAATGCACTTGAATTCAATATCTGGTATGCAAACTACTTAATAAGTTTAAACAGCCAAGGTTTGGTACCCGAATAGTACAACTCATAATCTTCCCCAAAAATTTGCGCGATCTCGATTAAATGGGGAGTGGTTTCAAGCAGAACAGGAAATTTTCAATTATCTGGAAACGCAGATTATCACTAGAGCATCGGTACAGAAATCATAAATAACCTAGTTTTGTGTAGAGACGAGCCATGGCGCGTCTCTAAATTCACGAAATATCAAGGATTGCAGTCGAGAGAAAATGTGTGTTTTACTTCTCTGCTTGACTACTGTACCGGCGCTCTAGTTGATGCTCTCAAGGACGCCAGCCCATTTTCAGCTTCAAGGTTGGCTAATAAAATTGAAGATTACAACGTGCTTTGTCACTTAAAACAAGTTGAAAAGTTGGATTTATATAACTTTAAACCTAAATAAAAGAGTGGGAGTTTTATAAGGACTTAGAAGCGGTAGAAACGATTGAAGAAGCATTTGAGTTTGGCAAGAATGCACTCAGTTTGAATAGTTATTCACTCCCAAGCATTTGGGCAATAGCTTGTAACTTTGAATTTCCAGGATTTGAATGACGGGCAGCATGAACTAAAATTTTAATCCATCCTTGTGCTTCTGCCTCCTTCAAAATATTGAAGACAATTTCTTGTAAATTACCTTCTCCTGCAATGGCTGCTAGTTTTTTATTTAACCCAAACGACAACATTTGCTCTAGTGATGATTTTGTAGGAAACGCATCCACTAGAGCATCTTGTAGTTGTTTGCGCTGCTGACCAGATATTTGTTGTTTCAGTGTTTCAGAGTTTGCGTAATTTTGGGTGTGAGTATGGGTGCCATGTTCAAAGATGTCGTAGTTGTAGAACTGACACCGTGACTGAATTGATAAAATTATATTAGCAAAGTACTTAAATATATTATTTGATTGAGCCTCGAAAATAAGTTTATAAAATTGAGAGATATTTTCAGGAGAAGCGATTTCGTTTAGCTTAGAGATTGCTTCCCAAGGATCATCAGAACTTGACAAAACGATTTCTGTAAGGTCTGAAATTTTATAAATGTTACCAAGTCGATCTGCTAATTCATGATTTAAGCTATCAAAAGCTAATACTTCATCGCTATCAAATGCATCAGTTAACAAGTTAGCCGTGACAGGAGTGATAAGTTTTCTAATAGCCTTCTCAGCATTTCGCTTAACTTGATAGTCCAAAGTATTTAAAGCTTTCTCCAAAGCAGGAAGAACTGCTTCACCAATACAGATCAAAACCTCTATAGCATCTTCACACACTTTTGAATCTTCCCACCCTATGCAGTTGCGATATCCTAGTGCTTCAACCAAAACAGGAATAGCAGCTTGCTCACCATTTCTTCCTAAAGCACAAGCAGCAGTAAAACGAACTGAAAAGTCTTCATCGGTAAGAACTTGAATTAAACCAGAACTAGCTGCATCAGTTCCAATTATTGCTAAGGTTTCTACAGCTTCTTGGCGAATAGAAGGATCTGGGTGTTTTAGACCAATAGCAATAGCAGTTTCAAGATTTTCGATGCCAAGCTTGCCAAGAGCAAAAAGAGCATGAAAGATAACATATTCAGCTTCTTCATTATTGAAGATTTCTACAAGAATATCAATTACAGAAAAATCGCCTATGTTTCCAAGGGCTTTGGCTGCATTTCCACGGAGGATAAAACTTTTATTATTATCTTTCAAAACACGACTTAATATAGGAATTGTTTCCCTACTTGGAATCTGCATCAATATAATAACTGCTAATGAATGATTTGAAGTATATTGGATTACTTCAATTTCTTCCTGCTCTAGAATTTCGGATAAGGTCTGTATTACAGTTGAGTTACCGATTTGAATCATAGCAGTGGAAGCACTATTGCGAACCAAAAAATCTTGATCTGAAAATGCAACATTGAAAAGTACTTCTATGGCAGATTGAGATTTTGTGCCTATTATTCCTAAAGTTTCTGCTGCTTGTTTACGAAGGACGGAACTCTCAGCTAAAAGACATTTTGTAATTTCAGATATTAAATTTTCTCTTTCTTGTCCCTTAAATACCAAAGAAAAAATCATCCGAACTGAAATATTTTCATCTTTCCAAAGCTTGCCTAGGGCAGAAAGAACTTCTTCTTCTCCTTCATTTTTTAAGGCAAATGCTGCTTGATAACGAACCTGGCTATTTTCATCATCTAATACTTTTATTAAAAGAGGTAATATATTCTCATATCCACGCTTAAGAAGCAAATGTAGAGAAAGAACTGCCTGCTGACGTATTTCTGAAGTTCCTGTTTGTAAGATTTCATGCAGTCCAGTAATCATAATCTCCCGATTAATTTCTTCTAGGGCGAAAATAGCTCTAATATGAGATTCTTTATTATTTAGACCATCCCAAAGAATTGGTATTGCTGTCTCATCACCATAATGAGCTAATGTACAAGCAATTTTAAACATAAGCTGAGAATCGGCATTCTCTATAATTCTTTTAAGAAGAGGGATGGAAGCAAGACTGTAAATTTTCTCTAGAGCATCAGCAACTTCATTTTTTGTAAAGTAATCACTACTATTTTCCAAGGCTTGGTTTAGAAAAGGAATACTAGCATCGGAATTTGTCATACCTAAAAGTTTTATTTTGAACTTTTCAGGAATATTCAAATCAGTAATCATGCTTACGGTTCTGTCTTGATGCTCAGGCTTAACTCCTCCAGCCAGTTTTGCTCCTAGTTGTAAATCCACTTTCATTGCTAGCCTTACTATTCTTACTACCAACGCCTCAGACTCAACAAACGTCATCGCCATTGCCAGCGGTTCTGTCCACTTTAAATAATTCAAGTAATAATACTTCAGTTCCTCATCATTCAACTCTGCCAACTGCCGTACTAACCACTCTGCCGCATAATATTCCTGAAACAGTTGATGGTGAAATTCAAGATGCTCAGGGTTACTAGCTACTTGGAGCAAATGCCATTCCACCAAATCCTCTAACCACTCTTTAGCCTTTTGCATAACAGCCACATCTGGTGTGTTATCACCTGCCAGAAAAGTGGCTAATATTTTCTCTGCCTGAGTCTTGGGAATCGTGACCCAAGAAGCACTGGGTTTACAAGGATCGGTATGCGGATCACCCTGAACCATCGTAAAGGCAAGATAGCTGAGTAGGTCGAACGTAAAACGACGTGAGTCCTCAGAAACGTTTCTCAATCGTTCGGGTTTAAATTCCTCATACCGTCGCGCAAATTCCTTACGAAACAGATCGCCTCGGTTTATAGGAATTTCACCATTCTGCTCAAAAACATCGCATAACAGCTTCAGTAACAGTGGTGTTTCTGTCAGATCTCGGAGCCGTCCCTTAATCTGCCGCCATAGCTCCCCACTCGTCTCCGACAACCGCTTTTGAACAAACTCCCACATCTGAGGTTCGGTTAGTGGCAACATTTCTAGTTTTTTAGCAATGCCCAAATTCGAGCCCGAACCCAGTTCTCGCGTGGCAAAGATTAAAGGAACTTTTAAATCAGCACATAATTGTCTAAACTCATTTACTTCCTGCCAAGCTTTGTCATTGGGTAATTCATTCAAACCGTCTAAGATTGGCAGCAATTGTTTATCGCGCAAGAGAACTTTTAAGGTCTTTTCATCTATCTCAACCCACCATTCCAGTTTTTTTTGAATTGCTATTAACACCGAACTGCCAAGATAGCGCAGTTCAATTAGGACAGGGATTGGGGAAACCTCATTCTTGCCTTGCTCAATTGCTTCAAGACAATAGCGCGACTCTTCCCACAGCAACTGCCATAGCGATGTGGATTTTCCTGAACCAGGCTTACCTACCAGCAGTACGTGATCTGGAGCATACTTTCTGAGCCCCTCGAGCACCGCCAACTGCTCTTGCTTTTTCTCCTGGTGCTCCTGTTCGTCAGCATTCGACGTTGTATAGCTTTGTACCTGCAATGATACTCTTGCCAACGTTGAAACATAGCGTTCGCTTACTTCCAGCCGAGTATCCTTGCGTGATGCATTAAGGATAGATTGTAGATAAAGCTGAAACTCTCTAGGGGCAATCATGCGAAAGTTAATTTACATACATCATAAGAGAGTCTTTTCTAGAGCAATACTACTAATAAGCATAGAAAAGGCTCCAAACTACACCAGCTTAGCCTGCTGCTATTCAGATTTCTTCCAAATTCGGTAATCGCATATCTCTTTCCTCAAATCACATGAAGAATATAAGATATCTTTTATAGTAGTGGTATGCATCTGTAAAATTACGTAAAAATAATTATTAGCAATATCGATAACGTGCTTTCCCTTAGCAACATTTATTGTTCAATTACTACAAAAACTAAAAACGCTGCCTAGGTTTTCAAAAGAAGTGCAAATTGCATAGTTTCGCAAATTACGCGTTTTCCACCACAGTCTTACTACTAAACTGAGTATCTGTACTTATTGACAAAAGGTTTTGAACCATATCTTGACTGGGTACCCTAGAGGGTAGTCCTTCATTTGATTTCTGGAATCGAAAGTAAATTTGCAGAAGTTAGTTATTGTCAAACTCAATAAATACTTCTCTACAATAGATGAGCAATACAACACAAACAACTCTTCCAACTCTTAACAATGGTAGTTCTGGTGTAGCAGTCAAAGTTTTGCAACGGTTATTGATGTTTCAAAGTATAAGTGTTCCAAGGTTATTTTTAAAGATTGATGGAATTTTCGGTGCAGCAACAGATGCTGCTGTGAAAGATTTTCAAAAAAGCAGAGGGCTCTCTGTAGATGGAATTGTTGGTTTAAAAACTTGGCAAGAACTGAGTGCTTTACCAGGTGATGGAGAAGAAACTTTGTGAAGCCGCCCCGTTTGCGATCGGATTGCGTCGCGGAGGGAAGAGCAGCGTTCCCCAAAGGGGTAGGAGCGGAGTCAGGTTTTGGTGAGGTGTGCTCTAACCTTATATATTAGCGATCGCTCAAGGAGCACAAGCATTGGTGAGTGCTCAATTCATCTGACTATTAAGCCAAGGCAGATATGAACGGGAATATCCGCACAATTGTTTAATAGTTGAATGTTGGAAAGCAATAGCGCTCTTGCACCTGCCCTATGTGCAAAAACATATTTACAATCTGGTTCTCAACAACTAAAACCTGTTGAGAACATAATTTTTTTGCAGCAATGCCCTCAAAACACGGTTATTCTGGTTCTGAAGACCGATGATTCTATCTGAATTATCATCCAAACTGCCATGCATAACGTAAGCCAAACCGTTAAAATTACAATCTTTGATACGACCTTACGAGATGGAGAACTCGCCTTGGAACGCAAGCTGACAGTCGAGCAAAAGATTCGCTTGGCGATGATTCTTGACGAAATGGGAGTGGATGCAATAGAGGTTGGTTATCCGGGGGCTTTCCGCAAAGACTGTGATGAAATTTTCATGGTGTCAAAGCAGGTCAAACGTTCTACAATCTGCGGTTTGGCAAGTAGTAAACCAGATGAAATTGCTGCGGTTGCTGTGGCGCTTAAGCCTGCTGTTCGAGGACGCATTAATGTGTTCACTCCAGTTCGCATTCAGACGAATATGGCAGCATCAGAAGTTTTGGAAACGATCGCAAGCAGTGTATCGCTGGCAAGGAACTACTGTCCAGATGTGGAATGGTCAGCATTTGATGCTACGCGCAGCCATCCTGACTTGTTGTGCAAAGCGGTTGAAACAGCGATTAAAAGTGGTGCAACGACGATCGCCATTCCTGACAGTCTGGGAGTTACCTCACCAGTGGAATTTTCTCATCTAATTGAAACGGTGATGCATCGAGTCCCCAATATTGACTCTTGCACTTTAGCAGTTCACTGCCACGATGACCAGGGGTTTGCGGTAGATAATTCGCTGGCTGCGTTAGATGTAGGGGCAAGGCAAATTGAATGCTCCATTAACGGATTGGGGGTACGCGCTGGTAACGCTGACCTGGCGAAGGTTGTGGAGGCACTCGCCCATCATTCGACCTACTACACTGCTATCGACCTCTCATGCCTCACTCAAGCATCCGAGATAGTGACTCAATTTATCGCAGCATGACTAAAAAGGATGAAGGATAAAGGATGAAAATTAGGTTGATAGATGAATACTTGCCCCTAAATCTCTTGACAGGTTTTATTTTATACTTCATCCTTCATACTTTATCCTTTAGTTGACCTTTGGCTAGAGATGGATTGTTATGGCTAACTTTTACGATGGACTCACTCCTTTTTATCACCTGATTTATGGCGATTGGGATGCCGCAATTGAGAAGCAAGCAACCCAATTATCCAATATTATTAGTGAATATTGGGGCGATCGCGTTCGGCACATTCTAGATGTTTCTTGTGGCATTGGCACTCAGGCACTCGGGTTGGCGAGCAAAGGCTATACTGTAACGGCATCTGACCTATCACCCAAAGAAATCGAAAGAGCTAAACAAGAAGCCAAACAACGACAGCTAGAGATTAAATTTTCGGTCTGCGATATGCGAGAGGTTTACGAACATTACCAGACTCAATTCGATCTGGTGGTGTCCTGCGACAACTCTATTCCTCATTTGTTGGATGACTGGGAGATTTTGAAAGCCTTGCAACAAATGTATGCCTGCACGCGCCCCGGTGGAGGATGTTTGCTAACCATTCGAGATTACGAAAAAGAACCGAGGGGAACTGGTATTGTCAAACCCTATGGCATTCGGGAGGAAGCGGGAAAGCGATATCTGATATTTCAAGTATGGGATTTTGAAGGAGAAATTTACGATCTGGCGATGTATTTGATTGAAGACGATCGACAGACCGAACGTGCCACAACTTACATCATGCGATCTCGCTACTACGCCATTCATCCGAATCATTTGATGCACCTGATAACAAAGGCAGGCTTTACCAACGTCATACGCTTAGACCACGCATTTTTTCAACCCGTTCTCCTTGGTACCAGGGACACCTCATCATGAACATTTGGGCGCTTCAAGCCCATAGGCTGATAACAAGCGCATAAGTCAATTCTACTGACATCTATAAATAATCACTTCTTCCAGAATCGCATATGACTACTTATTCAAACCAATTTGAATTTGGCGATCCCGATGCCCTTAGCGTGACGGTGCAGACTTGGTCGTGGCAATGGAAAATCGTCA
The DNA here is from genome assembly GCF_054684315.1 of Scytonema sp. NUACC21. Taxonomy (NCBI): domain Bacteria; kingdom Bacillati; phylum Cyanobacteriota; class Cyanophyceae; order Nostocales; family Scytonemataceae; genus Scytonema; species Scytonema sp. NUACC21. Next base: position 208,061 of record NZ_BAAFZH010000106.1, on the reverse strand, counting down.
GGATGTTGTTCCATCTGGCAGTTTAGCTGCTACGGGCACTGTCGTCACATAGTTAGAATATATGGCAAATAGCAAGAAGTTAACACCAGATGAACGGGGTATTATCTCAGGCGCTGAGTTAATGAAAAGTATCATTGATAATGAACCAATTGAACCAATTAATGGCGCAATAGTTGAAGATTTTATCCAATTAAACTCAGTAAGTTACGACCATAAGTTAGTTTTACACAATATAACCTTTAGAGAGCATTTTGATGTCAGTGAAGCCCACTTCAAACGCTCAGTTGACTTAACGGGATGTGTTTTTGAGCAGAACATCAACTTTTCTGATACAGAAATCGAGAGAAATTTAGTACTTACAGAAGCAGAGATTAAAGCAACTCAAGAAAAATTTCAAAATTTAGCTAACTTTGAACGTAGTTATGTTAAAGGAATTTTAGATACACGAGCATTGCAGGCTAATGTCAAATTAAATTTGAACTACAGTCAAATTGGTAACTTAGTACTCCACTCCTTAGCTGAAAAACAAACAGTATGCAACGAAGAGGTTTCTCTGATAGGAGCCAAAATTGTACATGAACTCAATTGTAGTGGAACGAAAATAGCGAAGGATCTAATTCTTCAAAGCACGGAAATTCAAGGAGATTTATTTTGTAATCTCAGGAGGGGTTACTGCACCGAAGTGGGCGGTGATGTATGGATGATTGGTGCAAAAATATCAGGTAGGGCAGACTTTAGTGGAGCTAAGATTGGAGGTGATTTAGAACTGCAAATTGCTGACATTCAAGGTGCTTTAGATTGTAAACCAGAGCAAGATGAGCAACAGCAGTGGCACTATACCGAAATTGGTGGAAAAGCTATCCTCAGTGGAGCCAAAATATCACCACTTGTTAATTTTTGCGGGGCTAAAATCACAAAAGGTTTGTCTCTCGAACGAGCTGAAATTAACGGTAATGTATTCTGTGAATCATGGGAAAATCGCCAGACTAGAATTCTTGGCAAGGCAAACTGTGTTGGAGTCCAAGTTACAGGTTCCATGAAATTTAGTGGAGCAATAATCACAAACGATTTAGACCTGAAAGGAGCCAATATTAAGGAAAATTTGTTTTGTCAGTCTGAGGAAGGCAATCGTACCGAAATCGGGGGACGCGTGAATCTAACGGAAGCACAGGTTTTTGGTTCAGTTGACTTTAGTGGTGCAAAAATCTTTGGCGATCTAGATTTAAAACGAGCCGAAATAAAAAGTAAATTAGACTGCGAGGTGAAAGCAAACCATCGCACCGAAATTGGGAAGAATATTAATCTTGCTGGAACAAAAGTACTAGGTAGTGTCAACTTTAGAGGTGCTCAAATTGCTCAAGATCTAGTCCTGAAAGGAGTAGAAATTGCAGGCAGCCTAAAATGTCATTTCACCCTCCCTTCAGAATCGAGCACTGATGCTGAAAATGTCGAAAAAATCTATACAGAAGTTGGGAATGATGTTAATCTTATTAGAGCAAGAATTTCCAGTTCGGTTGACTTGAAATATTTAAAAATTCAAGGAAATTTAAAGCTAGAAGGAGCAGAATTTTCTAGTAATTTTTCCTGTAATATAAATAATATTAATTTAAGAAAAAATGGTAATAAGGAAATTAATTTTAAGGAATGTACGATTCGTTGTTTAAATATTGAAATTGATTTACCATTGAAGCACTCCAAATCTTCTTTTTCATCGAAGCCTACTAAACCTGCTTCATCATCGAAGTGTAGCAAACTTAATCTTGCATTTACAAAAGTTATTAAATTAATAATTTCTCCGCAAAAGGACGGATTAGAAAAATCGGAGGAGTTTGAATTTAATTCGGAGGGGTTTGAATTTAATTTGGAGGGATTTGAATATCAACAACTGGAGTTACCTGAAAACGAAGAAAGTACTGCAAATAAATACATCCAATTTTTAGCGGCAACCCAACCATTTGATGAAGGAACTTACCTTTTTATGGAAAATTGGTTGCGAAATCAAGGCGCACAGCTTGATGCCAACCGTGTTTACACGGAAATGCGGCGTCGGAATAGAAGAGAGACAATCAGTTCAGACATAAAACTGATTCGGAAATGGCGATTATTGTTGAAAAGTCCTAGGGGAAGGTTGCGGCTTATCAAAATCCTATGGATATATTCTTTTCAACAAGTATACGACTGGGTTTTGGACTTTACGATTCGCTACGGTACAGCCACTAATCGGTTGTTTTTCTTTTACTTTTTACCCGTGCTCATGTGTTCGTGGTTATTATTCTATAATCTACAATCGGTAGAATTGGACTGGACTGTAACAGCAGGTGATTTAAACAATTCGCACGTGATTAAACGGTCAAATCAACAAAAGCCACAACTCTTAGAAACTAAACTATTAGTTCACCCTACAAGACAAGATTGGACATCAATGAATGCCTTTTGGCTGGGTGTAAAGACAACTATTCCAGTTATACCCTTCGCATTTACCGATAAATGGACTCCCTCTTCTCAACCCATCGTATGTTTCAACAAGAAATGGTGCTCGATAAGTTACGATACCTATGCTAAATTCACGACTCTACTCGGTTGGATTACAGTTCCATTATTTTTGGCAGGGATATCCGGTATCGTGAAAAGGCAACCTTAATAAATAATTTTAAAGGGTTTTTATTTGGAAAATTGGAAGCGATCGCTTTTGTTTCCTAAAAAACTAAGATTGCCAACGGTGGGCAGTGCCCACCCTACATTACTACATTTGTTTCAATACAATCCGATATCGAGCTTTTCCTGCCGCCAAATGGGCGATCGCTTCATTCACTTGACCGAACTCAAAGGTTTCCGTGACAGGCTCAATGCCATGACGGGCAGCGAAATCGAGCATTTTAGCTGTTGTTGTAGGACTCCCAAGCGGTGTGCCAGATAGGGATTTTTGCCCAGCGATTAAGGAGAAAGCATAGGCCTGAATTGCATTCGGCACGACTCCAACAAAGTGCAATCGTCCTTTAGGACGTAGCGCCTTGATGTAAATTCCCCAATCCAAGTCTGCATTCACGGTCGAGAGAATTAAATCAAAGGAGTTAGCAACTGCCTCAATCGCTTTAGCATCGCGAGAGTTAACAAAGTGGTAGGCTCCCAATTCACGGGCTTCAGGTTCTTTGTCAGGATTCGTTGAAAAAGCGGTGACATCACATCCCCAAGCTCGCAGAAACCGCAGTGCCATATGTCCAAGACCACCAATTCCAATGACAGCGACTCGGTCAGTTGCTTTCACATCAAACTGAACAATGGGATTAAACACGGTAATGCCACCACAGAACAACGGTCCTGCCTTGGCGGGATCGATTCCGACGGGCAGTGGAGTTACCCATTCTTCATGAGCCCGCACCTTGTCAGCAAAGCCTCCATACCGACCTACGATAGTTTGCTCTGCTGTTAAACACAAGTTATGATTGCCTGACATACACCACTCGCAGTGCATGCAAGAATGGGAATACCAACCTAATCCAACTCGCTGACCTATTTCAAGGGTTGTGACGCGATCGCCAACGGCTGCAATGGTTCCTACTACTTCATGACCGGGGACAAGGGGATACTGACTGTTGCCCCAGTCGTTCTTTAGCATACTCAGGTCGCTATGGCAGAGCCCGCAATATTCCACATTAATTTCTACTTCTTCCTCTTTTAATGTGCCTGGATCGTATTCAAATAGCTCGAGTTTTCCACCTACTGTATTGGCTGCATAAGCGTGGATCATTTTCCTATTCCCTCTTGGAATATGTTCTAATTCATCTTGCCTTACCGCTGAACAAAACTCCCTTAAGCAAAATTTAAGCTTATTTAACACTGGTAAAAATTATTACATGAAATTCAAGTTTAAATTTTGGTGCAATTGCGCTAAAAAAGCATCAAAATGAAATGTAAAAATTTAATTCAATAGAGACGCAACGATAAAAGTTTTATAGTCGTTTCTTTTGATAGTGTTCTTATTCTTCACAAAGATAGCGATCGCTATCCTGTAGACCTGCATTGGTTTGCAAGTAATTCCCAACCAAACGACAACCGTCAACTAGGACATCATCCTGTTTAAGAAAACGTTTCCAATCCCATAACAGTACCGTTTTATCTTCATCTGTAGAGACTACGGTTTGACCGTCAGGGCTAAAAGCGACTTTCCACACGATGGCATTATGACCCTTGAAAGTTGTTAGTAATTCCCCATCGCTTGTCCTCCATAATTTCACAGTCTTGTCGCCACTTGTTGAGGCAATTATTTTACCATCGGGGCTGAAGGCAACTCCCCAAACATCTGAATCATGTCCCTTGAGAGTTGTCACCAAAGTGCCGTCTGGCTTCCAGAGTTTTACAGTTTTGTCTTGACTGGTGGTTGCAATGACCTGACCGTTGGGACTGAAAGCAACTGCCGTTACTGGGGCGCTGTGACCCTTGAGAGTCCTCAATAAAGTCCCATCTCGCTGCCAAAGTTTGACTGTAGTATCCCGACTAGCCGAGGCGAGGGTTTGACCGTCAGGGCTAAAGGTGACAGCCCAAACTTCATCGCTATGACCTTTGAGAGTTGCGCTCGCCATGACCTTAAGTTGCCAAAGTTTTACCGTTGTATCATCTGATGCTGAAGCCAACATTTGACCGTCAGGGCTGAAAGCCACTGAGTTGACATATAAACTGTGACCGACAAGAGATTTTACGAAGGTGCCATTTGGCCTCCAGAGTTTCACTGTTTTGTCCCAACTAGCGGTAGCAATTGTTGCACCATTAGGGCTAAAAGCAATATCCCAAACAGAATTACTATGACCCTTGAGGGTTGTGACTAAGGTGCCGTTGCGTTGCCACAATTTTACCGAACGATCCTCACTTGCTGTGGCAATCAATTCTCCATTAGGGCTGAATTTCACCCCATGCACTGCTGCACTATGACCGTTTAACACTGTCAATAAAGGATGTTTCCACAGCCAAAATCGCACAGTTTTGTCATCAGAAGCCGTGGCAATTGTTTGACCGTCAGGGCTGAAAGCAATATCCCAAATTGTTCCGCTATGACCTCTGAGCACGGCGATTTCGGTTCCATCAACCTGCCAAAGCCTGATTGCCCTGTCCCAACCCACAGAAGCAACGATCCGACTATCGGGGCTGAATGCGACTCCATGAACTTGACCTTCATGAGAGTTAAGAGTTTTGTAGGGACGGGTTTCTAAGCTGCCCAAACCTTCTGCCTTCCAGAGTTTCACTGTTTTATCGGAACTGGCTGTGGCAATAAACTGGCTATCAGGGCTAAAGGCGATCGCATTCACCCTGTCATTGTGCTGTAGAGTTGTGATTACAGTCCCGTCCCGCTTCCAGAGTTTGACGGTTTTGTCCCAACTTGCAGAAGCGATGGTTTTACCATCCGGGCTAAATGCAACTGCATCCACGCTTTCACGATGACCGTTCAGGGTTTTGTACCGGGCGGCAAACTGTCCTGTAACGTCTCGCTGCCAAAGTTTCACACCATCCCAGCTTGCAGAGGCAAGAGTTTGACCGTCAGGACTAAAAGCAACTGCGTAAACCTCAGCGCTATGATTGAGAGTCGTTAGCAAAGTACCGTCAATCTTCCACAATTTGACTGTTCTGTCCTCGCTAGTTGTGGCAATCAACTGACTATCGGGGCTAAAGGCAACCCCGTATACTTTATCTTTATGACCGGTGAGAGTTTTTAACAAAGTGCCGTCAAGTTTCCACAATTTGGCTGTCCTGTCTCCACTGGTTGTGGCGATAGTATCACCGTTGGAGCTGAAGGCAACTTTATGGATTTTAGCATCATGCCCTAACAAACGGTTGTACTCGTTTGCCCCAAAAATAGCTTGCCTGAGGGCTAAATCAACCTGAGTTTGGATTTCTGGCGGGGCGAAGGGAGCCGATTTTAATTTGTGTCTTGCTTTGAGTGCTTCGACAAAAGCATCTAATCTTTTATCTGAGGCAAAGAGTGCTTGTGAGGATGTAGTTGTTGCCTGAATTTCATTAATCCGGGCTTTTTGCCATTGCCACCCAGCTATTGCAGCAAGTATCAAAGCGATCGCCATTCCACTGGTAAGACCTAGAATAGTCCTGTGTTGGCGTTGTTGCTGCTGTCTTACCTCCCGTTCGCGCAGGTCTATAGAGGACTGAATAAAACTTTGCTCGTTGAAACTCAGTTCTTCCCATCGTTTCGTTTGCCAATATTCTGCATCTAAAAGGGGTTTTCCTCGCAACAGCACCCCCTCATCCCGAGCGCTATTCCCCCACTGATGGACTGCCACTCGTAACTGTTCTTGCCAGCGACGGAACTCACCATCAACTTGCAACCAGGATTCCAAACGTCCCCAGCTTTCGATGAGCGCTTCATGGACGATCTCCACTGTTTGGGTATCAGTGTATTCGTTACGGTTTGTGACTACCAAACGCTTTGATGCTAAATGTGCTACCAAATCCCAGTTTTCTTCTTTAACTTCAGCACGGGTGGCTAACCTCCGGGTTGCTTCCCCTCCTTCCCCCACCTGCACCAACTGCATGAAAACCCGTTGCGATCGCTGTCTATCTGCCTCGGAAAGTTGGCTGTACACCCCTTCTGCATGGTTAGCTAAAGCCTCTTCTACACCGCCGAGTTCTTCGTAAGCCTTAAGAGTGAGCAATCCCCGCTCTTGTTTTGACCACAGTTGTGTTAAAGTGAACTCCAATAGCGGTAGGTGTCCGGTTCGACCCTCCACATCATAAATAAGTTTATTTGTCAATCCCTTCTCTAATTCCACCTGCATTTGTGCCGCAGGCTTTTCTATACAATCGCGCAGTTCTTCACGGGACATGGGCGCAAGGTTGAGGACGGCCCCTTGCAAAGCATCGCTGAAAGGACGGTAAGAAAGAGCATACCCGTAAAAGTCAGCTCGCAAGGTCGCGACTAAGGTAAATCGTGGAGCGTGATGACAAGCATGCAGCAGCAAATCTAAGATATGCTGGCGTTCTTTTTCAGAACAAAGAGTGTAGAGTTCCTCGAATTGGTCGGCAATGAGTACTAGGCGAGTCCCTGGATTTTTTTGAACAAAGGTTTCAATGATTTTACATAAAGCGTTGTCGTTTTGTTCGAGTTCTAGTTCTAATTCCAACTCCACTAAGGAATGGCTGTTTTGCTTGGGGAGGAGTGACCATTGAGCGGTTGCTTTGCTCTGGAGTTTCAAGCTCTCGACTGGGGTCTGGTACTGGTTTACTGTCAAAGGTGCAAAGGCTGCTGCCAGAGATGCGATTGGATTGTTTCCCGGACGAAAAGCGATAGTATGCCAATTAACATTTGTCTGTTGGCGCAACCGAGGAACCAACCCAGCAAACACAACACTCGACTTACCACTTCCACTAGAACCAACCACAGCCACAAATGGCTTTTTTTTCACTGCCGTCACCAAATCTTGGGTGAATCTTTCCCGCCCAAAAAATAAGTGTGTATCCTCAGAGCGAAAGGCAAGTAAACCCCGATAGGGACATGGGGGCATCCCAGCCAAACTCAGCCAAGTTGGCGGTTTCACGGCTGGGTTTTGACAAATCGCCGGTAGCCAAGAAGCACCAGGCAAGTCATCTTCCAAACCTTGTAACTGCCTGCGTGCCTGTTGTACGGAAAGATATAAAGAACGTCGCTCAAGGGCAAAAGCTTCTAAAAAATGCTTGAAAAATTCCTGCGCGACGCGATTTGGAACCGGTTCGCGCATGACAATGATTGTGGGAAGGCTCAATTTTTCCAGTGCCGAAGCTAAACCCAGCCCATCACAGGAATTGAAAATAGCTAGCTTTAAGCCTTTCTCAATAGCTGCTTTGAGTGCTTCTTCTAACTGTTCAATTGTTAAGCTGTTGTTGGTTTTATTTTCATTAATATAAATTCTGCCCGTTTCACCCTCAGTTTGACTGTGACCTGCAAAAAACATAATGTCCCAGCCTGCGGAGTCCCAAAGAGATGTATTGAATTCTTGTCTTGATGGCTTGACAAGAAAAACAACTTCTGAATCTTGTAAATTATTGAGAAATTGACGCTCTTTTTCCAGGTCGATACCAAAACTATTACCCAGAACCGCCAAAATTCTCACTTTTTGTCTGGAGACTGTTTGCGGTAAGAATTGAACGCGTTTGTACTCTGGTTTGGAAAGAGCAACTTCAGCTAGAGGATAATCTTGAAAGAAATCACAGCGATGCCAGGGTAATCTTCGCAACAATGTGTCATTTGTTTCCAGGATGACTCGAATTTCTTCAGATGGGTTGAGTGCAGAACGCAATTGCCTACTAACATTCAGAATTTCTTGAGATTTGAGCCAATCATTCATTCTCTGTTGAACCTTGTGGCACAAACTATGAAAATCTACAACAGAGACGTTGGTGATAGCGCCTTCATCAATTTCTAGCTCATCATCATCATCGTCTAATAAAGCACGCCACTGTTGGCGATCGCAGATATTCTGATATATCGTTTGCCAATTTCTACAAAGTTCAACCAAATCTGGTGCTGGGGGTAAACTCCCTATAAATTGCTCTGGCTGGGGATAACCAACTGTCCAAACTTGAACAGTTACTCTTGGAAATCCTTGGTGTAAGTCCCCTTGACCTAAATTAATAACAACCGACTTGCTCATTCACAAAGACGCACTTGATTACCCTAGGCTGTGATTATTTTTCTATTTAATCATACCTTGTTGTGGATGCTGTAGCGTTCCTGAATAAATATTTCACGTAATTTCCCTTTCACATTCGCTAGGTTAGAAGAAATCAACCTAACCTTTGTGAAAAAATTGTGACAACTTATTTTCCTACTAACCACTAACAGTCTTCCATATCATGCTTATTCACACCAGTTATTACATGAAAATTTTTCTCTTCCGCAATCATTTTAGGGTGGCTTTCGAGGCTTCCACCCCGACCATAAATTGATACATCGAAATGCATCAAAAACACTTGCTGATTTTATAGTTCAAAATTTTCTCTTACCTTGGCATTATCCAGACTCAATTCTATACTGAAGCGCTTACCTGGTTCACCTTTAAATGGTTTAAGTTGAATAAAGTTATCTTGAGTTCTTGAGCTAACTTCTTGGAGAATTTTACCAGCTTTAGAGAATAAAGACAACTTAATATTTTCTGGTAAAAATCTTTCTCCACCTGTAGGATGTAACTGGATTAAAATGCCTAATTTTTCCTCACTTTCTTCTGTTATATTGACTAACAAAGCTACAGTTTGAGAACCCAGTTGCACTCCCAAATCAATTAATTTAGCTCTCTTCGCACCTGATTGAACGTGTCTGGTACTGAAAGCCAAACTTGTTTCTGGGTTGATCAATGTATCAATGACTTGCCAACCTTCATCAAAGATTCCTTCCAACCATCGGCTCAAGTTGGTTCTAGTGTTATAGAAGTCTTCCACTAACTTTTGCGCCACATTCTCGGTGGAGGTGACAGGTAAAGAAATAGAACTAGGATCTAAATAGAGATAGTAATGTAATAGATGATTTGGCTCTGGATCGAATATCGTTAGCGGTAACTGGTAACAATTATCTTGCAAATAATCCTGTCTGCAATACGTGACAAGCTGATCGTAACGTAAACAACCTCTAATTATGACTTCTTCCTGTTCTTCTGAAACTTCTAGCACCACATAGAAGTGAGATGCCAATCCAGGTGCGATGACTGCTTCAGGTATGCTGACGACTTCATCTAGCAGATGTTCGCTAGAAATTAAACAAAATTTAAACTCTCCTACTTTTAGCTGGGAACAAGTCTCAATGATATGTATTTCTCTAGGAATTGCTTGTGTTGGCATACGCATACTAAGCCATTGTTCAAAGCCAAACAAACCCAATGCGTTAAGGTAATTTTGCCATTTTTTGTCTTCATTCATGACACGGTTACTGATTTCTGTTGCTTGATAAAAATGTTCTGGCTCCAACCAAATAGCTTCTGGTAAAATGCATCTGCCGCTTGTTGAATTTAATAATGATTCTAACATAATTACCTCCTCATTTTTTATTTACATTTGTTCTAAATATTGAATAACTTGTTGAGCATATACACTATTCATTGACCGATTTTTACCTACCCTAATTTCTTCAGAAGCTTCCTGAAAAACTTCTTCATCTACAAAAGCTTCTATTTGCTCAGACAAAGTTTTAAGATAATCAGGCTCTGGAGGAATTTTGGTCAAGCCTTTTTCCTCAGCCTTCTTTAAAATGTTGTCGAGCAGTTGTTGGACTGTAAGAGAGCGCACCTTACTTAAAAGTTCACCCGGATTTAAAACCCGTCTTGCTTGATCCCAGCTAGACATTCCTAATTGGGGGGCAATTTCTTTCAGAGCTAAACCATGACCGTAATATAGTTTTAATCCGGGAAGAAACTTTTGGGCTAGTGGTGCATATCTTTTGCTTTTTTCTAATCGGATAATGCTAGCTTGAATTTCTTGTTTGACTGCCTTAACTAAAGCTAATTTCAGATGCTTCTGTAAGAACTGTAAAAATTCTTGTTGTTCCAGATCGACTTCATTTAAGGAATTAGTAGGTAAATCAGGTCTGAGTTTATAACCGCCAGTTTCCGGATCTTGAATTTCTATTGGTTCTCTATGGCTCCAGATATCATACTGCCTTAGTTGTACAACAATTTGCTTGAGTTCTTTAAGTAACTCCACCGAGTCATTAATAATGACATTTCTTCGTTTTAACAGGACAAGCATTTCTTGCTGTTGAGCCTTGGTAGGTTCAGGACAGCGTCTGGCTTGTTGAGAACGCTGCTGTTGTCTATCTCGACGATAAACGGCGTGAAAAACTTCCACCAAATGACGCTGCCGCAGTGAAAGACGGTCTAGTTGTTTGGCTCTAACACGATTCATTAGCGCCCAATCACTCAGATGCTTAAATCCAAATTCTGATAAAAAATCTTTTATTTCTGAATTTTGTCTAGTTTGTAAATAAGCCCAGTTGTCTAAACTCATTCTAGACTGAGAATCAGGCTTGTATGTTTGTAAGATTTTAACAGAAAAGAATTTGTAAGCGGCTGTCTTAGGTTCACCGTTTTTTTCCAGAATAAGTTGGTTTTTTCCATCTTTATCTGGAACAATCAAGCTTTCACCATCATCATTTAGAACAAAGGGCAGTAAGTCCTGGTAGGTAAACTGCTTTTCATTACCAAATAAACTGTCAATTTTTTGACAAGCTTTTAATATAGGGTCAGAAACATAGCACCTCAGGCAAAGTCCGGCAACAGCACGGTTTTTATCTTCAACCTCAAGTTTTTTGTTGTAGAAGTAAGAATAGAGCGCAGCCTCCACGTCCCCATTTTGGTTACGGGAAAACTGTTTCTGATAGAAATCCTGTGCCAGAGCAACTGAGTAGAGTTTGTACCCAACTCGTTCACTAGCTGGATTGACTCGCCATATTTTCCAATATCTGGATGAAACACCCATAGGTTGTGCGATCTCCTGCTATGAACTAACCTAGTTCTATAGTTGCACGAGTAAATAGGTGTTGAGCTACGGAGCTTATGCAGTTTCTGTTGTAATTAATAGCTTATGGCGAGTTGAACTTTTAACTTTACTAGGCATACACTACAGCTTTTGTCAAACGGGTAAGTTCAGTGTAAACTCTAACTATAGCAGAAATCCCTTAGCTTAGGTATGCCAGAGTCAGAGTCATCAGCATCTTTGTTTAGCTTAGAACCTGCAATTGACCGTCGCCCTCTAAAAGTGACTCCTGATACGTCAGTTATAGACACAATTACAATTATGGGCAAAGCTCGTAGCAGCTGTGTTTTACCCAATTTGAATTTGCGACCAGAAACTGTATTACTAACTAAAGCTAGAAGCAGCGGTGTATTGATAGTAGAAGGTACACAATTAGTTGGAATTTTTACTGAAACTGATGTTGTACAAGTCATTGCCTCAGGCAGGAATTTAGCAGAGGTGAAAGTTGCTGATTGGATCGAGCAGCCAGTATTGACCCTATCACAATCTGAAGCAGAAGATATTTTTAGTGCTCTGTCAGTGCTGCGCCAATATAAGATCCGCCACCTACCCATTGTGGACACTCAGGAACAACTGGTTGGGATGATCACCCTCGAAAGTATTTGTCAATCGCTGCAACTAGATGAATTACTAAAATCACAGCAGTTGACAGAGGTCATTTCCAATCCGGTGATTCAGGCATCGATGACAACTTCGGCACTTAGCTTAGCTCAGCTGATGGCAGAACATCAAGTTAATGGTGTGGTGTTAACGTCAGGGGATGGAGAGGCAGGCATTCAGCCAGTCGGGCTGATTATGGAGCAGGATATCGTCCAACTTCAGGCTCTGGGAATAAATTTATCACAGACCCAAGCTCGGTCCGTAATGGATACACCACTATTGCTTTGCAACCCAACAGAAACAATACTGGCTGCCTACTGGAAAATGCAACAGCGAAAGGTGCAGCAATTTGTGGTGTGCGATCGCTCAGAAGAAATTTTAGGCATTGTTACACCCACGACCTTTTTGCTAACACTTGATGTCGCACTCATGCGGCGTACTGTAGAGCAACTGCAGCATTCTATTGAACAGTTTGAAAATAAAAAAACAGAAATATCACAAGCTAGTGACGTTTGTGTAGAAACCGAGGTGCAACAGACCCCAGCCGCACTGATGGAACAGCTTGAGTGCAATCGCCTTTTAACCGCAATGGCACTTCGTATTCGCCAATCACTCAATTGGGATGCAATACTTAACACCACAGTTGCCGAAGTACGACAGTTTCTTCAGACAGAACGAGTTATTATCTACCGTTTCAACCCAGACTTAAGTGGCACAGTTGTTGTCGAATCCGTAGCTTCCGATTGGCAACCAGCTTTAAACAGCACTATCCAAGACACTTGCTTTGGGAGAAACTATGCCCAATCTTACAAAGAAGGGCGTATTCTCGTCGCAGAGGATATATATACAGCTGGTTTTACTCAATGTCACATCGATATCTTAGCTTTGTATAGCATCAGAGCTAGCCTCATAGTACCCATTCTTCAGAAAGAACATTTGTGGGGGTTATTGTGTGCTTACCATTGTTCCGAACCCAGGTACTGGCGGCAGTTTGAAGTTGATTTGCTCCAACAGTTGGCAACCCATGTCGCTATTGCCATCCAGCAATCCGAACTGTATCAGCAAGCTCAATCCGAACTGGCGGAACGTAAACGGGCAGAGGAGCAGTTACTTGCATCACTCAAAGAAAAAGAAATCCTGCTCAAAGAAGTTCACCATCGGGTTAAAAATAATCTCCAAACTGTTTCCAGCTTGCTGAGATTGCAATCTGACTATATCAAAGATGAAAAAGCGCTGGCATCTTTCAATGATAGCCAGAGCCGCATTCGTTCTATGGCACTCATTCATGAAAAACTGTATCAATCCAAAGATTTATTGAGGATAGATTTTGCTGAATATATTCGTGAATTAGCAACCAATTTACTCAGTTTATATTCTGCTAGAACACAGCCAATTACCTTGAAAATAAATGCTCAAGATATTTGGTTGAATATTGATACGGCAATCCCCTGTGGATTGATTATTAACGAACTCGTTTTAAATTCCCTCAAACACGCCTTTAACCCTACAATCAAAAAACCTCAAATCTCTCTTACTATTCATTCAATCAATTCCGATAAATTTAGGCTAATTATTAGTGATAATGGTATTGGTTTCCCTAAAGATATAGATTTCCAAGATACAGAGTCCTTAGGGCTACAACTTGTATGTACTTTTACAGAACAGCTAGAGGGAACTATAATTCTTGATAACAGTCAGGGAACAAAATTTATAATTGAATTTATTGAAGTAAAGCAGGAGTTAGGGGAGGGAGGAAATGGCTGATGCCAGGATTTTAATCGTTGAAGATGAAAGAATCGTTGCTAAGGATATATCCAAACGATTGAAAAATTTAGGGTATGTTGTAGTGGCTGCCGTTTCTTCTGGCGAGGAAGCAATTGAAAAAGCAGCAGAAACCCGACCGGATTTAGTGTTAATGGATATTAGATTAAAAGGTAAAATGGATGGGATAAAAGCTTCTGAACAAATACGGGCTGAATTTAATATTCCTGTCATTTTTTTAACTGCTTATGCTGATGAAAAAACTTTACAACGAGCCAAAGTAACGGAGCCTTTTGGTTATATTGTTAAACCTTTCGATGAAAGAGAATTATACGCTGCCATTGAAGTGGCTCTGCGTCGCCGGATGTCTGAAGAGGCGGTGCGCGTGGCTTTGAACAAAGAAAAAGAACTCAGTGAACTCAAATCTCGCTTTTGGTCAATGGTTGTCCATGAATTCCGCAGACCAATGACTAGTATTTTAGCTTCTGCTCAACTACTTGAACATCACAGCCCTGAATTACCTGAGGTGAAAAAACGGGAATACTTATATCTTATTCAAGAATCTGTCAGAGCGATGGAAAATCTGTTGAATGATGTTTTGGCAGTTGGGAAAGCAGAAGGAGGCAAACTAGAATTTGCTCCCGCACTTTTAGATTTGGAAAACTTCTGCCAGGGACTCGTGGAAGAGATGCAATTTAGTGCAGACCAAAGCCATCGCATTATTTTCACAAATCACGATGAATGTACCACTGCTTGCTTGGATCAAAAACTGCTGTGGCACATTCTTAGCAATCTGCTTTCAAATGCTATCAAGTATTCACCTCAAGCTAGCAATATCTATCTGGAACTCTTTTGTCCAAATGGAGAGGTCATTTTTCAGGTAAAAGACACGGGTATTGGCATTCCAAGGGAAGAGCAAGAGTATGTGTTTAAGCCTTTTCATCGAGGTGAAAATGTTGGCAAAATTCCTGGAACAGGTTTGGGACTTACTCTGGTCAAAAAGTGTTTGGACTTACATGGCGGAGAAATTACGGTGCAGAGCGAAGTGGGTGTGGGAACTACATTTACTGTTAAATTACTATCAAGCAATCCAGCAATAAGTAGATGAGAAAACCCAGTTCGCTTGCGGTAGTTCACACTAAACAGCGCTCAATAGTTGCAACAACTGATTTAGAAAGGGATTCAAAATCATAGCCACCTTCCAAACCGAACAGGATTTTACGAGTTATTCCCAGGCAATAATCGGTGAATACACCATAATCTTTTGGTTGCAGATTGATGCTTGCCAATGGATCGTCGGCGTTGGCATCGTAACCAGCACTCACAATCAATAAATCTGGCTGAAAGTTAGATAGAAAAGGAACAACTTTTTTTTCAAATACTGGTTGGTATACCTCTATATCGCTGCCAGGAGGCATGGGTAAATTGAGTACATTGTCATGAAAGCCTTTGTCTGTGGCTCGTCCAGTCCCTGGATAGCAGGGGTACTGATGCAGGGAACAGTAGGCAACTTGCGGGTGTTCTTCCACAATCGCTTGGGTTCCATTACCGTGATGGACATCCCAGTCAAGAATGGCAACACGATGAATTCCAGGTTTTTGCAGGGCATAGAAAGCAGCAATGGCGGCATTGGAAAATAAGCAGAACCCCATTCCCTCATCACTTACAGCGTGATGTCCTGGCGGACGCGCTAGCACAAAGGCTGGTTTGCCTGTCTCTAACACAATATCAATTCCATCCAACCAGGCACTAACTGCCAGTAAAGCAACATCATAACTGCGTGGGGAAACCGGGGTGTCTCCATCTAAATATCCCCCGCCAGCAAGAGCAATTTCTTTGATTTTGTTGATGTGGCGTTGGGTGTGGGCTTGTTGCAGGAAAGGCATGAGGGGGCGAGCTTCTGGAGAGGAGGGTAGCCGCCATTCAATTTGTTCTGCAAAAGGAGCAAGTTTTAGGGCAGTCGCGATCGCCGTTAAGCGTTCTGGTTTTTCGGGATGGAAAGACCCTGTCTGGTGATCCAGAAACTCGTCGGAATAGATAACTGGCAGCATAAGGCGAAAAACAATGGCAGCAAAATACTGATTGCAATTTTAACGTTTCGCCTTTAATTCCTGTAACTATTCCTTGGTAAAACCAATTAT
The DNA here is from genome assembly GCF_054684315.1 of Scytonema sp. NUACC21. Classification (NCBI taxonomy): domain Bacteria; kingdom Bacillati; phylum Cyanobacteriota; class Cyanophyceae; order Nostocales; family Scytonemataceae; genus Scytonema; species Scytonema sp. NUACC21. The sequence continues at coordinate 192,060 of NZ_BAAFZH010000106.1, read as the reverse complement.
TTCATCGGTTGGTTCATCTAGCATTTCCGGTACGACTGCCGGATTTCCCCTACGTTCATCTGCTGATAAACCAAGTAAAACATCATCCATTTTGGGAGGATGTTTAATCCTATCAAGCATCTCGGGGCTTAAATCTGACTCATGGGTTTGAGGATTTGTCTTTTCGGCTTGATTGGGAGTTGTTGCATCACTAGACATAGATAGTTGTCCAATCTCGACATACCCCAGCCTAGACTTTCCTATTGCTGGCTACACACTACCTTGGGGGTGAGATTGAGGGTTTAGCGATTACCCTGTCCCCCAGACGCGTTACCATAGAAAATATCAAGATTTCGTAACATTTGTTTCACTTTAAAAGGAATATCAGCAGTGCTACCAAACAAGCGCCCTCCTACTCAGGAAACTCAGCGTTGGACAGTCTCTCAGCTTTTTGGACTAGTACGGCGCAATCCCTTCACCATTTCTCGCTGGGTTTTACGTTGGGTCGTGGTGGGGACTGTTTGCGGTTTATTTGCTGGATTATACTGGAGTGTCCTGGAATTGATGGTTCACGGGCTGCAAAAATTTCAGGGTTTGAGTCTGTTGATAGTCATGCCAATCGCCGGGTTAGCACTTGGTTTAGTCATTCATTTTCTGGGAAATCCCGGTGAAATTGCCGCGATTGTTGATAACATCCATGTTCGTAACGGGCGTTTGGATACCCGTCAAAATCCTTCCATGATTCTTGCTTCCTTGGTCAGTATATCAGCAGGAGGTAGTGCAGGTCCGGAAGCGCCACTGGTACAGGTAACGGGTTCTTTTGGGACTTGGGTTGCTGACCGTTTGCGACTCCAAGGTGAAGATGTGAGGTCGATGAGTTTGGCTGCAATGGCTGCAGGCTTTACTGCTTTGTTTGGCGCACCTCTTGGTGGGGCTATGTTTGCTCTGGAGATTTTGCACCACCAGCATATTGTGGAGTATTACGAAGCTTTAATGCCTGCTATTGTTTCGAGTTGTGCGAGTTATCTGGTTTTTGCCGCAATTACACATTTGGGAATTGCGCCAACCTGGCATTTTCCCCAATATCGCATAGACAGCATTGATGATTTTGCTATAGCTATTGTGTTTGGAATTATAGGAGTTGTGGCTGGGTGGCTTTTTATGGGCATTTTTCGCACGTGCGATCGCATTTTTGCCCACATCACTGGACCCATTTATGTTCGGACAACACTAGCTGGCTTGGGACTTGGTATTTTAGCTGCCTTTTTACCCCTTACCCGTTATTTTGGACATGATGAGTTAGATATCGTGGTTGGTCAAAGCTTTCCGACAGTTTTCTTGTTCGGGCTTGCTTTCGCGAAAATGGCTGCCATTAGTGTGACCGTCACTGGAGGATGGCGCGGAGGATTTATCATTCCCCTATTTTTCACAGGCGCTTGCTTGGGGAAAGCTGTAGCTTCCTTAATTCCCGGATTTAATCCCACACTTGCTATGATTTGTACAATGGCAGCCCTGAATGCAGCCGTAACGCGTACACCTGTAAGCACAACCTTGCTGCTGTCAAAATTGACTAATTTTAGCCCCTTCACCCCAATTCTTTTTGCTAGTTTGATTGGATTTTTTCTGGCTCCTAAAGTACCCTTAATTGAGTCCCAACTGAAAGCTCAGCAAGAAACCGCAATTAGCTCTCACTAAACTGTTATTGAACCTCAGTTAGCAGCTAAGTTGCTGTTTATCAGTTAACTAGTTTTGTTCCTGACTTGCTGTTTTACCAGCCAGCAAACGGGAAAATATGCTAGAATTGTATCAAATTATGGCAGTTATTCAGGGTTAATTCGGAATAATTTTGCTTTTTTTTCACGATAAAGGCTAAAATCAGGTAATCCAGCGCTGGTTTCTGCTTCAATATCGGCATCATAAATAGCATTCCCCGCGATCGCTTTTTCAAAGATAGCTGGGTTAGAGGTAATTCCACAAATTCCTTTATTTTCAACCAAATCTTTGAGTTCGCCTGATTGAATAATGTCACGGCTCAAATTATCCATCCAGATACTTTGACCGTATTTTTTAATTTTCAGTAGTTGATTGGTTGCCATAGCTGTACTTATTTAACTGGTGCTATTTGTGTTAGTAGTCGGTAGTTAGCAGTTATTTTGTTCTACTCACCACTAACCACTAACTACTAACCCCTAACTAATGTCCATTTTGAATAAAAGACTCTACCTTAGCGACATTCTTTGGGCTGCCAATAATCAAAGGTGTGCGTTGATGTAGTTTCTTTGCCACCACATCTAGAATGTTCGTATGTCCAGTAGTAGCACGACCACCTGCTTGCTCAATGACAAAGGCTAAAGGCGCAGATTCATAAAGTAAACGCAGTTTCCCTTCAGGTTTTGGAAGTGTACCGGGGTAAAGAAATACGCCGCCTTGCAGCAGTATTCTGTGAATATCGCTGACCATCGCTCCACTGTAGCGAGAAGTGTAACCTTCGGTTCTGTGAACGTAGCGGATGTATTCCCGGATTGGTTCATCCCACTGCCAAAAGTTCCCCTCATTCACACTGTATATGGAACTGTGCTCGGGAATGCGGATGTTCTCGTCCGTCAGAATAAACTCTCCTAAACTGGGGTCGAGGGTAAAGGAGTGAACACCTTTACCAATAGTATAGATCAGCATCGTGCTGGGCCCATACAGTATGTATCCTGCAGCAATTTGGTTGCGTCCTGAAGTCAGCAAGTCTTTGGCATCTTCGTCAAAATCGGTTCCGTTCTGCTGACGAATCGCGAATATAGAACCCAAGCTGAGATTTGTATCAGTGTTGGATGAACCATCAATTGGGTCGTATAGCAAAGTATAGCGCCCAATAGGACAGTTCTCGGGAATATAATAAGGTTTTTCCATTTCCTCAGAAGCTAGGCGGCATACCAAACCACTTTGCTTGAACACCGAGATAAAGACGTCATTAGCATAGACATCCATTTTTTTTACGGATTCTCCTTGCACATTGACTTCCCCTGTAAATCCGAGAACCCCTTCCATTAAGCCTGCACGACTGAGGCGACGAGCAATCAGCTTACCAGCAAGGGCGATTCGATTCATCAGCGCACTCAAATCCTGTGCTTCAGGCGAAAAGCTTTGAAGTTGTTGTAGGACATGACGGGATAATGTTGTACAATCACGGTCTAACGCCCGGTCAGCTGCTTCGTTACCTACAGATTCCAGAGATTCCGGCGTTCTAGTCATTGTTATGTCCTCCCTAAAGAGTGGGTGTTGGTTCGGTTCATCCCATGCGTCACAACTATTGGTTGCTGCCTCTATCTTAGAAAGGTAAATTGACCACTGAAATGTGATTTTAGATAAACTAAAGAATCGTTACCTGAATATGGTACTAGCTAAGTCTAAATACCTGTTTGGAATTGCTTACCCAGTAAATTTACCTGACATAACTGGATATGTAAAATACTGTTGCCACTTACAATATTTAAATCTTTAGATAGAGAGGCATGGTCGGGCAATCAGTATAATTGCTAGTAAATCACAAATTTCTTCATGTTACTGTTATTCAAGCACCCACTCGCGGGGCAACTCAATCGAGTTGGGGCGTGGAAACTCACAACCCACCCATGTGTTTCCTGTTGTTATATATACTATATCGTAGCAAAACCCGACAAATTGTGACCTATCTCATAATGTCACAACCTGTCGGAGGTAGGCTTATGAAATTCCTTGGTGAACTGTTCCTGAAGAACACAGCACCAAATAGCTTGCGTAACTGGAGAAAAATTTGTTATTATGGTGTTCTATCTTTAATAAGACTCTTGCTTTTTCGCCCAACTACCTCGGCGGTTGCCATTGCCATTAGTGCTTTCTTCTCGGGGTTTGGCTTTATTGACCCTGAGTTGACGACCCATCCATTCAGCTCCATCTAACTCTGATATGGCAGCGTCTTCTTGGGCGTCATCGTCCATGTCAACAAAAGCAAAACCACGCATCCGACCTGTTTCACGGTCAGTAGGTAAAACAACTCTTTTGACCTCGCCATATTCTGCAAAAACCACTCTTAAGTCTGCTTCAGTGGCGCGGTAGGAAAGATTTCCAACGTAAATAGTCATGTGAATCACGTAAGTCGCAACGAAAAGCAAAAAGTCAGCCTAAATAAACAGGTGAAACAAGCAGTAGTGACGGCTTTAGTCCCATCCGGTTAGCACATGGAAGAACTTGTAATAGACATACGACTCCTGAGAGTTGCGTGATTTACCAGTCAACCAATTGTTAAGCTAAATTTTTGCATACGCTCATATCATAACTGATTGTGTTGTTTTTCCAAGTATGAGTTTTTACAAACATATATAAGTTGAAATTAGTCTGGCTTATATTTCCTGATTGTTCTATGGTTAATGGATTGTTAATTATTTTTTCTTAAGTTTTTAGATTAAAATCTACCTATTTCAATAGATGCAAAATTTACTTTTTAGTACTTATTAAAATTAAGTTAAGGGTTAGCTTCGCTAACCCTTAACCCTAAACCATAAACCCTATGCAGACAAAATTAAGGCAAGTTTATGAACTAAGAATCCTATCCCATGGACGGCAAAGGAAATGTCAATCAATAGAAATTGTTTGTGGACCACCTGCTTTGCCATTATGTGCCTCAGTTGTTGAAGAATTGTAAGTATTTGTACTTAGTTGCTGTGAAAGCCAACTTTTAACAGGGTCATCTGCAAGATTCAGTCGCAGCATACCAGAGACGAATCCACTCATGAATGAGATTGGGTGCTGGACAAGTTCTTGAAATATTGGTGTCAATTCATCAAGGAACATAAACAATCTCCTGGTGCCGTAATTAAAATTTAAGACCTTTAAGATTATCGTAACGTACTGAGAAATAGCTCAATTTACACCGGCAGTCCCTAGCTCAAAGTCAACAGTCAATAGTCTAATTGTTTAACTAATGACCATTGACTAATGACTAATGACTATTTGTTGAGCTTTGTTCGGGCATCATGCATTTATCTGAGTCACAGCCTGCAGGTCCTGCTTCCATTAACTCACCAAAGTCATATCTGCTTAAAACAGCATGAAAATCATCAGTTTTACGGCGCATCTCCACTTCTTTCATCAACTGCTCGTATTGCTCTTGAGAAATTGGCTCGAAAGGCAGGCGCGGAAAAGTTTGATGGTCATCAAACCTAGCTAACAGTGCAGCACTCATGTACCCTTCATCATCTCTAATAGCTTCATAGATGCGAGTTCCCAAGGTTTCAACTTCGTGTTCTCGAAGTTCAATGGTTGCTGAGGTGTTGTGTGTAACGTAAAACTTTTGGACTTGCATATAAAAATCCATTTGGGCGAGGGCGCTAAATTGACTGATGTCTATTTCATCAGCACCTGGTAGATGAGCCCAAGGCACAGAAACGGGGATTTCAACAAGCCATTCGCTGACTCGTGGATCGAAGGGATCGTTTAACAAATTTCCCCGTTCATCCTTATCAGATTGGGAGGGAATAATATTGTACCCGTAGTCAATACAAGCCAAGGCAACTGGGTCATTTTTGCGGAAGGTAATCCGCCGAATAAATCTTTGTGCCTTGGGAGGGTGCCATCCAGGGCTAGCGCCAGTTAATAATGACTTGGTACCGCTTGGTTGAACAGTGGTACAACGATTGGGACGTTTGAGACTGTGGCGAGCGCAGTAATCCCAAACAACACGATGAACGGTATCTTTCCAGAAACTTAGGTATTCTTGCTCCCGACGCTTAAAAGACAAACCTTCCGTCGTTTCAGGTCTTCCTTCTGCCCACCAACGCAGCCAATCAACACCAAAAGCATGGACAAAGAAATCAAATAAGCCTGTGAAAGAAACACCCACAATGGGGTCTAATTCACGGCTGTATTGATAGCGGGGTTCTAGAAACTTGTGATGCAAAAGTGATGCTACAGAAAGCGCTCCTGCAGTGAAAGCTTCTTCTTGTTCCTTGTAGTTAAGTGGGTCGATTTGATTTAAGTGGATTTCTGATAAATTACAGTGAAAATCGCTACCAATAATTTCCATTTTGTTACCCCAGAGGCTTTTTATCCTCTAGCTCTGGAGGTTTCCCTCATACCCATAACTGGGATACAACTGGTCAAGCCCAGTTCAGTTCAGCATATCTTTTCTACCATTAGGTAGCCGGGGACTCGTGAGGGTCTTCTATTCTCTTCAGTTCTAAACTTTCACTGTTCGCTGAAAAGGTTCAACCCCTATGCGTTGCACTTCCAAAAGACTTTTAAATCTCAAGGTTAGCTCAGGATTGGCATGCGGAAAAATGTTTTAACCGTTTAGCTTTCCCTGAATTTCCCCAGTTTTTTACGTGAGGCAAAATTATCTACCACACGGATTTAAGCCAAATCGAGCTAAACGATGCTCTAACTCACTTTGAGAAATTTGAGGATATTTTTCCTGCAACCAATCTTCTGCTTTACCTAGTGTATAAGCTTTGAGAAAATCTACTTTTTGCTCTTGAGTTACGAGTAAATCGCAGTTAGCTCTGGCTACAGCTTCACCTGCCCATTGAATTGCACCTTCACCACTGTAGTATTGTTTGCGAACAGCATCAATAGATTCATTTAATGTTGGTTTTTGGTGAAAAACTCTTGTGTGGTTTGCCATTCTGAGAGCATCACGTTCTGGATCGATGCGCCAGTTGCCATTGTCATCCTGCTGCCAAAGATTAGCTTTTGCATCTGCAAATAAGCGATCGTCACTGGCACTTTGACGAATACCAGCTGACCTGCGGATGTTACCTGCAACAATTGTGACGGCAGCTTCATCAATCAACAAACAGCATTCAACGGAATTTAACTGTCTTCCTACAGCTTTATTTAAAATCGATGCACAGCGCTCGTAAAGCCCAGGCAATTTTACAGGATTGGCGACGCCTCCGAAGCCCTTAAGTGGCTCACCTGCTTCACGTACATCACTAATATCGACAATAACTTGAACTTCTTCTGTAAATCGTTCATCAGTTGAGAGTTCCAACAGTCTTTGATAGGACTGTACCCAACCTTGACGGCTATCTCCAACACGGATTGTCACGAGATTGCCCTCTATGTTGACCTCTGTTTCCTCACGACGCTGTTGGGAAGAAGTACTGCCAATTTCTCCCTGTACTTTTACTTGAAGACGATTGCGGATGGGAGGCAGTTGGTTAATATATTTGGGTTCTAGAATTGCTCCAGTACCGCAGCCCATCATCGCTAAGTCCATCATTAGCCCAAAAGCATTCCAATCTATCGCATTGGTAGAGGTGCAATTGTAGGCTCCAGAGAAATTCTTTGGCTGTAATAACCAGTTCGTACCTCCTACCCACAACCATCTTCCACTAGGTAAAGCTTTTAAGCTTCGCTGCATCCGCTCCAAGATATCAGCTTCTTCTGGCAAAAGTTTACCCAATTCAATTAAACCCGATAAAGTGCGATCGCACACTTGCTCCCAAGTTTCTCTCACCCCAGCCTCTTTACGGCGGCTATAGGTTCTAAAAAACACTGGATTGGCTGCTGGGGCGGTTTCTGGAAATTTTGCACTCTTTAGACGTTCTCTTTCAAGCTCACGAACCATAATCTAGTCTTGTTGCTGCTGACACAGATTATGACTATACGCCAAGTAGATGAGAGGGTAAAGCTTGAAAAATTATGAGATTTGCGCTAAGTGTAAAGCTACAACAAAAACAGATAGATTTAACCTGTATTAGCTTGAAATATTACCTTAATAAGTAGATATGATTAACTCTATAGAGCTAACTCTAGCTTCTGCAAGCAGTTTGTTTCTGGGAGTATTATGAAGTATATTTATACCAGTAAGAAATATGTGGAGGGTAGTTGTGCAAAATTCGGGATTGGGGATGGAAACTCTTGCCCCTTGGCGATCGCCCCTTGCCCGTGCCCTTCATCGCAATCGTAGCGAGCCCCACTCACGCTACTTTCAATTAGCCACCGTCCAAGCTGACGGACGTCCTGCCAATCGTACTGTCGTTTTTCGGGGCTTTCGTGACGACACCAATCAGCTAAAAATTATTACCGACTCCCGAAGTCAAAAATTTGACCAAATAAATTATCAAGCATGGGGAGAAGCTTGCTGGTATTTTACCAACACTCGCGAACAGTTTCGCCTTGCAGGAGAACTGGTTCTCGTTGATGCCAATCATCCCGAACCAGAAATGCAAAAAGCCCGTCAGATAACTTGGCAAGAGATTTCAGATAATGCTAGGTTGCAATTTGCTTGGCCCGTTCCCGGTGAATCTAGGGCTAACACAGAAGCTTTCTCTCCACTGCTTCCCGATTCAACTTTGCCTCTCTCAAATTTTTGTTTGTTATTGCTCGATCCCGTTAAAGTCGATCGTCTTGAATTGCGAGGCGATCCCCAAAACCGATGGTGGTATTTGCGGGATGAATATAAAGCTTGGTCTGTCGCAGAGGTTAATCCGTAAATTTTAGATAATTAACAGCACCCTTCATTTCTCATTATTTTGCAAAATTTCTCGAATTCGCGTCCTAAATAAACGTACTGCTGCTCTTTGCCCAATAGTTTGACTCTGTTCAATAAATTTAGGAATTTCTGTAATAGGTAAAAAGGGAAAAGCAAGACTTCGAGCAGCAAGTTCATAATTAGCTCCCACAAGTTGATAAACTTGCAGAGTTTGGCGGTGATATCTCCACAGTTCGGGAATCCCCAACGAAGCGTAAATTATGAACTTGTTCAAAGAAGAACTTGTATAATCTGATTCAACTACTAAATCTGGGGGTGGATCGTTGGGGAGAACAATGTTTTTGCCTCGAACTCTTGCTTCATTCTGGATATAAAAACAAGTATCTGGCTCAACAGCACGAGTTAAATCTTCTCGTTCGAGAGTCAAAGCACCAAGTTTCATCACCTCGATTTCTAGCTCATCTGCTATTGCTTCAACAAAACTCTCTATGAGCCCTTTAGGAACTTCATGTTCTTGTAGTGGCATTCTCAGTTCTAATACTCCTTCGTCATAAGCAATTCTCCAAGCGCGATCGTCCCCAACTTCTGCCATTAATGCCTTAAAAGTTTGCCAGCTAACACCTTTTAAAATAAATCTTGGTTCTACAAAGGTAGAGGAAGTTACCGTCTGTGCATTCATAATTTGATGCCTCTGACTTAATTACTCAAACTATAGCGCTTCTCTATTTTGGGTGCAGTAAGCGCTAGGAACAAAAAGTTCTTTCGTTGAAACAAATACCCAAAATTTACTAGATTGTGGCTCACTACTTCTTTCAAATGCCCAAAGTATAAGTCATTAACAGTCTTGGGTTTCTCAATCGGGTTATTGTTCCAGTTGTAAGCTTGCCCTTCCCCAAACGTATCAAATGGTCTTGTATTAAGATAGAAAATTCACATTACTTTTAGTTGCCATACGATATGCTATCAGTCTTTATTCTTATCTTTCAAACTTCCTACGAAACGGCTTACATTTGATAAGAATATCGGACAGTAAAGCCGACAGATATCATTTTTATTAGGCTCATAACATGGAGTAGTAGAAGCAATACGTAAGTTTTTGAGGTAACTAGTTTGAGCAAGATTATTTATACAAATTGATGATGGTAGTTGTCGGTGTACTTGATGGGAAATACACGGATAAATATTACCAAAATTATCTATATAGATACTTGAAGATCCTGCATGGCAAGGGACTGAATGTTTTACGTATCCACCTGCTCCAGATGTAAAATTATCTCCTCGATCGTAACCAAACAAATTATGTGCTCTAAGCGGTAATTGATAAAAAGCTTGATTTTTATACATATTGAGAATATCAGGTAATATATTTTGGTAATAATCAATTATTTCATCTTTAGTTAGATGAAGTTCTTTACGATCGTAAACAGGAAATAAATTTATATCTTCAGGCTGAAAATCATCAATAAACCAAGTTAATCTTTCTGGAAGAGACTTATAGTTGAATCTTGTGACCGCAGTATTAATTTCTATACGTTATTTCCGGTTAGAAACAGTTGAGAGAAAGCGTGCATTAGCAAACACTTTATTCCCTGATTTTTTTTGAGTAAAAGCGTTATGCTCTTCTTCTCTATGCGAATGTATTGAGTAACGGATTGTTCGTGGTTCTGATTCAATCAAAAATTTTAAAGTATCCAAACCTACAAAAAGACCAGTATTAATATCAAAAGGTATGTTTGACTCATTGAGAGATAATAAAACTTTGTCTAACCCATTGTATATTAAAGGTTCTCCACCTGTTAAGAGAACACTTTTAGTCATTTGGTTCTTATGTAGAGAACTGATTAAATGAAGTACTTCTTCTAAAGGTAGAGATACAGATTTGTCAAATTCGGCATACTGATTACAGTATGTGCAACGTAATGTACAAGCATCATTAAGTTTAATAGCTACTTGCCAAAAATAATTAAAGCGATCCTCCCTGGAGTTATAAGAACTTTCTACATCACTTAAAACGTTGGGAGGCAACATCCATTGGTTCATCATTGTCTTAACCATCTGTACATAATGGGTTAAATGAGCAATCAGACAAAAACTTACTTTAAGTCTGAAAACTTTAAGAGGCAAGCATTATATCCTCACTTGGATTACATCCACAAGTAGCAGGAGTCGTTTTTGCATAATTTTAATTATGTAATAATCCTTTTTAATCTTTCATCATTTATCATTTCTATAACAATTTTCTTTTGTTTATTCATTCTATTAATAAATTCGCTGATAGAAGAATTTATTTGACAATTACTAGTGCAATAGTTATTTAGAATTTTCCCTGTTTCATAAGCACCATAAAAATTAAATTTATTTTCTCTATTAGACTTAAATATTCTTGCTATAGTCTCACAGCCATCTTCTTGTTCACCTTTAGATATCATACGAATTCCTTTAACTAAATTCCAACTCATAATACCTATTATATTGTTTAGGTCTTGATTGATAAATTCTATACGCTTTTCCATAAATTTAATAACCTCATTTGAGAAAATATCTTCTTTGTTTTTATTGGAATTAATTAAAAAATTAATTTTACAAAATTTAATTATTTCTATCATGAAAATTTGTTCGTAAGATAAATAATTATTTGCCCGACAGATTTCAATACCTCTATTAGCGTAATTAACTGCTCGCTTTATTTGATATTGACGACATGAATGCCTAACTAAATCTGTTAGAATTTGTACTTGCGATTTACTATCTTGGAAGAAATCTAACGTATTTTGAGCCAATTCTAAAATACTGGCTGCTGTGTCAAATAATTCACAATCAATAAAAGCATTCGCTAAATTCCGTAGGTAGTTAAACTTCAACCTTAGCTCTAGTTGGTTCTTAAGTATAAGGTTGAGAAGAGTGTCAATGCAAGAATCATATTGACCACTTAATAATTCTCCTCTAGCTTGCCAGAAAAACAATTCACTATTACTCACACTTGCACAAGCAGCTTTCCAGGCGTCGAAATCACCAAGTAATATAGCAACTTCTGCTTGAATTTGAGGTTCTATATTTCCTTCACATGATTGAATAAATTCTCTTAAATATATCAAGTCTCTGCGTTTCAATGCACTTTTAAAAGCTAGAGAGGATGTACTAGACTTTAGAACAGAATTTTTTTTCAGAAGAATAGGAGTCTTATCTTCTGAATTACCCGCCATTCTAATGGCATTACAGCCCAGTTTGTAAGCAAACTCTACAGACCGTCCTGCTCCAAGAGCGTCGTAAAAACCCACAGCAAATTCAATTGCTGCTTTATCTCCAATCGCTTTTTTCATACCAATTACATAACTAATATGTTGAGTGATAGCCTTTGCTTGCACTTGCGAGTAACAGCCGTTAAGAACAACGCACTCAACTTGATTCGCAAATAGCTCAAACAGTCCAGCCAAGGCTTCTCCATCAACTAGCTTTGCCTGCCCAGTTTCATCTTCAAATACTAAACCCTCATCTCCTGCCCCATGACCAGAAAAATGAACAATTTGCGGATTGATATCCAACATAGCTCGCTGGATATCTCTTGGTCTTTTAAGTTTGTCAACACTTGTGGTAGATGCTCATTTTGTAGAATTGGCAGCAAATTGTCAACTTCTTTTAGAAGAGCTAATTCATAAGAAAACCTATGGCAAGGTTGCAGGCTTTCTTTATTGTCTTCCACTTCTTCAAAGGTTTGAATTAACTTGACTTTAGCTCCAATAAATTGGTCAAGAAATTCTTTGGCAATTTTGTTTTTATGGTCTATTATCTGTGAGGAAACTAGTAGATGATTAAAGGCAGGGCTATTTTCTAAGTGAGCTAAGTCAACTATGGTATTTAAAGCTTTTTCGCAGTAATTATTACGGCTCGGTATCAAAACTTCAGCCGCATACCGACGCAACCAATCATTGTCATTGTTCTCCGCGATCGCGACTAAAGTGGCGAGAGCTATCTCATTCCCCGGCTCTATTGCCAGGAGTGCTCGATCTCCAGAAATGGTGAATTCACAAAGAAGGGCTGAAGTGTGGTTAGCTGTTAATAGCAATTTGCTTGAACGAGCCACAATTTTACCACGAACCACTAACAACTAACCACTAACAGTCATAAATTAAATTCCAGAACCATCCAAAAACTCTTCTATGACCTTATCTTCAATCCGACAACTTCCACGAGTTTCTGTCAAAACTGCCCCATCAGTTAAGACATGGTCGTAAGAAGAGTATTGTTCGTTAAAAGTGGCGTTAAGATGCGAAACTGACAAATTTTGCTGCTCTTTTTGCAACTGTTGAACTTGTTGTTCGAGTTGTTCAATTTTGTCTACCAAAGCTCGTATCACTTGAGCTTCTGCATCTGGTAAACTTCCGTGTTCTAGCGGATCGACTCGAACTCCAGAACGATAAATAATCCGACCGGGTACACCTACAACGGTACAGTCTGATGGGACATCCCGTAAAACAACCGATCCAGCGCCTATGCGGACATTATTACCAATCTGGATATTGCCCAGCACTTTTGCGCCTGCTCCAACAACAACATTTTCACCTACAGTGGGATGGCGCTTACCGCATTCTTTACCTGTACCACCAAGGGTGACACCTTGATAAATTAGGGTATAGTCTCCCACAATTGCTGTTTCACCAATCACGACGCCCATACCGTGATCGATAAAAACTCCCTGTCCAATCGTGGCACCAGGGTGGATTTCTATGCCCGTTAAAAATCGAGCTAGGTGGGAAATCAAACGGGGAAGAAAGGGAATACCAACGATATACAACCAGTGAGCCAGCCGATGGAATAACAAGGCTTGCAAGCCAGGGTAGCAAAACAATACTTCCAACCAATTGCGGGCAGCTGGATCTCGTTCAAATATTATACGGAAGTCAACAAGAAGTGTAGATAACACGCTTATAGCACTCTCGTTTTGCCAAACAAGTTACACTCTATCTTAACGTTGTCAGGACATAAATTTTAGTTAGTAGTTAGTGGTTAGTGGTTGGCGGTCACTACCAAGCATTATTCTTCTAAGGTAATTGTGTAGTTGCGCTTGTCTCCAGCATTGAAGGTTCCTACCCAAACGCGGTATGTTCCAGCTTTCCAGTTAGTGTCTGTGATGCTAGCATCTTTATTTCTTCCAGTATCATCACCACAACGAACCGTGCTTCCATCTGGACCTTGGATGACTAAAGTTGTATCAGTTCCGCCAGTATTAACTTGTATCTTGAGGCGAGAAAAATTTTTTTCCAAAATTAGGATGTGGTCTGGATTTGGGTCGGCATAGCCAATACAGGCATTTCTGTTGCGATCGCGATTGCTAATAGCGGACAAGGAATAAGATCCACCTGTATAACCTGCTATTGTTCCTTTTGCTGGTGCAAACCCAGGTGATAGAGCTAGGTTGCCAAAATGCGACGTATCTGCCAACGCAGGGGTAGAAGCAACAGTCGCTAATGCAGCTAAAAAACCGTTTACAACAAATTGGGGGCGACAGCGTTTCATAGTACCCCTCCAAGAGTCAGAATGAGGTTGCTTTGTATACTTACAATATCAGGAAAAACCTCTAAACCCTGCTATCTTGTGCCACAATCAAAGGTGCCACAGGAAAGGGCTGTTAGTAGTTAGGCCTTTGTCCAAAGTCCTTTGTCATTTGTAAGATTTTGTAGACCAGCAGCTACGTCTTTAGTAGCCCAGCAGCTAACGGTGGGCAGTGCCCACCCTACGTCTTTAGTGGTTGTTGATTAGATATTGCTCGTTAATAATTATTAGATACAACCAGTTAACAAAGAATAAGTAACCACTAACCACTAACTACTAACCACTAACCCTCAACTATTAAACTGGAAAAACACACCGCCTTTAAGTAATTCTGGATTGCTACCGTAACTACTGAGTGTGAGCGATCGCAAATTTTGAAACAATGGTTTGCCAATGACTTCCACAAACTTAAGAATTGGTAGCTGAGTTTCAACAATTTCTTGGCTTTTTGTCCAGTCAAGAAAAAGATAACCCTGATTGGGTTGGGGTAAAGCAGCAATACTGTTTTGGAAATCACTATTGTTTGCCAAAGAATTTTCCTTTGCTCCTAAGGCTGCATCCATTGCCTCAATAGAGGAAGCGATAATCTCATAATCGCCAACATCTGCGTATGTCCCAAGTACCTTTGCTTGGATGGTATATGTTTGTCGGTCTTTTGCAAGAGCAGATTGAGTGCTGGTAGCTGCTAACTCAGTCCAAGCGAATATTTTTTGTTCGTTTAAAGTCAGGGAATTTAATGAAAGCCCAGTAGATGAAGCGACCTCATTTAAATGAGAAATAGCCGATGGTGTCGCCTCTGTTTTTTCTGCCACAAAAACCCAATCGGGATTGGCTTGGTCTTTACCTGGTAACAATCCTATGGCGTACTCTCCCTGTACCCAACTAAAAATATCTTCTTTCCAGTTTATGCCCCAGCGCTTTTGAAGTGTTGCCAAAGGTTGAAGCAATCCAGAAAACGTGTCTTCTTTTGAACCAGACATAACTGCTATAACTTGTTGCCAAAGAAGAGCTAAGTTGTTGTTATCCAAATTGGTTAAATTGGAAGAAGCAACTGTCAAACCTGCTGAGGCTGGAATATATTGTAAAGCGGCAACTGGTTTAGAGAGTTCTTTGGGAAGAAGCAAATTTTTTTCCTTTGCGAGTAAACCAGTTTCAGCTATCAATCCGGTGCGGTTCGCTACTAGGGAAACAATTTGGCTGTCATAAGTTTGGGTTTCAGGTTCCAGACCTTGCCATTTTGCTACAATCGGGAGATTAAAGAAAGCAACAACGAGTGCGTCTTTGGGCACTTCTTTTATCGCTTGTTGGTATTTGCTAGAACTGGTTAAATTAAGGTCTGGGGCTTGAACGTTATTAATGGCATCGCGCAGGACTTTGGGATCGTTAGCAAATAACACAAAGTTATCGCCCACAACTGCGCCAGCAAGAGAGTTTTGGGTTGTGGATTTTGAATTGTCTTTAGATTGTCGGTCTTTACTGGAAAAATATCCTCCTGCTCGTTTTTCCTCTACAGGCGTTTCCTGCTTAGTGTCATAAATCAACTTAATACCCTTGTACTGTTCGACAGCTAAGTTTGACCCAGCAAGCGATCTTTTGGAAAACAATAACTCTACAAATTCACGGCTTTTTTCTGGTTCTTGAGTAGCGAGTGCCATAAGATACCCTGGTTGCCGTCCATTTTCCGAGTCGCGATCTAAGTCTAAAGTGGTAACAGCCAGCGTTATTTCATTTCCCAACCAAGGTTTAATATCTTGTTGGTAATCTATATTCGTGTTAGCCAATAAACTTGTTTTTAGCTTTGATAGTTCTCCATCTCGTTCCAAACTTGGCAAGCGGTCTGGATTTGCTAGCAATGACACCATCACTGGTGCTTGCTTGGAGACAAATATAGCAGCATCTGGCTGCCCGGAAGGGGTAACGAGGTTGGGAGGAGCTTTGGTACTGTTACAACCAGCTGTACCAATCAAAAGTAGCACCAGAAGACAAGCGGTTATGGTCTTGAACAATAAGCGTTGTGTCATATTTATTACATAAACTTCTATGAACGCACAAACAAATATATAACTGCCTGGATTTAAAGACAGCGTCACTACTAGGACTTAGTTTAAATCGCGAACGCTCATTGCCTATACTCTCTAGGCATAAGTACTGCTCAGCCCATCCCCAGAAGGCAGGGGCTTGCGGCTCGTTCTTCGCTCAAAATTGTTATGCCTAATAAAAATAGTAAATTTTCAACTCGAATGGGAATATTAGGGGCAGTTAGTATTTTATGGTACAGGTGAAAATTATTCGGGCAGCCTTCCGTGAAATACAAAAACTACCATTTCGCGATCTCCAGACAGTCTATGACATCTTGTGTCGTTTAACTCAGGAAGAACGGACAAACACGATTGCTTTAAGCGGATACGACAACCTACGGCGAACTAGATCGGGCGAGTTGCGCGTTATCTGGCAACGAGAGTCAAGTGGGGACATTGTCGTCATAAAAGCTGGTTTACGTGGTGATGTTTATGACGATACATTTGAGATTCGCGATCGCGAATGTCCCATAACAATCACAGAACTTATAAACCCTCATGGAACCGAACTTGCTGAACATCCAGCTTACTACTGGAATCACCAACGAGATTCCGATTGGTACAAATTTGTATATAGTACTTATCGCTACTCACCTATATTGACTCGGTACCAAAGAGAAGTACTTGAACAACCACTCAGAACCTTGTTTGGATATAACCAATGGTTAACTGACATATTTAGGAATAGGGTTTGTGTAGTCCAAAGCGCTCCAGGAACTGGCAAAACAGTATGTGCTACTCTATTTGCCTGTGAAATTCATAAACAAAATGAATGCAATACAATGCTTATTGTGCCAGAAGCATTGCGCGGAACAAGCGAAAGGGCGAGAATTTGAAGCTTGTGTGGCTTTTTGTTTATTTGATGGAACTGGTGAACCATCTTTAGAAGAGACTTTTCAGTGGTACACGTTATTGACTCGTGCTCGTTCTCGATTACTAGTCGTGGTCACTTCAGAAGAATTAAATCGTATTAAATGTCATAAGTGTAATTACTTTGAAAAATGCGATCGCATCGATCCTCAAACAGCTATCAGTTGGATTACTGAGCTAGCTTGTGATGTCGATTTGAATCAAATGACCGATGATATTCAACAGCGTTTGTGGAGACGCTGCGAAACTGGTTATTTGTATTGGGATACTTACTTAGCTCTGGAATTGGCAGCAGTGAAGGAAGAGAATCTTTACCAGTGGGAACAAAAAGCGATTGCTCTTCAGGAAAAAACTTTTTGGTTTACTGATGCTTAGCTTTCCCCCTTTGAGGCAGGGTTCTTATCTCCAAAGGGAAGATTTTCTGCCAACATGAAGATACAGGCAATTATTGTAAGAACTTCATGACAGGCAAACCTTTCGAGCAAATCACCGAAATTCCTGTAGAGGAACTGGCACAACGTTTATCTGCAAAAGATCCAGATCTCCAGCTTGTAGACGTGCGCGAACCGCAAGAGCTGGAAATAGCTCGCATTGATGGTTTTGTCAATCTACCTTTGAGCAATTTTGCTGAATGGGGAGAGCAGATTCAGACTCGCTTGAATCCCCACGCTGAAACTCTCGTACTCTGCCATCATGGCGTCCGTTCTGCTCAGATGTGTCAGTGGTTGATCGCTCAAGGGTTTACAAATGTTAAAAATATCACAGGCGGAATAGATGCTTATTCAATTTTGGTTGACCCTTCAATTCCTCAGTACTAGTTTTGGGTTACCGAAGTGTTGATTATAACCGCTTGTGTGGCGTATTTAACTAACTTTTGCTATGTTTAAGCAAGTACGCGATCGCTCTTAATTCCTCTGAAGCAAGTGTCTCACTTGTTTCACTCACATCTATTTTTTTTGACTTAGGTAAAAATTGGTAACTTGAAATACAGCGATTGTGAGAAGCTTATGGAATCATCCAGGATGAGAGGGAAATCGTTGTACTCCAATTTCATTAGCTTTTTAACTAGATTCTTTTGTACTAAAAAATACTTTTATCAGGGGCTGTGCTGGAACTTTCTTTAATTTATTTCCATAGAAGTACATAATTTGATATCTTGCCTTAACAATATTAATCCTTTTTGGAGTTGTCTCCATTAACTTTTTCAAACTTTACTTAAAATTCGGCTTCAGTAAAAAACCCCTTATGCAAGTTCAGTTAACCAATCGGCAACAACATATACTTTGGGCAACCATACGTCATTACATTGCCACAGCAGAACCTGTCGGTTCCAAAGCTCTAGTTGAGGAATATAACCTTGGTGTGAGCTCGGCAACAATCCGCAATGTTATGGGCGCTTTGGAAAAATCAGGGTTCCTGTACCAACCCCATACTTCTGCCGGACGCGTACCTTCTGACTCCGGTTATCGGATTTATGTTGATCGGCTGATTACCCCTTCTGAAACCCTAGGACGGGAGGTAGAAGTGGTACTGCAACAACACCTTAAGTGGGAAGAGTGGAGTTTGGAAGCGCTTCTACAGGGAGCCGCACAGATTTTGTCAACCTTAAGTGGTTGCATCACCCTAATTACTATGCCACAAACCAATACTGCTGCGGTGCGACATCTACAATTAGTGCAAATTGAAGCGGGACGAGTCATGCTAATTGTGGTGACAGATGGATACGAGACTCATTCAGCAGTTATGGATCTACCTCATCCAAAGGATGATGTACAACCTGACACAGAAGCCATCGACCATAAGTTGCAAATAGTCTCTAACTTCTTGAATAGTCATCTGCGGGGTCGCGGTCTAGTAGAATTGGCTAATCTAGACTGGAGTGAACTAGATCGGGAATTTCAAAGCTATAGCGAGTTTGTCAAAAAGTCATTTGCAGAGTTAACTCGCCGCGCTTTTAAACCATCTGCAACACAGATTATGGTTCGCGGTATTGCTGAGGTTTTACGCCAACCTGAATTCTCTGAATTACAGCAAGTGCAAACGCTTATCCACCTGCTGGAAGAAGAACAAGACCAACTTTGGCAGTTAATATTTGAACAACCAGAAACTGAGGAAGTGGGCAAGCCTCGGGTTAATGTTCGTATCGGTGCTGAGAATCCCTTGGAACCCATACGGGGTTGCTCGTTGATTTCTTCCACTTACCGCCGAGGCTTAGTACCAGTAGGCAGTGTGGGAGTGCTTGGACCAACACGCCTGGATTATGAAAGTGCGATCGCAGTTGTGTCAGCAGCAGCTGATTACCTGTCGGAGGCGTTTAGTCTCTTCAATTCCTAACACTTGCTTCGCCTAAATTCAAAACTGATGGATTAATAGTTACTGTTAGGGACTTCTAAATTAAAAAATATCCAAGTTTTTCTTGTGGGACGATCGAGCATTCCATCCTCTAAGGTGGGTGGCAAGTGAATCCAGCCCAAATTCCGGGATAATTTATTTTTTAGAAGTTGTTTTGTGCTTAGTGATTAGTAATGACAAGTACTAACTACTAACGACTAACCCTTAACTACTAAAAACTTGAATTATGGTGAGAAAAATTGCATTTGGGTTACTTTGGCTGGGCTTTATTGTCTATGCTTTTGTCTTCGCACCTCCCAATCGACCCGACACATTCGAGTTGATTAAAAATCTTGCCACTGGGCAGTGGCAAGGAATCAACCCTCTTGTCGTGGCACTTTTTAATATCATGGGTGTTTGGCCTATGATTTACGGTACGCTCGTGTTTGCTGATGGTAGAGGGCAAAAAGTTCCTGCTTGGATTTTTGCCCTTGCTTCCTTTGGCGTTGGCGCGTTTGCTTTGCTGCCTTACCTATCTTTACGGGAACCCAATCCAAAGTTTCCCGGTGAAAAGAATCTTTTTCTGACAATACTGGATTCTCGCTTGACTGGTATTGCCTTAACTGTTGGCACTGCTGTTTTAGTCGCCTATGGTGTTAGGGGAGGAGACTGGGGAGATTTTTTGCATCAATGGCAAACTAGCCGCTTTATCCATGTCATGAGCATTGATTTTTGCCTGCTTTGCCTGTTATTTCCGGCGTTACTTAAAGACGATATGGCTCGTCGGGATATGGAAAATCCTCAGTTGTTCTGGTTAATAGCTTTGATCCCTTTGTTTGGTCCTTTGATTTACTTGTGCTTGCGTCCGCCTTTACCCAAAACGGGTATGGGCACTGTACACAATCAGCAACAACCAGCTGGAAACTAAATATTCATGAATAGAAAATTAGCTCTTTGGTCATTGTGGGCTGGATTTATAGCCTACATTTTATTTTTGGCTCCGCCACTACACCTAGAGGAAACTCTCACTTTACTAAAGAACATTGTGAGTCTGAATTGGTCAGAAATCAATGCTATTGTACTCTCAATATTCTCTCTCGTTGGTATTTTGCTATTGATTTACTGCGGTGTTTTGTTTTTTGATGGCAGAATGCAAGAGATTCCTTTTTGGCCCTTCGCTTTGGCAGGAGTAGGTGCGGGTATACTTGGTCTTTTACCTTATTTGGCTCTTCGAGACGCAAACCAAGAATTTGCCGGACAAAAGGATGCTTTTCTGCAATTTCTGGATTCTCACATTTTCGGTATTATCCTCTGTTTAAGTACCCTTGGGATACTTGCTTATGGATTTTTTCTGGGGGATTGGGCGGATTTCTGGCTGCAGTTCCAAAGCGATCGCTTTATCAATGGTATGAGTTTAGCAGTGTGCCTGTTTTGCCTTTTATTTCCAACGGTTCTTGGTGATGATATGGCACGGCGACGATTTCATAATCCCCAATTATTTTGGGTAGTATCACTTGTTCCTCTACTCGGTCCACTTGCATATCTTTGTTTGCGTCCGCCCATATTAGAAAACAATATTGCTCGGCAAAGACAGAGCATATTGATTCGTAATTGATAAGTAAGTTGGTGTAAATATTTGTTACTGCTTAGTAGTTGCGATGCATGCGTTCGCCGCTCTTGCGTGCCGCAGGCTAGACAGCGCTACTACGAGCCAAATTTAAAGATTTTACTTTTCGTTACATAGTTTGGTGTTTTCTCACTGACTTACTTAGTAGTTAATAGACGCTATGGGCACAAGTTTTGTAGAGTGGGCAGAACACACCAAATTAACAAAGTGGGCAGTGCCCACCCTACTTTTTTATATGGATTATGCATTCTTCTTGAAGCGATAAATTTCTGGCAATTGCCACCACGCAACATGAGGATATTCATGATGTTCCTCATGGTAACCAAAATGATAGCAAGTGATAAATGACCACCAAACCGGACGTGAAATTGTCTGGGCACGATGGGGTTCAGAATAACCGTCTTTTGGCTCTTGATGGGGTAGGAACGTACCGAAATAAAACAGCTGTACGGAACTTAGAATTGCGGGTATTGCCCAAAAGTAATTCAAATTACCTTTAGGTAAATGGAATAGGTAATGAGCCAAATTATAGACCGAAGTTACAACAATAATTTGTTGCCAACTCCAGTAATTTTTCATGAAATACAAATACCAAGCAAAGAAGTTTTTGTGGTGACCGTTATGGAAATCCGGATCTAGTTCAGTAGCAGGACGGTGGTGGTGCATCCAGTGCTTTTTGATTAATTTGTTATAGGATAACCAACCGTAAAGTAACAAGGACAATGTCCCAATAAAATGATTGATTTTGCTATTACTAGGATATACCACCCCATGCATAGCATCATGAGCAGTGATGAATAACCCGGTGTAGAGAAAGGTCTGCCAAATTATGGCAAGTAACAGAGTCAACAAATTAAGTTTGGAAGTATCAACTGAGAGTAAGAAAATTAAGCTGGCTGCCCATACAACAATTATGGTAGTAGCAATTAAAAGCCCAGTTGTAGATTCACTGGTCAGTTTTATTTGAGGACTGGGTGGTTTTTCTAATTGTTGGATCACTCTATTGACTCCGACTTGGGTAAAAATTCAAAAAGATCGTGACATGGCAGACAGATTACTAGACAGCAAAAGTCTGTTAGTAATTATTGCCGTGCTTCAAGCAACACCAGCACTCCTATTGTATAGAAATATTAAGATATTTTAATAATTACATACCCAATGACTATACCAAAAATCATCTTTGGTTTAGCAGTTATCCATAAATTGGGTGTTGCAAGTACCAGTTCCTGCTTTGGGGGCTGTGAGTGTTTATGAGCTTTGAGTGCTGAGACTAGTTCCTACTCAACACTCGTTGCTCGAAACTCATAACGATCTTTACAAACGGTTCTAGCTTGAAAGGTAAAGTAGCGTATAGTTAGCGAGGAATGACACTGAGTACGTCACGCACTACACTATAGCCGTTGAGATCCCACAATAGATATGCGAGAAAGCCAATCATTGCCAAGCGTCCTTGCCACAATTCGGATTGAGGAGTAAAGCCAAACTTAACAGCATTGCGATCGCTATCGTTGTATGCCTTCTCTGTAGAATCCGTAGGATAGGGTCCCATTGTTAATTTTCCTTAAGTATCTTAATGACATTTTCATAGTATTCCTTTGCACAGTTGGCGCTATCTGTCTGTAGTGCAAAAGTGCTAGCTAGTCAAAGGAATGAGATTGCCTGAGAATGTGTATAAATTTTTGTATGACAAAAGGACGGTTAGCGTTCGCTTTACCTAATCAATTAGAAAATTTTATCATTAGAAAAAATGTATTTCCCTATACCTAAAAAGAACCCAGTTTGTCAAATAAACTGGTCTTTAAGTATTGAAAATTTCAAGTCCCAACTCCGGTTGAACTTGCAAGACGACTAGTGTCATGTCGTCGGTATTGTGCCTGTCCTCACCGATAAATTGTTGTACTCGGTCAAATAGATAATCTAGAATTTCTTCTGGACCATTACAAATCCTACAAGCATAGCTAAAGGCGACAATCAGGTTTTCTTCATCGAAGCGATCGCCACTTGCAGAGGGAGCATCAGTCAAACCGTCTGTATAGTAAAGAATAGTATCCCCCGGTTCTAGCTGTGCCCTAGCATCTTCATATTGGCTATTGGCATCCAAACCAATGAGCATACCAACACTATCCAACCGCGTTACAGTTTTTGTCGAGGCGTGCCACCATATAGGAGGATTATGAGCGGCATTAGTGTAGGACAAAATTTTAGTTGTCGGGTCGTATTCTGAGTAAAACATCGTGACAAAGCGGTGGGAATTTTCCAAATCCGCATACATCACTCGATTTAAATTTTGTAAAATTTGTCCTGGAGTATGACTGTGGAGAACCTCTCCCCGAAGCATTCCCCGCATCATAGTCATAATCAGCCCTGCAGGAACACCTTTGCCCATCACATCCCCAATCACTAAACCCCAACGCTCTTCAATTTTCCCGTGAGAACCATTGCGATCGTGGTGAATTTGATGGTGATTGGTGGGAATAAAGTCATAGTAATCGCCACCTACACGATTGGCGGGTTTACATCGTGCGGCAAGGGCTACACCTGGAATTGTGGGGCACTGCCTGGGCAAAAGCCGTCGTTGAATTTCTGCACCAATTTCTAGTTCTTGGTCGAGGCGTTCTTTTTTCCTCAGTTCTACAGCTAACTCATCATTTTCTATCGCAACTGCTGTTTGATCTGCGACTAACCGAACTAACTTTTGTCGGGTTTCCGTCCAAGTATATTCTGGGTCGCGGCTTAAAACATAGAGCCACCCTCGTTCTGTATGCTTCACCAGAATTGCCGTACCAAAAATTTGTATATCTGGTCCTAACTGGCGATGCATATGGTCGTCCAAAACCGACGTACTTGTTGCTAAAGGTTGAGAGTTTGGTGCATATGTAATTTGATTGCTAACTGTTTCTAATGCTTTACGAATATTTTTCCGTTGGCGGCTATCCTGCCAATGAAGTTGCTCTAATCTCACTTGACCGTTAGGTTTGTATAGAAAGAGGGCACTGCCATCTGCATCGGTCACTCTTGTTGCCATCAGCGGAATCAGTTCCAAAAATTGATTGAGATTATTGAAACTTCGGAGAGCAAATCCTAAAGAACTAAGGAGGTCTTGAATTTTATTTTGTTCTCGATGGAGCCGTGCCACAAGTTCTTTCAGTGCCACTACAGGGGTTACCTCCGTAGCGCCACTAGTTGTATTACTTTCACTTGGTTGAGATGGTGGTTGAGACACAGGCACGGCTATAATTGCACTTTACTTAAGCAGATTCTAGATTAGATATAAATACTTCTGTTCTGGTATTGCTAAATCATATTGTGACAAGATTGTCAATTTAGCAAGAGTAAAAAGACGTAACAGATAAATTTTTTTGTTATTTTACGATTTGTGCTTTTTTATAAAACAGACCTATATAGAAATGGCTTTCTGAAAAGCGCTAGAAGGCTTTACATTCTCTCATACATTCCTTATTTTGTCATCTCTTTTTTGTAAAAAAAATGAAAATTGAAGGGTTCAACGCTTAGAATCCTCACATAACGGGATTTTTGAGCCAAAAGTTAAGCAGGGCGATCGAGTTGTAGTACGGCACTGCCAACATTTAAACTACCATTAGAGAATATTTTTGTAATTAATTTTTGTCAAAAATTGGAAACATAGTGGTTAGTAGGTGGGGCTATACCGCAAGTTGGTTAGTGCTGGGCAGTGCCCACCCTACTGCTAACTACTAACCACTTAAAAGTGCTTCCACAAACTCATAGCTAGAAAAAGGTCGCAGGTCTTCAACACCTTCGCCTGCACCAATAAAGCGAATGGGTAAGCCAAGCTGCTGTACAACAGCAAGGGCAACACCTCCTTTAGCGGTGCCATCAAGCTTGGTTAACACAACTCCACTCAGTTGTGCTGCTTGAGCAAAGACTTCCGCTTGTCGCAGCCCATTCTGACCTAAAGTAGCATCTAACACCAGCAGGGATTCGATCTTGGCATTAGGAGCTTTCTTGTCAATAATGCGACGAACTTTACTGAGCTCATCCATTAAGTTCTTTTTATTTTGCAGTCGCCCTGCAGTATCTACCAAAAGCAATTCTGTTTCTCGTGCCAATGCAGCGGAAATAGCATCGAAAACAACTGCTGCAGGATCTGCATTCTTAGCAGGATTAGCAATCACTTCCACACCACTTCTTGCACCCCAAATCTTCACCTGTTCCACAGCAGCAGCACGGAAGGTATCAGCAGCACCAATCAAGCATTTATAACCGGATTTATTAGCTAAATGGGCAATTTTACCGATAGTGGTTGTTTTGCCAACACCATTAACTCCAGTCATTAACCAGATATTCAACGTTTCTTTTTCTGGCGCAAAAAAATGCTTGCCAGATTTCTGTATCGGCGCATCTAGCATATCCCGAAGGATTGATTTGAGATACGCAATACCTTCTTCTGGTGGTAAAGCTTCTTGTCGAAGCTTTTGCTGTAAGGAGTTGATAATATGGTCGGTTGCTTCAACACCAACATCCGCTTGCAAAAGCAGTGCCTCAATAGCCGTAACGGCTGCTTGGTTCAGCGGACCTTGACCAACGATAGCTTTAAGTTGATTGAGGATATTACGGCGAGTTTTATCTAAACCTTGCCGCAGTTTTTTAAGCCAAGTAATTTCTTCAATAGAAACATCTTCCGGACGCCTACCTTGTGCTGCCAACACTTCTGTTGACCACAAGAACCCTTCATCAAAGGCAAACCCTGGTATTTCTGCTGTGATTTGTGGTTCTTCGGTCGTTGATGCAGCTTGATTCAGGGCTACCTCTGGTTCTGGTGTTTCGATCGCACTGGCTATGAGTCGTTCTTGCTTTGCTTGCTTTTCTGCTGCTGCCCTTTCTAGAAAGGAGAGTGTTGCCGGTGCTGCTGGTTGAGTTGGCTCTTCCTCTTTTGTTATCTCAACTTCCCCTACTCCCGACTCCCCACTCTCCACTCGCTCACAGGCAGAGGAGTCAGCACTTTCGTCCATGGCAATTTCAGCAACTGGCTCTTCAGTTGTTACTGCTTCCACTGGTGCTGCACTCACATCTTGATTGTCTGGTTGTTCGGCAATTGTTTCAGAAACAGCAACAAAGGCAACTTCCTGAATTGGTGGCGTTTCTGCAACTTCCTGTAGCTGTAGCTGGGAAGTTTCCGTTGTTGCATCACCAGTTGGGGTTGTCGCTTCCTCCTCAGTTTGCTGCCTTTGCTGAATATTCTTGTAAGCTGCTTTTGCATAAGCAAGCAAGTCTACAGCTACGTCCGCAGTTTCTGCCGTTGACGTTGCGGCTGGTTCTGGTTGGGGTTCTTTTACAGCAGGCGTTTCTGGCTGTTTATCTTGAGAGGGAGTACCAGTTGGCTCATTATGTTGACGGCGGAACCAATTAAAAACCATTGCAGCTAGCGGTGTTATAAAACTTTTTATCTAACGTTTAGTGTAATTTCTTTTGTCATTTGTCATTTGTCATTTGTCATTTGTTAAATTTTTAACAAGAACTAATGACCAAGAACCAAGGACTAATGACACTGGACAAAGGACTAATGACCCATAACTGTATACTAGAGAGTTGTTGCCGCTTTTGTCTGTTCTATGACTCGGCGCAAAACACCATTGATGAATCGATGGCTGTCTTCTTCACTATATCGCTTGGCTAGCTCAACGGCTTCGTTGATAGCTACACTCTGCGGTACTTCGAGGTGCTTTATTTCAGCCACAGCAATTCGCAAAATATCTCGGTCAATATGAGCAAGGCGAGTGACTTGCCAGTCTACTAAAGCAGTAGAAATTTGTTCATCTATTTCGTTGCGGTTTTCATTAACTGTCAGTACGATCTCTTTGGCGTATTCACGGACTTCTCTGTCTTGATTAGCTAGTTGAATAAGTTCTGGAAACTCCACAGCTGCAGCTAGTTTGTTAATAGCTGTTTGCGTACATTCAATCGCTTCTTTAACCATTGTTCTAGCAGTGTTCAGATCTGTGGCACGAGTCTGGCTGCTTAAAAGGCGGTCATTACTGCGTTGCAGTTCGGCCGCAGCATTGTCTAAAGTGTCTTGTACTTCAGATCTTAAGGTGCGTACAGCTGCTAGTACCAACTTGGGTATTAGCTGATCCCGCTCCATTTTTTCTAATTTTTTTGGGTTAACTGGCAATTGGCTGAGGCTTAAAAGCGCCAATTCACGAGCAATTTGACGGGGTTTGCGCTCTTGCATAAAGAAGTAGTTAGTGGTTAGTGGTTAATGGTTGGTGGTTGGTAGTTAGTAGTTAGTAGTTTGTGGTTGGTGTTTGGTGGCTTAGGTTACATTAGCACTTAACTACTAACTCCCAAGCACTTACTCTCAACTAGTAACCACTAACTACTAACTCCTAACTGATAATTATTGACTCTAGGTTTCTTCGACAGGCATAACTTGTCGTTTTGTTTCTAAAGGTGGGACATCCAGTTTACGCTCTTTGGGAATAACTAACGGAGGTAAGGGTGTGTTTGTTGCAACAATACCACCAGAAACTACTATTTTAAAGGCATCTTCAATAGACATTGACAGGTTGACCACCTCGTCTTCCGGAACAACTGCATACCATCCCGTGGTGGGATTCGGAGTTGTCGGGATAAAAACGCTCAACATAGAGCTAGACATATGAGCTTGAATCTCACTACTAATATTGCCAGTCACAAAGGCGATCGCCCATATTCCCCGTCGCGGATATTCCACTAAAACAACACGGCGAAATTTACCACCCGTATCTTTTAATAGTGTTTCTAAAAGCTGTTTAAGAGTTTTATATACCTGTCCAGCTAAAGGAATTGCCTGTAACAGTCGCTCCCCTAAATCCAGTAACCACCGCCCTGCAATATTCCTAGCCATCAAGCCAATAATAAGAATACTTAATAGTGGCACCATTAGTCCTACTAAGAGATTCAGCAGGTTGACCAAGATGGGATGCATTCCCTGAAAGGGGTTCAGTTGTTTGGGGATTTGGGTGAGAAAGTTGATAACCCAAATTGCGATGGTAACTGTTAACCAAATTGTGGTCGCTAGGGGAATAACGACTAACAAACCTGCAATCAGGTCATTTTTTAAGTCCTGTTTCCAGCGATTGATTGCCAAGCCCCCATTCTCCTTTTTTAGGCAAGTGGAACTTCTTTTATTGGTACTCATATCAGCAATTTAGTCAAATGGCAAAGCGACTCACTAACGACTGTCAGCTGATAGCTGCCGACTTTTACCTACACATAGTTACTAACAACGGCAGTTGCAGTAAGCTAACCCAACAGCGTGTCATTTGTCTTTTTAAGACTTGTAAACGATTGTTTCAAGTCTTTTAACGTATTACTAATACTACCGTGCCAAATAAAAAGCTGCTAACTATTCTGAAAGTATGACTGTAACTGCTTAGATTTAGGTTGTTGGTAAATAGATCTCTATAGAGTCAAGGGATCTCAGTTCGTAAGAATTATTTGAAACTTGTTAAGATATATAAATTATAGCATAATTTGACTAAGTATTGTGAGATGTCACAAGCTAAGCTCACCCAAGGAAGTAGAGTCAGATGGGTAAAGCCCACTCTTATTGGTGTGGTTGCCCCAAAACTATGCAAAAATAATTTTTTTAGTTTGGATGGGTGGGTCGCCCATCCCTGGAGGCAAATCTACTTAACTACAAAGTCTTTAGTAGCATATTTACTCTGCAGAATGGGAGACTAAGCTAGTAGTTTGAGTTTGAGCATTATTGGCATCCAAGTTGGGTATGGGCATATGTTTCAATTCCCAAACTTTGAGTAAAATTAGGTACTCGTAGAAAGCTTGTAAGGTACACCAAGTAAAACCCGGATACCCATCCAAGAAGCCACCCAGAATAAAATACATATAAAGAAAACGTATCAGGGGTCTAGCTGGCAAGCGTAAGGATAAGTCTTTGAGAGCCCGACGTCGTTCCACTTCTGTCTTGCCAAAAAACAAATGACGCCAATTAACCATGCCACCCTCCAATTGCTGGACGGTTTCTTTGGCTTCATCGCTAGAGTAGCGATTGTGTTTTTCTATCCAACGGCTAAAGCCCTTACTAGAAGTGTAATGGGGGTAGGTTTCCTTCAAAAAGCTTGTCGTACCCTCACAAACTTCTCTTTCAGTATGACCGTAGTCCACGAACCAGACTTTACCGTGGCGGAAGAGGCGCATTTGATAGCGGGGATACTGGGTGCTGCGCCGAATCCAACGATTCATAAACATAACCCGTTCGGCAACGTAGTAACCCACGTATTCCTGGCTCAAAATTGCCCGCTCGCATTCTGCAAAAAGTTCTGGCGTCATACGCTCATCTGCTTCGAGAATATAAACCCATTCATGCTTGGGTGGTATATTTTCTAGCATCCAAGTTCGTTGGCGACCGTGGCTTTCAAATGCGTGTTGGACGACCCTCACCGGATAAAAGCTGGCAATTTCCACAGTGCGATCGCTGCTACAAGAATCCACAACAATAATGTCATCCGATAGCATTGCCGACTCTATACAAGCAGCAATGTCTAGTTCTTCGTTATAAGTCAGTATGTAAATTGACAACATTTCAATTGTTAGTATTCATATTTTGTTTGTGCTAAATTATACCTCTTGATAGGCTAACTGGCAATGTACAAAAAATGACTTGTTAAACATAAAATATTACAAGCGCTTAATAATTTCATGCTCAAAGTTAGTGAAGTGGCAGTATGAACCACCATGAGTGAGGTGATGCCTCCTACTGCCTTCAGCTTGTGAATTAGCGTGCTGGCACTTTGCGTCCACCACCCTGTGTAGCACCCATACCTTTTATTCCCGACCAGCCAATGATGATGTAACCGATAGATAACAGCAAACTGCTGAAACCAATTCGCAATCCAGATTTCCATGCCCTTTCTCGGGCTTGTTTCTCAGCTTCTTCCTTACGCTCGCGAATCTGGCTAAGTTGTTGATTTGCCAGGGTTTGAGGATCGCTTTGCTGAGCAATAAATTTGTCGAGTTCTTGGGGATTTGCCTTAAACTTCTTCAATAAATCTTTTTGGGCTGGAGGAATATTTGGGTTTTCGAGTGCTTGCTTGTATCGTTGCTCATCTTTCAGCAATTCCGTAAACTGATTTCTGATTTGAGATTTTTGCTGTTCTACGGCTGCTCTAACTTTATCGTTACTCAATTGAGCTTGCACTTGATTGAGCTGGGTTTTCAGTTGATTTTCTGCAGCTTCTGCATCCCTTGTGATTTGTTCTACCCTAGATGCACTTGCTTGACGAATGTTATTAAGGTGCAAGGGAAAAATCAGCAAAAACATTAAGCCCAAAACACTGGATATTACCAGTGCTGGAAATCTTAAATCAATGCCAGGACGGCTGGCATCATCAAAACTATCAACCCAGTATCCAGCAAATAGCATACCTAAGCCCACCAGAGGGACAATTCCTCGGTCAACAAGCGCTGTTGCCAGATCGATTTGCCATGCCTTATTAGTTGGTTGGAAGGGGAACAACAGAATTAAAAAATCAACAAAGAAGGACAAAATTAAAATAATTCCCACCACCTTGAGTGTTCGGGAAGCGGTTACAGCTGCCAAATGGTTATTCATAGTTTTTGTCTTGCATTTAAAGGTGAGAGTTGTTCTATTCAAAGGTACTGGAATATTGTTCCCATGATGCTATCGGTTGTTTGTGATTGGGAGATTGTTTTTTTGGATCGCGAATATTTACATTTACTACCTCTTGGTTTAGGCTACATCACGCTAGCATCTGTGTTTGAGCGCGTCCTCAGGAAATACCTGTGTTGAAGAATACCAAATCAAGAGTTGCACTGCTTGTGACAACAGTAAATACCCCATTAGGAGGAAGATAGCAGAGGGATGGATGTAACGTATATCGCGGATGGTTTATCTGTGAAACTAACAGATAACCGATTCGTTATATGTGTTATGTCATCTGTTGCCAAGTTTTTCCCATACTGGTAAATCCTCTGGACGATCGATATCAGAGAGGACGGGTAAATAACCTACTGATAAGTTAAAGAACTGTGCCTTTTCTATAGTTTGTTGCAAGACATGACTTGTTCCCCAGGTAATGTTGGTAAATAAATCTGGGACAGGGCGTTTTAAACCAACTAAGTAATAACCTCCATCTGTGGCAGGACCGAGCACCAGGTCGTTGTGGTTAAGTCGATCAAAAGCCATTCTCAGAATTTCAGCATTCACTTCAGGACAGTCTGTGCCAATGATAATAACTTTTTTTGCGCCTGCCTCAAAACCACTCTTGAGCGATCGCAGCATACGCAAACCCAAATCCCCCTCGCCTTGCGGCTGGCAAGTGACATCAGACCCCAACCAATCTTGCATCAGTTGCAAATTCCCACCTGCAAACCGCACTTCCAAGGATACGCTCAAGCTACTTTGCAGTTGTTTAACCTGAAGTATTGTGTGTTCTGTCATTTGGCGCTGAAGTGTAGCCGCACCTTCAGGACCTAAAGCAGGTATCAATCGGGTTTTTGTTTTGCCCGGTTCAGGATAGCGAGTGAAGATAACAAGGTATTGTTGCCTATTTGTTGATATGGACATGAGGTGTAAGAGTAGGTTACTTGCTAGCACTAGTTTTTCATTTTGAACTTCAAACGCTTGAATTTTGAATTTTGAATTTTTTCTTACCCACCCCTGTTGTCAGAGTTATAGGGGTTATTACTAAGTATTTATTCCTACCGTATTGGGCTTTTTTAGCGGAACAAGTGCCCTTTTTATAGAAAAAATCCTGAAATCTATATAAATTAATGGTTTCATGTATCCACTTCTGGCTTGGACACTTTAGAATGATTCATTGAAAAGTCGAGCCTATGAGACTTACAGGTCTTTTAGGCATAAATACTCTAAAAGGATGACTTCTGTAAATCTCCCAATAGAGAAATAAGTAGAGATGCATCAGGGAGCATCTGTACACAATCTCAAGTAAACCCTAAGGAGTTTGACATGAATAAAGGTGAATTAGTTGATGCAGTGGCTGAAAAAGCTAGCGTTACCAAAAAACAAGCTGACGCAGTTTTAACGGCGGCATTGGAAACTATCATTGAAGCGGTTTCTTCTGGCGATAAAGTCACGCTAGTGGGATTCGGCTCTTTTGAATCACGGGAACGTAAAGCCCGTGAAGGTCGCAATCCCAAAACCAACGAGAAAATGGAAATTCCAGCCACTAAAGTTCCTGCCTTTTCAGCTGGAAAGCTGTTTAGAGAAAAAGTTGCACCCCCAAAATCATAGGTTTTCCCAACTGTGAGCCTATGGTGATGGGGCAACCAAAACACGGGGGAAACCTAGCTTGGGCAGCAGCACTGGCTGGCTGTCCCCCAAGTGCCATTCTGGATTTTTCTGCCAGCATTAGCCCTTTGGGACCTCCAAAAAGCACTCTGGCTGCAATTGAGTCCCAATTGGATAATCTCAGGCATTATCCAGACCCAGATTATTGTGAACTGAGACTTGCTCTCAGTCACTTTCATCAATTACCCCCCGAGTGGATTTTGCCCGGTAATGGCTCAGCAGAGTTGCTCTCCCTAGCAGGTAGGGAATTAGCTCAATTAGCCGCAACGGCTTTAATCACTCCAGCTTTTGGCGATTACTATCGAGCGCTGGCAGCATACGATGCCAAAGTTCTGGAGTGTCCTTTGTCATTAGTTATTCGTCCTTCATCATTTGTGATGAATGATTTGTCATTGATTCTTGACAAAGAAGAAAGGACAAAAGACAAAGGCCTATTGCTCAATAATCCTCACAATCCAACAGGAAGGTTATTTTCGC
This sequence comes from Scytonema sp. NUACC21, assembly GCF_054684315.1. Lineage (NCBI taxonomy): Bacteria > Bacillati > Cyanobacteriota > Cyanophyceae > Nostocales > Scytonemataceae > Scytonema > Scytonema sp. NUACC21. The sequence goes on along the minus strand of NZ_BAAFZH010000106.1, from coordinate 159,373 downwards.
GGGAAGCAATTTTGCCATACCTGGAGAAATTTGCTTTGGTGGTAGTAGATGAAGCTTTTATGGATTTTCTACCTCCAGATCGGGAACAAAGTCTGATCGATGTGGTGCAGGAATATCCGAACTTAGTGATTTTACGATCGCTAACCAAGTTCTACAGTCTACCTGGATTGCGACTGGGGTATGCAATCGCGCACCCCGACCGTTTGCACTGCTGGAAGTTGTGGCGCGATCCTTGGCCTGTGAATACCCTAGCAGCAGCGGCAGCAGTCGCTGCTCTCAAAGATAGGGCTTTTCAGGAAGAAACTTGGTCATGGCTACCACCAGCACGCAACCAACTTTTCCAGGGTTTAGCTTCCTTACCAGAGTTGGAACCCTTACATGGTGCTGCTAATTTTTTACTTGTGAGATCGCAGCAGTCTACATTGCATTTGCAACAGAAATTACTCAAGGATCACCGAATCTTAATTCGTGATTGCCTGAGTTTTCCTGAATTAGGCGATCGTTATTTCCGTTTAGCCGTGCTCTCTTTTTCAGACAACCACCGCTTGCTAAAAGCTTTATCATTAGTCAAGAGTCCATAGTCCAGAGTCAATAGTCAAAGAAATTATTGACTATTGACTATTGACTATTGACTATTGACCAATGACTAATAACTCATGACTATTGACTACGACGTTGTGATTATTGGTGGCAGCTTAGCCGGACGCTTTGCTGCCCTAACTGCAACCAAATTAAGAGCTAAAGTTGCTTTGGTCGAACCAACTGTCAACAGTGCGTTACCTCTAGCTAGCACACCCTACGAGTTTATCTATCACCATGCTTTTAGCCAAATCAGCAACTTTGCCAAGCAGCTTGATGAGGCATTTCTTCAGGGTCTTCAAACTACATGTGCTGAAACTGGAGAGAAATGCCAATTTTCTGTAAATACGTCCCAAGCAATGCTGTACGCCCGTGGCGTTATTTCTAATGTCCAAGAACAGCACTCACCTAGTGTTCTAGCTGCACAGGGAGTGGATTTTATTGTTGGTAATGGTCAATTCCAACCATCACCTCATCTGGCATTTATCGTAAATAACCGTCAGCTTCGCGCCCGCACTTATTTGCTGGCTACAGGTTCTCGTCCGGCATTACTAGAAACTGAAGGATTGCAAAAAACAGGTTTTTTAACTTTACCTCATGTTTGGCAATGTCTTAGCAGTCCTACACCACCCAAACAATGGGCGATTGTTGGCGGTGTTCCCCAAAGTATTGAAATGGCTCAAACTTTGGCACGATTGGGTTACGATGTCACCCTGGTTGTGGAACACAGCCACGTTCTTCCTCAAGTTGATATTGAAATCATCCAACTGCTTTGCAGCCAACTAGAAGCAGAAGGTGTACGTATCATTACGAAAGCCCCAGTTACACAGGTTAGGCGCATCGGGAATAAAAAATGGCTCCAAGTAGGAGATAAGGCAATTGAAACAGATGAAATTATCGTGGCAGCTGCACAACAGCCAAATATTGAATCTTTAAATTTGGCTGCTGTAGATGTGAAGTGGAACCAGCACCGCTTATTGGTGAATGAGAAACTGCAAACTACCAATCCCCGTATTTGGGCTTGCGGTGATGTCATTGGTGGCTATGAAGTTGCCAATGTTGCTCATTATGAAGCAAGAATTGCTTTATACAATGCACTCTTTTTTCCAAAATTCAAAGTCAATTACCAATCTATCCCTTGGGCTATATTTACTTACCCGCCAGTAGCACAAGTTGGTTTAACTGAAGCACAAGCTAAACGCCGATACAGTCATGATGATATTATCGTCATACGACAATATTCTAAATTCATAACAGCTGCTCAAATTCAAAATGAAACCACAGGTATTTTTAAATTAATCACTCACAAGCATGGAGAAATTTTGGGAGCTTCTATTTTGGACACAAAAGCCATAGAGTGTATTAATGAGTATCTACTTCCCATTTCTTTTAATTTTAACTTAGAAACTCCCGTGGCTCTATTGCGCCAAATAATGGGTATAACTGTGTAGGAATATCCTCTGATGATTGCTTTAAGCGGCATTTCTACAGTTAAGTTAAAGTGATGGGATAAAAGAGGAGTAATTCCTTCTATAACTTCCCGTCGGTAAGCTTTAAAAGCATTAGTGGTATCATTAAACTTTAAGCCAAATAAAAGGGAAATAAATAAATTAGCAAGGCGATTGACAATCAATTTATGGGGAGGATAGTCAATAACATGACCACCTGGAATAAAACGAGAACCAAACACACAATCATAGCCTTCTTGTAACTTGTGATAGTAATCAACAATATTTTCTGGCGCATCAGAACTGTCTGCCATTACAATAGCTACGACATCTCCTTGGAAATTTTCTAACCCACATCGCACAGCAAAACCAAACCCATTAGGATAGTAGTTATTTATATAACTTACGTTACTATTTTGAGAACTGAGTTGCTGCAATAATTCTTCTGTGCGATCGCTGCTATTGTCATTAATCACAAGAATTTCGTAAACAATTCTTTTTTCTTCTAAAAGCTGGCTGATAGATTGAACAGTAGCTACGATACAATCTTCTTCATTATGAGCCGGAATGACAATTGATATAACCTGAATATTTTTAGACTTTCCTGATAGAGAATGACTCAGTGAGACAGAGCAACTTTCTAATGCTGGTGCTAATCCTTCAGGAGAATAAATTTCTGTTGAATGCGGATATTTTTTCCGATTTCCCAACAATTTAACTGAAGTTTCTTCTTTTAATAAAAGCAATAAAGCTAAATGATATAAGCCATTCTTGCTCAGCAAAACTAGGGAAATAGTGTCAATTGATTGACAAATATCTGACTTTTGAAAGACTAAGCGATCGCTAATTAAGTAGTTAAGAGCCGCACTCACTAATACGCCAAATAAGGTGTTAATAAAATAATTAACTTCTAAGCGATCTAAGAGAGGAAAAATGAAAAAGAGCCGAGCAATAACAGCCGTTCCTGCCGCAATATGGTAGAGAGGGATTTGCCTCAACAATACTTCTCCCACTGTCCAAGCTCCCCCTGGCCATACCCAAATTCTGTAGATGAAAAAACTAGCTAACAGTGACAGTTCAATGGACAATCCATTTGCAACATTGCGTAAAATAGAGGTATTAAATTCTAACCATTCAATGAAACAAAAAATGAGGATTAAATTGAGCGTAGCTGCTATGCCACCACCGATAAGAAACTTGAAAACTTTACTATTCAATATTTCTTTTAACATGATTTCCTTAAGTTAGTTGAGTTTGTTTATCTACGAGCATTAGAATTTACAATTTATTCATAGAAATTCCTTTCAATTTAGATAGAACTAATAGGTAAATTTAACTCTGAACCTCGTCGCTTCAAGTTATCTAAGGCAATAATCTTCCAGTCCGGATAGCGTTGAGCTAATCCTAAACCCAGAGAACTTCCTACAAAACCCGCTCCTCCTGTAATCAAAACTCGTTTGCTCATGAGTTTCTTTCTAGCTCCAGCGACTTATATTTTCCGTCAAAATCTCTTTCAAAATATCGGTTAAGGAGCGCATATTGTTGTCAATGCCAACCACGGTAAAGCCACGATTACAGAAAAATCGGACTGATTCAGAACCAATTAACCCGGCTGAACCTGTTACCAAAATGATGGTCATGATTTTTTTTTAGGTAGTTTAAAGAGCAATTGTCTAAGAGCTAATTTCTCAACTAGAGTACAGGCTTAGTATCGTCAGGGTTTCAGGTATTTTAACCCATCAGTTGTTTATTTTCTAAAAGCCATTTCCAGCAAAGAATTGGGTATTCTTAAGATTTTTTTTACGAATCAGCTTTTACAAGGGCAGAAAGTTTTACATAGGTTAAATCGCAGAAATAATAAACTAATTTTTAAAACCTTGTCAAGTAGTTTTTGTTTTAAAATATATGATATACTTTACACTAACTGTAAATGATATTAATATTCTTATGACAAAATACAGAATTATTCAAATTGAACCTTGAATCGACAATAGTAAATGGTAGAACGGCAGAGCGGTTCGACCCATAGTTAGAAAACGTTGACCAGATAGTCATTCTATGCAAATAGATTCGGACGAAAAGTTAGCGCCAACTTCTAGCCTGAATCCGCCAAATAGAATTTGGCGGTGTGGCTCAATTAACGGTGGCTAAATATGCGTTCGCCCCTTGGGCGGCTCCCTTCAGGAGTATCGCCACTTCTGATGGAAACAATGCACTCTTGTGTGGATTAAAAGTGTTAGGAATTGGTTTTGGTGATGAAGTTATTGTTCCAGATTTAACTTTTGTTGCTTCAGTTTAATGAAATTTCATGAATATTAATGCAAAAATAGAGCCCGATCGCAGAAGTGATGACTCTTTAAAAAAGAATTCAATATTAGACTATAATTTAGAGGGTATTAGAGGACTTGCTGCCCTTTCAGTCGCATCAGCTCATGTTTTTGATGTCAAAAATTTTTTAGACCCTACCTACCATCCCAATATTTATTTCAGCTATTTACAAGCGGGGCATAGTGCCGTTTTACTATTTTTTGTTCTCTCAGGCTACGTTATTGGCTTAACAACTAAAAAAGACTTCTCTATTGAACAAGCTTATAATTATATATTACGTCGAGCGATTAGAATTTTACCCATTTATTTCATTGCTATTTGTTTAGGAGTATTGGCTGAACCTAATGAAAAATTTAAAATCGTTTTAGGAAATTTATTTTTTTTGCAAAATTTCGATAGATACTTTTCTTTTTCCCTACCTCCTATAGCAGGTGACGGGGCTGTGTGGAGTTTAAATTACGAAATTCTCTATTATTTAGTTCTTATCTTTGTCTGGTGGTTGCATCCTAGAATTTTAGATATGTTTTTAGGGATTTTTCTAGTCAGTGCTATAGGCTGTTTTTTTCCATTATTTCCCCAGTTTCTTGCTGGTTATGCCTCCGGATGGATTTTTTGGTTGAGCGGGCTATTATTAGCATGGAAAATACAACCCTCTAGTAAAGAAGAATCTTTTTTACCGCTTTTTAGCTATATTTTATTATTTCATGCTACCAATCATCTTTTAACAGGTAAATATATTTTAAACGCTTTAGGTTTTTCCAATCCAGTTGTTAGTCATGTCAATTTTTCTGACCTAACAATTCTGCCAATTTGTATATTAATAGTTAGTGAAATCACACGTCGCTATTTTTATGGGTTGGTTTATTTACGTTTAATCAGTTTTTTAATTCCTATTTTTCACCTGCTTTGGATAATTTTGAAAGAACGTGTTTTTCAAGAACCAAAATTGGTAGCATCATCTTTGTTTATCATACTTGCAATTATTATTTTAAAATATAATATATCTGCTGATGGCTTGAAAAAAATAAATTTTATGGGTCGTATTTCTTATGCTTTCTATCTCTTACATACACCGATTGCTATACTAATGTATAAATACTTTCCTTGGCAAGGAACCGTTTTGAGTTTTTCCCTAGGTTTATTCATTTGGCTTGTTATCACAATATCATTGTCAAGTTTTCTAGAGCTTGTGATACAACCTAAAGTTAAATCTCATTTTAGGGAATGGGGAATAAGTAACAGGGAACAGGAAATAGCAAACACGGAGATGTCCTAATCTTTAATTTGACTGCTGAGAAATTTCAGCCCTGCTGATTCAAAATTGGTCAAATGAGTCTGGAAATCAAAACCCTGCCGTAGAAATGGAGCCTTCCTTATCAATCGCTGTGTATGAGGATAACAAGAAATGAAACTGGTTATTGTACGTCATGGGGAAACCGAGTGGAATGTACAGGATAAGGCTACGGGGCAACTCGATAGTCCATTGACACCCAAAGGAATCCGGCAGACCCATGCCATTGCCGAGCGCTTACGGCGTCTTTCATTCACCACTTTTTACAGCAGTGACCTGGGTCGTGCTGTTCAAACAGCCAATATCATTGCTGAAGTATGTGGAAAGAAAGTCATTTTTGACCCGGAATTACGAGAGTGGAATATGGGAATATTTCAGGGATTAACAGTCTCTGAAATGCACGAGAAGTTTCCACAGGAACGGCAAGACTACGAACGTATTGGCTTTGAATACGTCATCCCAAAAGGAGAAAGTTTAAGGCAATGTAGAGACAGAAGCTTTCGTGTCCTGAGTGCGATCGCTGAACGACATTTAGATGAAACCGTTGTGGTACTCACTCATGGTTGTGTCTTGATGGGTTTTTTTGAAATGGTGCTTGGTCTCCCACCTGGAAATAGTTGGCGCTTTAAGTTGTATAATGCGAACTTCTGCACTTTTGAGTATGTTAACGGGCTCTGGAGTCTGATTGTCTGGAATGATGTGAGTCATCTCGAAAATATGGAGACTTCACAGCTTAGTAGTAAACATAAGTTTTGAAAGGAATAATGTTCTAGAACTAGTATTATCAAGATAAATTAATCAATTCAATTATGAGTTGACAACAGCTTCCTTTTCCTCATTTGATTGCAAAGTCATAGGTATCTGTATCCCCAGAGTGAAAGTGCAAGACAACATAAATGTAGATAAAGCCAACCATAAAAAATGATTGCTATGAAAATAGAAGGTTGATAAAAATAGACCGGTGATTCCCAGCAAGCCACTGATTGTGTACGTATTGCGTACAGCAACTCCCTCACCCAAGCCAGCAAAATATCCATCTAGAACATAAGCAAATCCCGACCCGACTATAACAAGAAGTACCCAGGGGATATACACTCTAATTGCTTCTACCAATTCAGAATGGTTAGTGAACAGATTAAATATGGGGTCGGGGAAAAAGACAGCAGCCATCCCAACTACTAAAGCAATAGCCAGATTAGTTCCTAATGCAATTTGCAAAAGTGGGACAAATTTATCTTTTGCGCCTTGACCTTGAAAGTTACCGATTAAAGTTACCGTAGCGTATTCTACTCCATCACACATATACATACTTAATGCTACGACTTGAAGAAGTAAAACATTTTCAGCCAGAACACTAGTTCCCAATGTTGCACTAAAAACATTGAAAAGGACAAAAATACATACGATCGTTACAGACCTAACAGATAGATTGCGGTTCAGAACAAAAGGAGTTTGGAAGGTGGACAAATTGAAGACTTTCCCTGTTAAAGCACCTACTTCTTTTAACGGAACTTCACGGATAATCATCCCAAGCCCTACAAATAAGGTTATATACTGGCTAATAGCTTGCGACAATCCTGCCCCCATGCTTGACCAATCCCAAACAACAATGAAAAGGTAATTCAATACAACATTAGCAACGTTCCCAACAATAGTAAGTAAAAGGACTTTGCGGTTTTTTTCTTGTCCAAGAAACCACCCAACTAAGACGAAGTTGATTAAAGCCACAGGCGCTCCCCAAATCCGGCCATTAAAATAAGCAATACCGGCAAGTTCTACATCTGGAGTAGCGTTTAACAACATAAACCCTAGCTTCCCTATAGGGTATTGCAGTAGCAGAAAAAGTATACCCAATCCCAAAGCAAGTAAGACATTTTGTAGTCCTGCTAGAAGTATTGCTTCTTGGTCATCTCGTCCAACAGCTTGAGATGTAACTGCACTTGTTCCTGACTTGATAAAGGAACAGCTCTCGTAGAGAAAATCAAATAAAATAGCGCCTAATGCCACCCCTGCTAAATAACTGATGTTTGACAGGTGTCCCAGGAAAGCGACGCTGATTGCACCGGACAAGGGTATTGTAATATTCGACACTACGTTGACACTAGCAATTTTCAAAAAGCGATATAGAAAGTCGTATTGAAGCAATGTCAAAGCCCCTTGGGTTAAATGTTCATGTATATTTTATCATGTAACTAGACCCAAAATTCGCTAGGTCTGGAAGTATAAGCAAGTTATTTAACTGCTGAAAGCCTCATTTTTGATGACTCTTTTCTTGCTGTACTCTTGTTGCATCGAACGAATGCGAAGTGATGGATCGTTGGTTAGGTCGTTGGCATATTTGACTTGCCAGGTATACTTCGTGAGCGCTGTAGCTTCGTACTGGGTAGTGGTTAGAGTACTGCAACTGGTGAGGTGAGAGCGCTCTCACTTACCACAGCCACTGTCAAAAGCAAAAATATCGGCTTCCTCATTATTTTTTGCTGCTCGTCTGATAAAAAACGAATACTGCATAAGTTAACTCGGGCTGCATACATTAACTATAAGCGGAACTGTTAGCAAGGAACTACGTCTAAGACCTCATTAATGTCACATTCTATTTATTATGCAAGGCACGTTCTGGATATCTTGTTTAATTCTTAGAGCTTGTTTGTTATGAGTAGAATTGTATTCCTATCAAACATCATCATTCACTATGCTGTCTTTATCAATGAAAACTTTTATATCCGGTGTTATTTTGCTTGGGTTAAGCGTTCCTTTCTTAGTGAGCGATCGCAGTGTTGCCAATGATAGTACATTATCCAGCAATAGAAAAACTTCGCTTATTGCACAAACTGCTGGAGCAGAAAGATTTAATGTTGTAGGTACCGAACCGTTTTGGAATGTGACTGTCAGCAGAAGTGGAATTGTCTACTCTTCACCAGAAGTCAAAAGACTGGCATTTCCTTATGTTACACCATTGAGAGCAGCAGGGCGTCCTGACGATTTTGTGAGAGTCTACCAGTTAAAAGGTAAAGGTATCAATACACTCATTATTAAAAAAGATGATCAATGTAGTGATGGTATGTCTGATAAAGTATACCCCTATTCAGCGACTTTTATCTTAGGTAATAAGGTTTTGGAAGGATGCGCTGAGAAGAAATAACACTAACACTCTTTAAAATTTTTGGCAAGCCAAACATCACAAGATGGTTGTGCTGCAAGTTAAAACAGCGCTTAAAAGCAAGTTGGTTCCTTAAGAAACTTTGAGAAGACGTATCCCACTTCCCCTGTAGTCAAGCGTATCTTCGTCCAGTCTCGTTTAGGTTCGATGAAAGCGACTTCAGTGTTATTGGGCAATGTTCTTATTACTGTGCCGTTGGGTTGCTGCCGAATATTTACCTTCTTGTCATTAGGGTCTAACAACAAGTAAACACTACGGTACAAGAGTTTGGTGGATACGTAAGCAGTTTGTCCTTCAAATGACACCGGCATCCAATTTCTTCCTGGTGGAATCGGCGGAGTGTCTGGAAACGTATCTGAGACTTGTGTTCCGTTTGGAACAGCTTTTATTATGGGGCCATTTGGAGACCGACGCAAATTAACTGTTCGATCGTTGAGATCGAATACCCGGTAACCAAAGCACCGCTCTTGTGTCGAAAACCCAGCACTTATCGCTTGCGGAATTATAGTAGTACTAAAGAGCAAAAAGAAACTGAATAATATACCTACTTGCCAAATTCGTCTCATAGCTATAACCTTTTAAATTCCTTAGTTTCCAACTGTTAGGGCAGATGGATGTTCGTTTGATAAAATATGCAAAAATTCTGCCACAACATCTGCCCTTTGGTGAAAACATTCTTTGGCTGTATCTTAGCGTTGGAATATCCTCATGCAAGAGCACGCGATTGATATGTTAATCCCTAAAATGTAACAACGTCATCCTAGGGAATTTACTGAAACTAAACTTCAGGCTGAATCAAGAGCGAGCACCACAAGCAATCGCCCGCTTGGATAGTAGGTTACCCAATTGCCTTACTTGCCTTACTTCGTATTTTGTAAAACTTTAACGCAAAAATGGCGATCGCATCGCAGTGAGACCAAAGTTTTTGACAGAATCGCCAAAAAAATAAAAAAAGCGTATAATAAGATTTTTGCTTTTAAACTCCCTTAACTCCGAAGAAACGATTGTGAAAGAAAGTATTATCAAAATCTCCAAACCAATTCCCAAAGTTCAAACCCAGCCTAGTGATTCTGAACTTGAACCAAGTTTGAGCCAAACTCAGGAAATTAGCTTACCTGAAGAATTAGAAGAACCCGAACCAGAACCCATAGATATTGTGGAACCAGTTTCAATGAGGTTTGCTAGTACAAATTCTAGTGGCTGGAAAGCATCAGACATTTTGCGAGAAATTAGACTAGATAGTTTTGAGATGGGTGGTGGCGATTAATCGCTCATGCTTTTGATTAAAAATGGAGCCAACACTGTACCCGGTACTCCGGGTGAGTGTGGGCAATTCGCCAAAAGCTAGTTAAGTTTCCGGAATTACAGCAGTTGCATCAATTTCAAATAACATCCCGTCAAGTGCTAGTCTGGGCACGGGAATGAGAGTATTTGCTGGAGGTTTTGTTCCCCACATTGCTTGAATTTCAGCCCCCAATAGAGGCAGCTTATCTTCGCTATGATTGACTATAAGCACGGTAGTTTTTGCGACGTGCTCCGGTTCTGCACCGACTGCAGCTAAGGCAATCCGGAGATTTACAAAAGCCTGCTTCATTTGAGCGGCAAAGTCATCCGAGATAAGATTGCCATTCTCATCCGAACCAAATTGACCGGAAATATAAACTGTCTTAGCCCTTGATGGTGCTACGGCTATATGACTATAGCCATTTTTGGTTGCATCATACAACCCTGGTGGATTCAGCAACTTCAGATCGTCTTTGTTTGCTGTGGCAGTAACTTCCTGATTCTGTGAAGCAATCGCAACGGCGGTGGTCAGTCCACTACCTCCAAGCCACACAAGTGTGTGACGTCGTGATAATTTACTTATTACTGACTGCATGACATGGGTAATACGTCGAGTCATTCATCCTCTCCAATTGAGTTATATCTTTGTTCAAGAAAGAAAAGCTAATAGCAATTCAAGCAAATCCCTTTTCAGTATTGCATGGGGGATTTCAAGTGTCTATTAAGACAAATATTTTTGTGAATTTACGACTGCTTGTATGGGGGATAGTTTGCATCTTCATCCACTGACTCCGGTTCCGCCCCTCAGAAGATTAGCTATTTGAACGATCTCTTGTCAGATTTGGGTGATGATTTTAGCAAGCTGTTTAAGGCAGAAGTACATCCTTGCGATGACTACTATGTTCCCCACGCTTAAAAGCGCTTGATTTAACAAGCGTTCGCACTCTGATTATTTGTCTCCATAGATAAATTCAGGGGCTGTCTTACCGTATGGCAGAGCACAGAGGGCTTATTTTTGTATAAAATCTGACAATCCTTTCTTCTGCCGTCTGCCCTCTGCCCTCTGCTTTTGTGAAGGAATTAAATCAAAAAATTCAGTTAAATTGGGGAATATTGGGGTTTTAAGGTCTGGATTTTTATTTGATAAATCTTGGAGTTATCTTGATGATCGTAGCCTGTGACTTAAGGAAAAGCCATGAATACTGTACCCCAATCTAACTACAAATATCAAATAGGAGGGAGCTTGCCTCCAAATGCTCCTACGTATATTGAGAGAGAAGCCGATTCTGAACTCTATAATGCTTTATTGGCTGGTGAATACTGTTATGTCCTCAACTCCCGCCAGATGGGTAAGTCCTCACTCAGAATAAACACGATGTTCAAGCTGCAAGTACAAGGAATGTCCTGTGCTGAAATTGAACTTAGTGGGATTGGCAGTCAACAGATTACACCTCAGCAATGGTATGGCGGTATTATTCAAGAGTTAATCAGTGGTTTTGAACTAAAAGTTAATCGTCGGAACTGGCTGCGCGAACAAAATGACCTGTCACCTATACAGCGGTTGGGAGAGTTTATTGAAACCATTTTACTAAAGCAAATCCATCAAAATATTGTTATCTTTATTGATGAAATTGATAGCGTTCTCAGTCTAAGCTTCCCTACCGATGAATTTTTTGCCTTCATTCGTAACTGTTATGATAAACGGGCTACTAAGCTAGAATATAGAAGGCTCACGTTTGTACTTTTAGGAGTTGCAACGCCTTCAGATTTAATTCAAGATGAATTTGCTACACCTTTCAATATTGGTCGAGCCATTGAATTGAAAGGTTTTCAAGTTCATGAAAGCGCACGGCTAATTGAGGGGTTAACTGATAAAGTAAACAATTCTGAAGCTGTATTGAAAGAAATTCTCTACTGGACTGGCGGACAACCTTTTCTTACGCAAAAATTATGTTGGCTGATTTCTCAAGAATCAGAAATACAAACCCCTGAATCTATTCGCAACTTAGTACACAAGGAAATTATTAACGATTGGGAATCTCACGACCAGCCTGAGCATCTACGCACAATTCACGATCGCATTTTACGAAGTGCTCATTCTCGCAAACGAATGCTGGAACTCTATCTGCAAATTTTGCAACGGGGCAAAATTCCTGCGAAAAACAGTTCTGAGTATTTGGAATTACGTCTATCTGGTTTAGTTAGCCTGCAACAAGGTCACTTGGTTGTTAAAAACCCCATATATCAAGCTGTTTTCAACCGCAATTGGGTTAAGCAACAACTCCAACCTGTTGAAACTCGCGTAAATTGCCCTCCTCTCAAGATTGCCTGTATAGCCAGTCTTTTAGTAACCAGTTTTATTATGGGAATGAGATCGCTTGGGTTTGTGCAAGTCTGGGAACTGCAGGCTTACGATCGATTAATGCAGTTGCGACCAAATGAGGGACAAGATAAACGGCTTTTACTTATTACCATTACAGAAAAAGACGTTCAATCGCAACCTGTCACCGAAAGAGGAGCCGCTTCCCTATCAGAGCGCTCGTTGGCACGACTACTAGCGAAATTAGAGCGCTCGCAACCACGAGCAATTGGTTTGGATATTTATCGCGAGCTTCCTGTAGGAGCAAACAACAAAGACTTAGCAGATAGGATGAAAAACAGCGATCGCTTTTTTGCTATCTGCAAGTATGGAAATCCTGGTGTTGTCCCTCCAAAAGAAGTTTCTAGAAATCATCAAGGATTTAATAACGTCGTAACGGATATTGATGATGTTCTCCGCCGCCACCTTTTAGCAGTGAGTAACGCCTCCCCATGCCAAAGCAGATATGCCTTCAGTTGGCAGTTAGCTACACGTTACTTAATAGATGAGGGAATAGAAAGTGGTTCCACGTCAGACTATCATTTAAGAATTGGTCAAACAGTCTTTAAAACTGTGGAAACAAACACAGGCGCATATCATAATATTAACGCTGCCGGTCATCAAATATTACTTAATTACCGCGCTAGCGAACCCATTGCCCAAAAAGTCACACTTCAACAAGTCCTAAGCGATAAATTTAATCCCGATTTAGCCAAAGACCGTATTGTTCTCATCGGTACAACAGATCCCAGTTTCAACGATCACCGTTGGCGCACACCCTATGGCAGAGGTCAATGGTCTGTACGAAATTTAAGTGGCTTGGAAATTCAAGCACACATGGTGAGCCAAATTCTCAGTAGTGTGTTAGATAATCGACCCTTAATTTGGTGGTTGCCAAAACCACTGGAAATTCTTTGGGTTGGGTTTTGGTCATTAATTGGGGGTTTAGTAGTTTGCTTGTTTAGGTCATCCGCAGTCATTCTACTAGGAGAAGGAATCACATTTAGCATTTTATATGGCAGTTGTTGGGGTGTACTAGTTTTGCAAGGTGCTTGGGTGCCATTGGTTCCTTCGGCTTTTGCTCTGGTGGTGACTGCTAGCAGCTTAGCTATATACAAACAGCGAGTACTTGGAAAATCCGGAATCCTGTGATTGCAGTTTGTAGTTTAATAATGTCTTGTAAGCATGAGACGCACCCATAATATTTCTCAATATGCAACAATTGCTAAGATTGCACTATAAAGGTTTGTTTATCCTGCCTTGGGTAATCTTGAACTGGAGTAGCTTCTCCATGCCCTTACTGGCACAATCACCCAATCAATTAAGCGCAAACAACTCGCTAGGCGCAAAAATTCGCTTTATCCCAGCGCAAAGTAACCCCCCCGATAGAGGAACACCTCCCACAAACGAGGGAACAGGAAGCCGAGGTGATTGCCTTGCTAAAAAAAATAAGCCTCCACATTCCAGCCTTGAGAAAATCTGGATCGAGCTGTTAAGCGCTGAAAATGTTAACTTGTCCGCAATTGTACGAGAACCCATTGTTGGTGGAGTCAGCGAGAATTAGGTTTGAGTTGACGATCGCAATTTGCTGCAAATAAAATTGTCTTGTACTTTTTATCACAATAATTTTATCAGACCCTTTCACAATTAACACCTGTTTACAATCATGTTATTTCAAGACCAGCAAGTTATAAAAGATAAAAAAATCTCCCACTTATCAGCAGTAGGATTCTCTGTTTCTGTTTTTGCCGCTTCTACTATTAGCTTTTTTACAAATACTGCTGTTGTTCAAGCACAGAAGACAAAGACATTGCCTAAAATTGCTACAGTAACGCGCATAACAAATGGTGATATTTCGTGTTACGTCGATTTAGTTGATAGCAAGAGAAAAAAATACCAAGGAATTTATGCATCCTATGACATTTGTGAAAAGGAAAAAACTTTTTTAAACAAGAGAGTGCGTTTATCTTATGGTTCAGACAAAGTGAATGATTGTCAAAGTGCTGAACCCTGTGGCAAAAGCCGGACAGTCACCTTAGTCAAGAGCATGCAGGTTCTTCGTTGAGTTGAAGTTTAAAACCAATTCCCCACCAAAATAAAAGATGGCCAATGATAAGGACGGTTATAGTCTGTGCTGGGAAACTCCGTTAGGAAAGCACGCTGAACATTTCGTAATGCTTCTGCTTTCGTAATTCGGGGATTATTCAGTTCTTGATAGAACTTAATCATAAATTGGGCAGTTGAGGCATCATTGACTTGCCACAAGCTCGCTAATGTACTGTCAGAAGCGTTAACAGTTATATTTCCTCCCCGCCCTTGACCTGCATTACTCGCTGATATCCTTCCATCTGGTCGGATAATCAGTTGCTTTGTGTTAATCGTTAATTCTCCTGGTATGTCTCCTGCCTTCCTGTTGTCAGTGGACAAGGAACTGGGAAATCGACGATTATCCCCTGGATTATCTGCTGTTGTGCCGCTCAGTTCTACTAGTTCCTCAACTGCTGACAATTCAAAGGAGGTAACCAAGCTGCTTGAGGTGTCATCATAGCAGGTTCAATCGTCAAAATCACTGTACCAGTTTCACTCATAACCCAGCCTTGAGCTTCAATAATGTTTTTAGAATGCGGTTCTTCTCGATTTGGTTAATTATTTCTTGCACTTTCTGTTTTTTTAGATACAACTTGTTCCTATACCATGCGCCAATTTTTCCAAGTTGCATCGGGATTGAGAATTTCATAGGGAGAGGGAGGCAAATCTCTAAGACCCGTTATTGCAGTAGATTCACTTTCTTGATTAGCTGGTGTTTATTGCAGTTGCATTGCATTGTTAGTCTGCTTCAGCTACCATTATAAAAACACTAAACAAGAAATGGGTAAATCTAGAGCTTATTTAGAGTTAACCGAAGAATATTCAATTTGCGTGATTATACTTAATTGCGTAGCCAAGAAAATTGAAGGCAAAATATTATGTTAGAAACTATTTCTTTAGAAAATTTCAAGGGTTTTAACAATCTGAAAAATTTGAAGATAAAACCAATTACTATTCTATGTGGAACTAATAGTTGTGGTAAAAGTTCAATTCTGCAAAGCATTCTTTTGCTAAAACAAACTCTTGAAAGCCAAAACCCGAATCAAATTCTTTTACTTAATGGAAGATTAGTGCATCTGGGTTCATTTGAGAATATCATTTTTGAGAAAAGTTCAGGCAATAAATTGGTTTTTGAACTTAATTTCCAGCTAAGTAAAGAAGATTTAATAGGGAGAGCTAAAGCAAATGCTATACCATTAGAATTGTTAATTAGAGATTTTTTTCCACAAAGAGAATTGCTTCAAAACCAAGATGTTTTAATTCATGCTAAATTTGTATTGAAAGCACCTAATGCAAGAAGTAAACGTACAAGTCATCTTAAAACAATAATTGTAGAGCAATTTCAGTTTGAAATAGAGGCAATAGGTTCAAATAAACAAAAAAAACCAGGGGCTTGCATTGATATAAAACTGTCTGATAATGATTTATATACAATCAATTGGAAAAATTTAAGAAATAGAATTAATCGCGAGCAATCGAGTCATACAGGTGAAATACTATCTGCAAAAATTAAGTTTACAAGTTTATTTTCTATACGTCCTATTGTGATGAAAAATGATTCTGCAAAGAATGCGGATATTCTAGATACAGAGGTTTTATTTACTATTTTTAGAATCAACAATTTACTCCAAGCTATTTTTTCCTCATACAGTTATTTGGGTCCTTTGCGAGAGGAACCCTCTAGGAGATACATATATGAAGATGAGATTACAGAAATTGGTGTCAAAGGGGAAAACGCAGCCTATATCTATTTAACCGAACGAGATAAGATGGTTTCAAATCACTACTTTTACGATAAGAAAACTAATTCTTTTAAGCAAAAAAAAGAATTAACTTTGTCTGACGCTGTTCAAGAGTGGTTAGATTTAATGAATATAAGGGGATTCAAATCTGAGATTAAAAATGAAATTGTTTATTTAGAGCTTAATTCAAGCTCTGCTTCTAAAACTCGCGTCAGCATTGCCGATGTTGGCTTTGGTGTAAGCCAAATATTTCCAATTCTTTTAGAAGGACTAAGGATGCAACATCGAAATACTCTTTTGCTCGAACAACCAGAAATTCATTTGCATCCTAATCTTCAAATGCAGTTAGCTGATTATTTTATTGCATTGGCTAAATCTGGTAAGAGAGTGATGGTTGAAACTCATAGCGATCATATTATAAATAGATTAGTTAGAAGAATTGTAGAAGATGAAACAGGTATATTAAAAAATTTTATTGCCATCTATTTTATTAGTGCAACTGATTCTGGGTCTAATTTTGAAGAAATCTGTATAGATGAAAACTTTGGGGTTACCAATTGGCCAGCAGACTTTTTCGATCAAGCTGCATTGGAGCAGGAAAATATTTTGAGAGCAGGGCTAAGAAAGCGACAAACTTCTAGAATTAATAACAGTAAAATTGAACAATAGAAAGAAGCTATGAAAACTGTTTTAGAGCCAGGAAACTTGTTTATATCTGTACAAGATTGGGAAGATTCAGAGAAGAGAGATATTTTTTTACAACATTTACTGGATAACCTAGAGAACATTAATGATTATAAAATTACAAAAGTATATTGGACGGATGAGCTAGAAAAACTACTTTGGGATTCTCCACAATCACCGCCTTGGCGGCTAGATAGAGATTGGAATTTGCCAATTGTACAAGTCATATATAGAGCTTTTAGTAAAGCCAAAGAATACGTTCAAAACTCTAAAAATTTAACTTCTTGTCTAGTTGAGCCTCCTATAGACTGTAGTAAGCTTGGAGATTTAACATTACTTGCTTTCTTAGAGTTAATGCATATAGTAATTGATAGAAATGAAAATGTGTATTTGTGCTTGAGTTCCAGTCGTCAGGCAGAAAATTATCTGTTTTCATGCAACTGTCATTCTTTTAAACTAAATCCTTCCCTTATAGCAAAACCAAGAGAATGGCTTGAACGTATTAACATAGCATCAGATTATTGGCCTAACAGTTTAGATGAAATTGAAAAATTTAAAACCGCATTAAACATCGTCTTTAAGAAATTAAATAAAAAACCTATTTTTGAATATGAGTTTTCCAATACATTCTTAAAAGATATTATAAAAACTCAATTTTTTAGAGAGGATATCATTGAATATACTGCAAGAAGGTTAACTTTGACCAAGCAAGAGGCAGCTAGAGATTCATTTCTACAGGATGAGTATTTGGCACAAAAAAAAGAATACCGTTTCAGGATTACTCAACGACCGTCTTCAACAAGAATTCACTATAAGTACGTTAACAAAAAGCTCATCAGATTTCTAAGATATTACGGTGAAGGTGAACATGATGATGGACTGTAGAACCTACTCCAAGAAATTCCACGTTATTTGGGAGAAAGCGCTTTCCAAGTTTGGAAAAATTTGAGTGTTAGAAAAAATTTATACAATCCCTGAGACTCTACTTATACCTATTTTCTTTATTAATATATTGCATGAGGCTTCATAGGGTAATTTTAGTTGCACAAGATACCTTGATTAGGAAGGTAATGAGTATCTCGGCGTGAATTAATATTATTGAGGGAAGTTAATTGGAAAGCGATCGCGTGGTGCTTTTAGCTAATATTTCCTTAAAAATCAGCAATTAATTTTGCTTTTCTCAGAAAGAATTTTAGTACAGTTTCTTCCCTGGAGATAATATCTGCTCTGCCTTGCATCCCTAAAGTTATGAAACATTGGCTTTTGCCTTGAGCTAACACCAGATTTTCTGGTTCTATACTCACCTCATAGAAAGTACCACCTGTCACCATCTTACTAGCTGTAGTGCTACTATTAGGGTTAGCACCTTGGGCTTAAGGTGAGATAGCATCTGGAGAAATGGCTGTGACTTTACCTTTAAGAGTTCCGTAATCTGGATGGGGACACGCAGATATTCGCAGGTGAACTTGTTGACCAACTTTGACTTTGGCAAAAGCTGCGATTGGCTATTCTGCATTCAACTGATGTTTATATTCAACTCAATATTAATCAATCCCCATTTAATGTAGGTTTGCCAATTGAGTTGTCTGACTTTAGTCAGGAGCAACAGATCTGACATCAATAACGTCTAACATCTAAGTTCACTCCTCACACTCAATATGCACCTTGCTCCGCTATTTCCAATTTTCTACCGCGTTCTCAAACCAACTTTCCCTAACTGCCTTTGGTGCGGTGATGCCAATTCCAAATTTATTGCCCTAACATTTGATGATGGTCCCCATCCCGAATACACACCCGAGCTCTTGAAAGTTTTGGATCGTTACAATATCACCGCCAATTTCTTTTGGTTGGGTGCTTGTGTCAATCGTTCGCCCAGAATAGCAAAAGAGTTGTTTGAGCGCGGACACTGGATTGGATTGCATGGCTACGATCATCGAAATTTTCCCATGCTATCTCCAACTGAACTTAAGCAAAGTTTAGAAAAAACCCAAGCAGCCATTTATGATACTTGTCAGCTAGAACCCGAACAAGTTCGCGATGTCCGTCCGCCCAATGGGTTATTTACACCTACAACATTAAATTTATTACACCAGTGGAATTACCGCCCAGTTATGTGGAGTGTTGTTCCAGAAGACTGGGTTCGACCTGGAGTTAGTATCGTATCCAAGAGAGTGTTAGAACAGGTCTGTAACGGCTCGATTATTGTGTTGCATGATGGTGCTTGTGGTGGGCAGGATGTTGCGGAAACAACAGAGTTTTTAATACCTAAACTTATAGAACAAGGATATCAATTTGTAACAATAAATACATTTTGGTAAGCGTTATCTACATAGGGGCGCAATGCATTGCACCCGTACAGTGGTTGGTGGTTATGAGCTAGAAGGAATATTTTTCACCACTATCCGCAATCCAATAACCACTAACAATCCTCAAAATCTATTTCAGCAGTAAATAGTACAACTGACCATCACTTACTGTAACACCAGCACGCTCGCCAGCCACTTGACCGGCACCCAAAAAGTAATCGACTCTGCCCGCGCCTTTAATTGCACCTCCTGTATCTTGATCTAGAACATAGCGACTCACGATACGGTGCTCCATCTTCCCAGTCGCTTTGTTGACAAAGGGAAAAGGGGCACGGATCAACGCTAAAGCACCGGGAGGCATGAGGGATTTATCTGTTGCTATTGAACGTTCAGCTGTCAGTGCTACACTAATAGAACCTCGTGCTGGAGCACCGTGGTTTTCTTGGAAAAACACAAAGCTGCGATCGCGGGGGATGTATACATCTAACTCGTGTGGATATTTCTGGAAATATTCTAGAATCACTGGCATAGTCATACCTTCAAGAGGAAGCTTGCCATCGTCTGCAAGCGCTCGCCCGATACTTTTATAGTTATAGGCAGTATTGCCAGCATATCCTATAGTGGTTTGACTGCCATCGGGAAACTGAAGTCGAGCCGAACCTTGAATTTGTGCTAAATATGGTTCTAAGCGATCGCGAAACCAAAATAGCTCTAATCCCCGCAATCGACCTTTTGACGCTTGCAGTCCATCAGCACCTTCTAATTCCAAACGTGTAGGATGGGGTTTCTGCCAAGATTTTAAATCTACAGGTAAGCGATAAACAGGATAGCGATACTCCGGTGTAGGAAGGCGACTAGCTGTATAAATTGGTTCATAGTAAGCAGTAAACAAAACTGAACCTTCGCCGTCTTTACCTACTGATTGATAGAAGGTAAATTCTTGAGCGATCGCTTTATTGAGTTCTACCGCAGAATGAGACTTAAGCACCAGTTCGCGGAATCTTCGCAAACTTTTTATCACACGTTCTTGTGTAATTCCTTCAACCTTATATTGCTGGTAAGCCCCGCCAGCATCACTAGAGGACAAATATTGCAAGCTTCTGTCTATAGCTGTTACCAGCGCTTTTTTATCTGGTGCTTGGCTGTTTTCGCCCCATAATTGCTTGTCCAGACAAGAAACATCACCCTCGCAACAGAGAAAAGGTGACTTTTGAATGGGTACGAGGGGCGTGACTGGCTTTTGATTGGTAACATCCTGAGGTTGATTTTGAGGGGATACAGGTAGTTCCCACTTCGTCACCCTACATTCCGGTGGGCTCAATTGGTTCTGTGCCACTTGTTGCATCGGCAAGAGTACGATTAAAGGAGCGATGGGAAAGCCAATACTAATGGCAGCAAGTGTTTTTTGCTTGCGGAACATAGGGTTGAAATATCCAAGGAACTGTAAGGTGTGTTGTATTTTAACCACTCACTCTTGCAATTGTCATTATAAAAATCTATCAATAATGATAATTGCCAACCCACCCAAGACATGGAGTACGGCAAAAATAACCACGATCCGTCCCTTTGTTGTTTTAAGATTAAGTTCCAGGTTGGCAATTCTTAAACTGCCAGCAACCCAAGCAACTACCCCTATAATTAAAATTATTAATCCAACCAACGTCCGAGTACTCAGCATCCGATGAAAACCCCCCTTGACATACTAGAGTCGATGCCTAGGATTGTAATGCTTTCAATCATGTGTGAGAGCTTAGCGTTGAATATTTTTTCATTTTAGGAGAGAATTTTACTATATCTTGATTTTGAGCATCTGAGGCTGCTGAAATTTTTACTAAGATTTGAATTTCGTGAGTAGTTGCTTGTTTCCGGCTCTTAACAGCTTTTTGATATTGAAAAAAGATGATCCCTCCCAAGACCAATGTTTTCACGAAAGCAAGACTCAGAGTCACAATCAGGAGACGTTGTGCTGCAGCAGTCTTCAACTCTAGTGCTAATCTTCTTTTCTCCTCTGCCAGTCGGGCTTCAACTTCCTGAAGTCTTTGAGCTTCTAGCGCCTGTTGCATTTCTCGCCTATCTAATCTACTAGAAGCGGCTAAAAATTGATAATCCAAGTCACTTAAGCTTTTGCCATGAGACCAAATTTGAGCATCAAGTAATGCTTGTCCGCGCAAAAGCCGGGAAGAATCTGTTTGCTTTGAGGCAATCCAAGCTTCAATTGCTTGGGAATAGGGGCGCAGGGACATTAATTGTTTTTCTACCCATTCCTGGTTAAAAACTTCTTGATAAATCCGGTTTTTTACCAGGAGATTGCCTTGTTGTCTGACAACCAAACCTGACAGCTGGAGTTCGATTTGCTCTCGACTGTCGTCTGTTGATATTCTCACGCCCTGTAAGATTTGTTGATATATACCAAGCAGCCGTCCCGAGCGTTGCGAGTTGCAGAGGATGCGATCGCGAATTGTCCTTAAATGTTCTGGATCATCTTGGGATTCCCATTGCTTGATGATGCGTTCTCGGACAACCCTCTCTACCCAAAATGCTTCTGTGCCAGGAAACATAGACATACCTGTTGTTTTTGCATCCTGAATAAAATCTACCATCAATTGACACAACTTTTGGCTAAGAAAAGGCTGCCCACCAGTCCAATCCAATATTTCTTTTAACATTTTTTGAGAATTAACGTTTAGGGCTGCAAGTCCTCGTCCTAAGGATTTTACTTCCTCGATTTGAAACCCATCAATCTCTATTGCTTTTCCAATATTAAACGGTGTGCAATTTTTATCTTGGATTAAATCTGATGGTGTTGCCACTCCAAAAATTCCAAAAGTAATGCGATTGTATTCAGGATTTGTAGCACGTTGATTGTAGCAGTAACGAATTAAGGCAAAAAAATCATCGACTGAAAAATCAAGACTGAGAATACTATCAATTTCATCTATAAATATAAAAAGTTTTTCCGTGGGAAATTCGACTAATAGAACATCTGATATAAAGCGGCTCAATTTTTGCGGTAGGGAAATATCTTCTTGTTCGCTCCACCAGGACTTGAGCTTGATTTTTTTATATAGATTGAACCCCGAACATAACTCAGCCACAACACCCTTGTACCACTGCAATGGAGTTGTGTTTTCACTACCGATATTGGTCATGTCCACGGTAGCGCATTTAAAGCCTTCTTGCTGCAGGCGCTTGCGGGTTTTTACCATTAGAGACGACTTGCCCATTTGCCGGGAGTTAAGCACATAGCAAAACTCTCCCTGCTTTAGGGCTTTGTACAGTTCTGCGTCTGCTTTTCGTTCTACATAACTCAGTGCATCAGTAGCAAGGCTACCACCAATTTGGTATTGGTAGAGGGTCATCGGTTTAATGTGAAGTTATCTTATATAATACTGTTTCTAGGCGTCAATCATAATCCTATAGCTGGTTCTTTTCTCATAGTCTTAAGATTATGAAGTTGCGGTGTTGGTGAAACAGCTAACTAGCTATTTCCTTAAATATTTCTTAAATACTCAAATCATTTCCCTTTAAGACATTTATTACTATTACTACTTATAATAACATTTTTTTTGGTATGTGTTATTTTTCTTCCTACTTTTTCCTGCTTTTCTTACAAATCAACCTATTACTAAAGACACAGTATAGATAGTATAATGATACGAATGCAAACGATATGACTGGATATGGGCAGAGCTTTAGCACTTTCCAAGATAGCATTCACTCTTTAATATGGAACAGCAGCGATGGGAACTAGTTGGCTTTGGGGTAAAACAATGGAAAGTTTATATTCAGAAGTTGCATAATGAGCTTCTATACATATCAAGTTGGTGGTAGTCTGAGGAGCGATGCTCCAAGCTATGTGGAGCGGCAGGCTGATGGGGAACTCTACGAAGCACTCAGGAAGGGCGAATTTTGCTATGTCCTCAACACTAGGCAAATGGGCAAGTCCTCCTTACTGGTGAGAACTAAGCATCGTTTGCAGGAGCAGGGATTTAAATGCGCGAGTATTGACATGACCAATATTGGCAGTGAAACTGTAACTCCTTCTCAGTGGTACAAGGGAGTAGTCGCTGATTTATGGTCTAGTTTCAAACTGTCAAGAAAAGTTAACTTAAAAACTTGGTGGCAAGAACAGGAGGATATTTCGCTACTGCAAAAACTAAGTCGTTTTATTTCTGATGTATTGCTGGTCGAATTACCTAATGAAAAGCTTGTTATCTTTATCGATGAAATTGATAGTATTCTCAGTCTTAACTTTCCAGTAGATGACTTTTTTGCCCTAATTCGATTTTGCTACAATCAGCGAGCTATTGACCAAGAATACAATCGCATTACATTTGCTATCTTTGGAGTGGCAACACCGTCAGATTTAATTAGAGATAAGAAGCGCACTCCTTTTAATCTTGGGAAAGCAATAGAATTGCAAGACCTTACCGTAGATAAAATACAGCCTCTGGCAGAAGGATTATTTATAGAAACGCATCAAGGGGCTTCTGTACAAGGTAATGTACAAACCATTCTGAAAGAAATCGTAGCTTGGACAGGAGGGCAACCCTTTCTCACGCAAAAATTGTGCCATTTAATACAGAGTTCGAGCCAAAAAGTTGCCAGTGGTGGTTGTAGGATTCCCGTGGGTGCAGAGGCATTTTGGGTGGAAAGTATTGTCATGTCCAATATTATAGACGCATGGGAATCGCAGGATGAGCCGCAGCACTTGAGGACAATCCGCGATCGCCTTTTAGCGGATGAGAAAATAGCAGGATGCTTATTGGGCATTTATCAGCAAATATTATTAGGAGAGGATGTACCAACCGAAGACAGCCGAGAACATATGGAACTTTTACTGTCAGGTTTGGTTGTCCGCAAGCAGGGAAAACTCAGGGTGAAAAATCGCATCTATGAAGCAATCTTTAACAGGGAATGGGTTGCTAAACAATTAGAGAATATGCGTCCTTATGCACAAAACCTTAAATTATGGATTGCCTCCGGACAGCAAGATGAGTCACATCTCCTTAGAGGTACAGCATTACAGGAAGCACTGGCTTGGTCAGAAGATAAAAAGCTCAGCGATACGGATTATCGTTTTTTGGCAGCAAGTCAAGAACTTGTAAAACGGGAATTGGAAAGAGCCCTAGCGTTAGAAAAACAGGAAAGACAAATTGAGCGAGAGAAAGCACAATTTGCTCTGCAAGCAGCCAAACAAGCCTACCAGATTTTGGCTAATGCACGAAGAGCTACTAAAAAGTACGTGCAAAAGTTGCATTTGGGTAAAGCTTGGATTGCGAGGATTGCGCTTAGCGTTGCCAGTGTAGTGATTCTTTTGCGTTTGACTGGGCTGCTTCAAGGAATGGAATGGGCAACATTAGACAGCTTTTTTCAAGCACGACCCCCAGCAAAAATTGATCCCCGTATTGTTATTATCGCGATCGATGAACCAGATATTCAGAACATCGGTCAGTACCCGATGCCCGATAAGGTGTTAGTTCAGGCACTTCAAATTTTAAAAAGCTACAAACCCAGAGCCATTGGGCTAGATTTATATCGAGATTTGCCCGTGGAACCCGGTCATCAGGAGTTAGTGGAACTGTATAAAACAACTCCAAATTTAATTGGTATTGAGAAGGTCGTAGGTCGTAAAGTTGCACCACCGCCTGTCTTGAGTAAATTAAATCAGACGGGATTTGCCGATCAAGTTTTGGATGGAGATGGTAAGGTTCGTCGTGCCTTGCTTTCAATTCGCTCTCGAAAAGTTGGATTGCGCCTTAATCTGGGTTTGCGACTCGCATTGCGTTACCTGGAATTTGAAGGTGTCACACCTATTCGTCTTCCCAACACGCCCAATCACATACAGCTAGGGAAAACAATCCTAACTCCCTTTCAAGCAAATGACGGTGGCTATGTCCGGAGTGATGCAGGCGGCTATCAAATCTTACTGAATTTTCACGGTAATAAACAACACTTTGAGAGTTTCTCCATAACAGATTTGTTAGCCAATAGAGTTCCCAAAGATCGCGTGTACAATCGTGTTGTCCTGATTGGTTCTGTTGCTGAAAGTACGAATGATATGTTTCAAACACCCTACAGTAATAAGGTGTTTGGTCCGCCAGAACATATGGCAGGAGTCACTTTACACGCAAATATTACCAGTCAAATTTTGAGTGCTGCTTTGGATGGACAACCCATGCTAGAGGTATGGTCTGAACCTATCGAGTGGCTTTGGATTTGTTTGTGGTCTGGGGTAGGAGCAACCCTCAGTTGGCAGGTCAAAGACTTGAGGACTACAATACTCCTCCTTATTATTGCAGTTACTGGACTGATGGGAATCAGTTTCCTCACTTTTTTAAATAGTTTGTGGATTCCTGTTGTTCCTGCCATAATTGGAGTTGTCGTTGCAGCCTTTACCGTACCAATTTTTGCCAGCAAGTATTTAGAAAAAATACAACTAAGTGAGACTGTAAAGTTGTTAATTGCTATTAGTAGAGAAGAACCAGCCGCAGGACAAATTGCTATTGAATATCTCAAGCAAACCGAGAGTAAAGAGAACCAAGCTTTGATTGAGAAAATTATTCGTAGTTCATAAAATGTTTAATAATTAATAGCTAATAGCTAATTGCATAAACCATTAGCTATTAGCTAGCATTATTCTTGCATTCCTAGGTAGAGAAGTCTGATTATTTCAAAGGTAAAGAAACGCTGTCATACAGACCCACTGACTTTAAAACATTTTCCCAGAAAGCAGTCAACTTAGTATCGCTAGGACGTGTTTGTTTTGCTTGAATTATTGACTTGAGCATATCATACCAATATCCCCGGTTAGCATACCAAACCACCAGATCGGGAGCCGATTGTTGTCCCAGTTCTTTCTCCATCTCAGGCGATCGCGCTACCCGTTGTACCCAACCTTTAAAGACTGGGTCGTCAGGTTGCACGGTTTTTCCACAAACCACTGCTAAAGACCACTGGTAATTTATACCTATTTTTAAAGGTGGTTTTGTATCGGGTAAACTGAAGCCAACGATCCCTGCTTGAGCAGTGATGGGTAAAAACGCCCTTTCGTAAGATTTCCCGGCTTCATCTTGGAATGTCAGTACAACTTGCCGTGCAGATGTTCTGGGTAAATTTATATAAATGGATGGGCGTTCCTCTAGTGTCAAGGCATAGTTGCGCTTTGGCATCAGAGGTCGAATGGGTTGTTCATTTTTAGAACACCTCATTCCATCACGAGAACCAGCACCGGAAGTATCTTTTGGTTCTCCATCACCTGGTGGTTCAAAACTCTCCTGAAAAATAAGGTCTTTTTGTACACTAGTGGTCCTAGATTCTAATTTTGGCTGAGCCAAGGCAGTATAACTGAAGCCCAGCAGAATATAACTGGATAAGCCTAGAGGTACAAATCCTAACAGTATGTATTTTTTAATCATTAGGCAAGGAGGAATATGGCGGTCTTCACTTGCATTCAATATAACTGTTACAGGGTGGATATTCTTTCCGCCCCGAACAAGTGGTTAGATGCTTTCACCGCTAAAACAATCTATTGTTAAAAGTCAAACAGGTTGCTCTAGCATTTACGGTATACACAGTATCAATTAAACAAACCGGATATGTTTAAAAACAAAAGCCAATAAAATTGGAGTATGTTGTAATTCTCGATCGGAAATAAACAAAGCGGGGTTAAACCTATCCATTTTTTCCCTAACACCAAATAAAGTAAATAGCTCCACCCTACTTTTATAGTGTAGGGAGGTTCTCTTTACTGTACTGGGGAGACAATAAGATTAACTGCCTCACAATTTATAACAGAGCCTAGAATTAAGAACAATGAATTATCAATGAAGAATTGATGAAATACTCAGTCTTAATTACTGTTTTTCTTGGAAATTCTACGACTTCGCTCTGCTTACCGCATAACAACTGTATTGGATGCAAGTGAAAAGAGCTATAACCATTGCGAAACCCAACATTATGCTGGGTTTCTTTCCTCAATTGCTCTTACACAATCTCAATAAACACACCGCTGCGTGCAAACTCCTCTTCTTCAGGGGTAAAATATGGGGATCGATTTTGCAAATCGGGGTCAAAGTAGTAAGTTTCTTGTAAAAAGTTGCTACTAATGACAGCCTCCTCTAAATCCTTAATGTAATCTTGTGCAACTAAGCATGCTTCTTTGATACCTTCCACATCACCCTTTTCCAACAACCTTTGCAATGTTGTTCTCACTCCTGCCAACCGCGATGCTGGTTTCAGTGTCCCATAAAGACGGTAGATGCGATCGCAAGCAATGCTCATATGTTTGAGTGCTTTTGCCTTTGCTAACTCAGAGTCAATGCTAGGCCAATAGCGGGTGGTGTAAAACGCTTTTTCATCCTTGTGGTACCATTCTTCGGAACGAGCAATGGAGGAAGAAACGGTATTATGCAATTTCCAAAAGAATAGGCGAAGGGAGGAACCATCCCGCACACAGGACAATTTTGCATCTAATGACACTTCAAAATGCGTCAAATTGGGATCGCGTCCCAGCAACAGATATTCCACAGGGTACATCTCCACTTCCCTGTTTTGCACGACATACATATTGAGGTGATGGCGGCAGTAAGGACAGGGGTACATGGTAGCAAACAGTCGAAAAAACTTTTTGAACACTTCAACTAAAGCTTTCTGTTGCTCCTGTGTTTTAGTACACACTATTTCAGCAGTGGTATGAAAGAAGCGCCACACTGCAGGACCGATGTAGTATGGAAAGCTTACGCGCATTTGTGCATTCTTCACATCATTCCGACCTAAATACACATCAATAAATGCCACGTATTGTGAAAGAGCACCTGACTCACGCCCAAATTCCAAGCGCTCTCGGCGTTTTTGTACCCCGTTGAGATAGTGGTGCGTGAGACGCCATGCTTGCTTGATTGTCAACTTCTGTTTTGGAGTGCAGTTGAGAAAACGTTCTGCAACATCCGCCCCATAGCGATCGAACTCCCCTGCTGCCTTAGTGGACTCGAACCATTCATTTAAAGCTGCTTCATCAGGTATCGTATTGCTTTGAATCTCTGCTTCTATGCTGACGCTAAATGCAGCCAGTAACTTTGGCATGAAATCCTCATACCAATATGCCACAGGCATCATTGCACCATCCACTTTTTCCAAAGCATTGGAGAGGATGACACGGTTCCACTGCTTCAGGTATTCATAAGGATCTTCCCCTGATTGGATTGATGGTGGAGCCATCTCCTCAGAGAGTTCCATCTTTCTGAGGCGGTTCAGTTCGTTAATAGCAAGAACACCCTCTGCAACATCAGACAAGCTAAAACTTTTTTTCTTCAATGTGATGGCAAACTCAACACCCGCAGCAAATTTTTGTCTAACAGTAGCAGATTTCTCCCGCGCCTCCAACATGGCTTTTTCCTCTGCCAACATCTCTGGTGTTTTTTCCACCGTTTTCCAATTCTGGATGCGCTCTTCTAATCGAGTATGCTCGTTTGTTATCGATTCAACTACTGCATCTAGCAAAGGGTAGCAAGCTTCTTCCACCACACCTAACCCCTTGTATAATTCAATAGCCGTCTTGACAAACTGCACAAAATCAGTGATTCTGTACGGCAGCTTTTTTACACGCAGGTGCGTTTCGTGGTTGGCGGAAAAACTTTCGCGGAAGCAGCGGTAGGCGGCTCCTTGAATCAAGCGGAACAGACCAATTTGCATTTGTAGGCGAGACGTACCTTTCTTCTGCGTGCTGCTTGGGTGTTGTGTTAGCAGCTCTTGGAGTCGCCTAACTTCCGAACTATTATTGATAGATGCTTCGTGTAAAGAAGATTCTGTTGTCGCTGCGGCTGAATCGTTTGTGGCTGTTCCATTTGAAGAAGTCGTTGTTTTTTGGAAACTGGAGCTTGGAGTTGGGGCGTCTTTATAGCCTGTTGTTAGTTCTGACTCGTCCGGTATCAGTTTGCAGAACTCCTCAAAGTCAATAGCGCCGTCGCCATCGTGGTCTACCTCTTTGACCATCTCATCAAGTTCTTCAGAAGTCAGCCCAAACTGACTCATCACACATCGCATTTCGTCTGCAGTAATGTGACCGCTATTGTTTTCATCAAAAACACTAAATGCTAGCTTAAGACGGCTTTCGCGATCGCCTTGCTTGGACAACATCAACGCTTTGAACTCCTCAAAGCTGATACTGCCTGACAAGTCAACATCCACCTCTTTAATCATATCACGCAGCCCTACATCACTGGGGCTTTGTCCCATTGAATGCATAACCCGTCCTAATTCCTCTGTGGAAATGGTACCATTGCCATCCCCATCAAACACTTGAAATGCTTCCCACAGCTTCCTTACTTCCTCATCATTAAGTGTTGTTTTTCCTAAATTTACTGATACCATAAATGACTCTCTCCATGCCAATGAGAACAATTTGTCTGTTCAATCTCATGTAGATAGTACATCCACATATTCAAATAGTAAAAATCTACAGTTTACTTTTTTTAAGTATGAAAAGTCTGAAAAGTATGGTATGTAAGAATTAGTGCCTTCTTTCCCATTTATGCTACGCCAAAATCTGTATAATGACGGACTTGAGGAGGATGAAAGCCCAAGATAATATCCTCTCTTGGAACTCCTGCTTCCAACAACTCCTCGGCTACAGGACGATTAGTACCATCATGTTGAATCCAGATTTTCCCTTGGATAATATCAATATG
The DNA here is from genome assembly GCF_054684315.1 of Scytonema sp. NUACC21. Taxonomy (NCBI): domain Bacteria; kingdom Bacillati; phylum Cyanobacteriota; class Cyanophyceae; order Nostocales; family Scytonemataceae; genus Scytonema; species Scytonema sp. NUACC21. The sequence goes on along the minus strand of NZ_BAAFZH010000106.1, from coordinate 129,416 downwards.
GACTACTGAACCGTGTACCCGACGTTGTCCATCCCAGCCTACGTGCATCACTTCATAATTGGCACTGCGTGGAGATTTCTGAAATTAGAGGAGAAAATACTGAGTATTGATTTAAATGATTATCCCGTTCCACCAGTAGAGGTCATTCTGGGAATGTTGGTTTGGTTCGTGGGGGAAAGTTAGCACGCAGACCAGCCCATAGGACACAATCCCCTATAGGCAGTTGTCTGCTCTGTATTTTAGACTCTAAAGTTTAGAGTTACGCCTGTATCCCCGTCTTCTGTAATAGGAACTAGAAAAATGTCAAAAGCTAGGAGAAAGTTACTACTAAACTACGGTGTCGCCGTATTAGTAAGCTTGCTAGCATTGCTTATCCGCTGGATACTACATCCGCTTCTGGGAGAAAATGCTCCTCTCCTAGTTCTGCTTATGGCAGTCATAGTGAGTGCTTGGTATGGAGGTTTTGGTTCCGGTTTGCTGGTTACTATCTTGAGTGGAATTCTCGGTACCTATTTTTTTGTACAACCGACTTTTTCCTTAAAAGTTCTCGGACTGAGTAACGCGGTTCGTGTAGGTATCTTCCTAGTTGAAGGAGTGCTTATTAGTTGGTTGAACGAAGCACTAAAAATTGCCAAGCAACGAGCTGAGCTGACAGCGCTAACTTTAAAGGAAAGTGAGGAAAGTTACCGTTTACTCGTAGAAGGCGTGAAAGATTACGCAATTTTCATGCTAGATCCTAATGGATACATTACAAGTTGGAATACTGGCGCAGAAGGTATTTTTCGAGTTTTTGAGCGGTTGCATGGTAGTGACACTTACCCTGGCACTGGTATTGGATTAGCGATCGTGCGAAAGGGTGTAGAGCGTATGGGCGGACAAGTTGGCATTATATCTCAAATAGGTCATGGAAGCCGATTTTGGGTGGAACTACTTCAAGCCAACAATTAATAGCAGAAAAAATAGCTATACACTAACTTGATATTAACATTACATATAGTCCGATTTTTGCTAAATGACTTATACCGAACTACCAATTGTTCTAGTAGTTGAGGACAATCCTAATGACTTGCTGTTTATTCAGCGTGCTGCTACCAAAGCTAATTTACGGATATGTCTAAAAACTGTCTCAACCGGAGATGAAGCTGTGAGTTACTTGCTAGGTGAAGGTTCTTACGCTGATAGAGAACAATATCCATTACCAAATATTATTCTAACAGATACAAGAATGCCACGTATGGGAGGTTTAGAGTTAGTGATATGGATTAAGCAACAGCCCAATTTTCAAGATTTACCAATTGTTGTTATGAGTAGTTCTATAGATTCAGATGACGGCGGTCAATTTACTGCTTTGGGCATTAACTTACACTTTATCAAACCTGTTTCAGCAAGTGGATTTGAGGAAATTTTAAGACAAGTGTTGCTGTTACTAGCTCCCTCCCAAGAGTAAGTAAGTCGGCACAATAAAACATAACTAAGTACACTTCTGTTAAGAGCCTTAAAGCCTAGTAACTACTAACCACTAACCACTAACAGCCCTAACTCCTCGTTGTGCTTATTTACGCCGACCTACTTAGTATTCCAAAAAGAAGAGGGGCGGTTGTCTGGAAAGATTGAAAGTAGCTAACCGAACCCGATCTTCTCAAAAAATGAGTTTATAATAGAAAAATAAGAATCTCAAACAGTTGTCCAATAAGGTTTAGCTTACCTGCGAATTGAAACTCTCGAACCTTCAACTTCTTTAAGTTATTGGAGATATTAAATAAGATTTTTCGACTGTAGAGTTATGAACTTCCGATGATGATGCATTCACACTTTTCTAAATTACACAAAAGGATTGCCTTCTTTCTTGGAGGTTTGAGTACTGCTGTAGGTATCGGATTATCTACCCCTGCACCTGCAAGCGCAGTTCCTGTGGGTGAATTAATATTTCGTGGAATTCAGGTACTTCAACTTTCCAACCTATCAACAAAGCAAAAAGTCTCTTTGGGTAGCGATATTCACCAACAGGTACGTAGCAATCAAAAACTATCTACCAGTGCTTATGTCAATCGTATTGGTCAGAGGTTAGCTGCATCTAGTGAATGTTCTCAAATTCCTTTTAAATTCTATGTGGTTCAAGACTCCAGTATTAATGCTTTTGCAACCACGGGTGGATACGTCTATGTCCATACTGGGTTACTGAATGCAGTGGATAATGAAGCCCAGCTAGCATCTGTTTTGGCTCACGAAATCGCTCACATTTGTAATGACGATTTGATAGAAAAACTGAGACAAGCACAAATAGCTCAAGGTGCAGCCTCAGCTGCTGGTGTAAACAGAAGTACTGTAGCTGCTTTGGCTTATCAAGTTGCTGTAGACTTACCAAATAGTCGTGGCGCTGAATTTGACGCTGATGCTGATGGATTAAGATATATGCAACGAGCAGGTTACGATCCGAATGCTATGATTGCTTTCTTGAGAAAATTGGAGAGACAGCCTTCCCAACCATCGTTCCTGAGCACTCACCCAGCAACATCAGACCGAATTGCTACGATACAAAGGAGACTTGCTGCTAATCAGTAGTTGAAAAAGTTGGTTTCTCTGAGAGAAATCGGCTTTTTTGAAGCCCGTTGCAGCCAGAAAAACACTCAACTAAGTAAGTCGGTAAAAAAAACGTAACTTGTAAGGGCTGTCCTTAGTCATTTGTCATTGGTGAGTCCAGAGAAAGTAAGCGGTGAGACTAGTGCTGCAGGAGGGTTTCCCACGCCCAGGCAACTGGCGAATAAGGGAGGGGTTTCCCGCGACTACCGGGACTAGCGTTGGCGCAGCCTCTGGGGAGGAGATACCCGGAGGGTCATTCGTAAGGGTTTTAGATACATTTACATTTTGTAATGTATTTCTGTTTATTCACACCGACTTACTTATATCTATATATTTCTATAGGTAGATGTAATGGTTAATTGGAGGTAATTTTCAGTTTTTTTTCCTCCAACGGTAGGAAGTTTAAATGAAAAAAAGTTTGTAGCTTAAGTAACTGAAAGGATTAATATTTGCCCTTTAGTTCTGGGGTTATTTGGCATTTTTACAGTCATTGATTCGCACCCCAGAGTTCACAGGTTAGATAACCTGACAACGCGATGCACTTCATAGGACTATAACGTTTAGCGTTGCTCTTAGTAATGTTTGTGGGAGGTTTTCATGATGGTTAAAGTAAATCAAGTGCAGCTCCTGAAAAACTTGAATGAAGTTAAATATCCATTGAGCAAGAAAGACTTGATTCTGTTTGCTGAGGAAAAAGGTGTTGATGAAAATGTTCTTCGGGCTTTAAAGCAATTGCCAAACCAGCAGTATCAAACACCTGTAGAAGTGAGTGCAGCAATGGGTGTGAGTATAGTGCAGAACTTTTCTCATGCCATCTAGGCAATCTTCATTTTTGATTTAGTTTTCAACTGAAACCCTAGCAATAGACTAGGGTTTCTTATCCACTGATATAGTCCACTAGCAAGATGTAAGGGCGAGGATTATTGCTGTAAAGTTCCATCAGGCATTTAAGTAAAAATGAGGATGCTTTTTTCTTGGGTGATGCATTACTTGTTTGTCCCGTTGTTGAAGAAGGGGCGCGATCGCGAAAAGTCACTTTACCCAAAGGGCGTTGGTATAATTTCTGGAATGATGCAGTGATAGAAGGTTCGCAGCTGGTCACAATAGACTCCCCCCTAGAACAAATTCCCCTGTTGGTTCGCGCCGGAAGTATTCTATCAATGGAGGAAAATAAGCAACTCATTCTCCACATATATCCACCTATCGAAGGAAGTAGCCAGACAGTTCTTTACTCTGATGCAGGTGATGGATATGGAGAATCGCGATTGGATAAGTTCGATATGGTGCGTTCTGAAAATAGTTTAGAAATCACCAGGACAGAAGAAGGGAAATATCTTTTCCCATACACATCCGTGCAACTCCATCTACACGGGCTCAAACCACAACAAGCTTGGATAGATGATATCGAAGTTGCTTGTCACGGACAAATCTTGGAATGCCAGAGGTTCCAAAAAGTTAGCATTCAAAAATGCTATGAAATGGAAGCCGCTAAACACTAGTACAGAAAGGCTGTTCGCGTAGCGTCTCCTCTGGAGAAGTATCAAGGATAAAGGATGAAATTAAAAGGCTTACCCGGCCAACAGAACCGGAATCTGTTGCTCTATCCACTGAGCTACACGCCCATGATTTTTCGTAGTATAGCATTTTTCTTTTCACTCTGCACCTAATTTTTAAAGTTATTGAGTTAGCTGCCAATCACAGGAAATTCAATGGGTCTACTGGGGTACCATTTCTTCTGACTTCAAAGTGGAGGTGGGGACCCGTTGATAAACCAGTGGAACCTACAGCAGCGATCGCTTGTCCTCGCTCTACTGTTTGCCCTTCAGAAACATACAACTCGCTGCTATGACCGTAGAGGGTGGTAATTCCTTTGCCGTGATTGACAATGACAGCTTTGCCATAACCACCGTACCATCCAGCAAAAATAACCGTTCCAGAATCGGCAGCACGAATTGTACTTCCATAGCTGGCAGCAAAATCCAAACCAGCATGAAAGCGACGGTAGCCCAGAACTGGATGTACCCGCCAGCCAAAGGGGCTGCTTGTGGGACCGGAGCTAGGATAAGCAAAAATACCAGTTCCGCGAATGATAATGCTTTTACGGCTGTTGGTTTTGAGTCGCTCTTCTTCTTCGGCAACTTTTTGCTGAATTAACACCTCCAAGGTTTTGGAATCCCTTTCAAGTTGGGTGTGGGCGGCGGCTAAGGCGAGGCGATCGCTATTGAGGCGTTGTATCAAATCCCCTTGCAGTTGCGCCTGTGTTTGATAATCGGCTTTTTGTGCCCACAATTGCTGGCGAATCAAATCAATTTCGTTTTTTTGCTGTTCTACCTCTGTTTTCTGTGCGGTGAGCCGATTTGCTTCTTTGGTAAGTTTTGCCAAAACCTGTTGGTCAGCTTTATAAACTAACTTCAACTGTCGGCGACGGTCTAAAAAATCACTCATATTCTGGCTTTGCAATAACACCGCCCATCCTTGGCTGAGGCGATTGCGTTGGAGAAAGCGCAACCGGGCTACTGTCGCCTCTTGACGCTGCTGATAGGACACTTCCGCCGCAGCTAAATCAGCTTGCAATTGCTGCAGGCGCTCGATAGCTCTTTGCAGTCGAAATTCGCTATCTTCAATTTGAGTGTTAGTTGTTTGGAGATTTTGCTGTAAACCGTTAAAACGGTCTTGTGCTGCCTGTTGTAAATTCGTTAAGCGCTGCTGTTCCTGAACGACACCTTGACGTTGTTGGTTAATAACCTGTTGTTGCTGGCGCAAAGTGTTAATTGAATGAGTCGCCCCTGGGGTTGCTGCATGGATTGGTATAACTGGAATAAATACAAAGCTAATGGATAAAATGCAGAAAATTGCCAGAAAAAATATGAATTGACTGGTACGATGCCAATTCCCTTGTTTAAGGGGAGACAGCCCGTCGCCCTGGAAACCAAAGTTAAAGCAACTGTCTTGCGCTAGGGAGGATCTACGGAATGTTCTCTGTTTTTTTGGAAATGCCACTCTCATGCTGTTAGATTGGGCCAAGGGACGGCTGCAAACATCAGGAGTATTGTTCCCAAATTATTGTCCAACCTTTCACAAACCTATTGTTTTTAATTGTTCGCCAGATACTCTCGCCAAATGCCAGCTATGTCAGCATTTATTCAGAAATATCGCTTGAGAAAGTTTTATGAGCTTAGGCAGAGCTATTCTCTTGATTACCTTGGTTATTCCAGGTATTTTGGTGGCGGGATCATCGCTTTACTCATTCAACCTTGACTATACAGCACTAGGGAGAACCGAAAGGTACATAGAAAAGTTAGTCAGGGATGGAAGAACCAATGACAGACAGTTGGATGTTGCCTATCATCGCAGTCTCAGTCACCGTATGAATGCATTATCTAACGGAACTTGGGGGTTTATCAGCGCAGCGATCGCAGCAATAGGCGTACATGGCATCGCTACTACTAAAGAGGAGACTATCCAAGACCAGAAGAAAGCATCAAAATAAGGTTTTTGTAGAGGATTGTGGTTTTGTTCCAATATTTGCCCAACAGGCGCGAGAATTGTGGTTTTGTTGGGTTTTGTTCCAATATTTGCCCAACAGAAGCGAGGATTGTGGTTTTGTTGGGTTTCGTTCCTCAACCCAACCTACGTTATCAATCAAGAGGATTCTTTCCAAAGTAAGCTAAAATGCAAGCAGAGTAAGCATTTCCCATTTTTTTCACAGCCTCATGCTTGAAACCCTGCAAACCCGACTTTACGAACTAGAACAATTTGCTGATGCCCTAGTATCTAACCAACTGACCCATCTGAGTTGGCTGAGTATAGGAATAATTTTCTTCGCAGGATTGCTGACCAGCCTCACCCCCTGTATGCTTTCCATGTTGCCAATTACCATCGCTTACATTGGCGGTTATGAGGCGAAGAACCGTTTCCAAGGCGCTGCCCAATCTACATGGTTTGCTTTAGGATTGGCAACTACACTGGCTGGGCTGGGAATCGTAGCAGCTTTCGTTGGAAAAGTTTACGGTCAGGTAGGCATTGGTTTACCAATTATTGTCAGCATCATTGCGATTCTCATGGGGTTAAACTTACTCGAAGCCTTACCCCTGCAATTACCCTCTTTTGGCAGTACAGAATGGATTTCTCAAGAACTGCCCCAAGGAGTGCGAGCATATTGCATTGGTCTGAGTTTTGGTGTTGTCGCCTCTCCTTGCAGCACGCCTGTTTTAGCGAGTTTGCTTAGTTGGGTTGCCCAAACACAGGACTTGGTTTTAGGCGCTGTTTTGCTGCTTTGCTACACAGCTGGTTACGTTGTCCCCTTGATTTTGGCAGGTACTTTTACAGCTTCTATTAAAAGATTACTAGAGTTGCGCCGCTTGTCGAGTTGGATCAATCCCATAAGTGGAGTGTTGTTGATAGGATTTGGTGTATTTTCTTTGATTTCTCGCATTCCATTAGGAAGTTTTTAGAACTAAGTGGTTCATTACAAGCGTAAAAATTCGGAAATTTGAAAAGAAAAGATATACACAAATATTGCGGATACTTAACTAATGACTATAGAAAATCCAGTTTCTCAGAAATCTATATGGTCAGTGCTAGGACGTATATTGCGACAAGAGTTTTTACCAGTGCTGACAGATTTACGCTTGGCAATTGTGACGTTACTTGCGATCGCACTGTTTAGTGTCAGTGGCACTGTTATCGAACAAGGTCAATCCCTAGCATTTTACCAAGCCAACTATCCAGAACACCCAGCCTTGTTTGGTTTTCTCTCGTGGAAAGTCATCTTAACTCTGGGCTTAGACCATGTCTATCGGACTTGGTGGTTTTTGGCATTGCTCATATTTTTTGGTACTAGCTTAACTGCCTGTACTTTCACCCGTCAGCTACCAGCTTTAAAAGCCGCCCGGAAATGGAAATATTACGAAGAACCCCGCCAATTTCAAAAATTAGCTTTGAGTGCGGAGTTTGATAATGTAGAGATGCAAAATATTTCATCTCTACAAACCTTATTGCAAAAACGCAGTTACAAAGTTTTTCAAGAAAAAGACAATGTCCTCTATGCCCGCAAAGGAATTATTGGACGGATTGGCCCAATAATTGTTCATATTGGCATCGTCATGACTTTGCTAGGTGGAATTTGGGGAGCCATGACAGGTTTTCTTGCTCAGGAAATGGTTGCAAGTGGCAATACATTTCAAGTGAGGAACATTATAGACGCAGGACCTTTTGCAGCAGCCCAAGCCCCCAAGGATTGGCAAGTACGAGTCAATCGTTTTTGGATTGACTATACCCCTTCTGGAGGCATTGACCAATTCTATTCCGATATGTCTGTCTTAAACGCTCAAGGACAAGAAGTTGACCGCAAAACAATTTTCGTTAACAGTCCTCTACGCTATCGTGGTGTAACCTTTTACCAAACTGATTGGGGAATTTCTGCCATTAGAGTTCAACTCAACAACAGCCCAGTTTTTCAGATTCCAATGGCACAACTGGATACCAAAGGTCAAGGACGGATTTGGGGAACGTGGATTCCTACAAAACCAGATTTAAGTGAAGGTGTATCTATACTCGCGAAAGACTTGCAAGGCATGGTGTTAATTTACGATGTGGCAGGCAAGCTGGTTGATACAGTTCGCACCGGAATGTCTGCCCAAGTCAACGGTGTCACTCTAAAAATTCTGGATTTAGTTGGCAGTACTGGCTTACAGATTAAAGCCGATCCGGGAATACCAATTGTGTATTCGGGATTCGCCTTACTGATGCTAGGCGTGGTTATGAGTTACTTTTCTCACTCCCAAATTTGGGCGTTGCAAAAAGATGGTTGTCTGTATGTGGGTGGCAAAACCAATCGCGCACAGGTGACTTTTGAGCGGGAAATGCTGGAAATTTTGGATAGTTTGAGTTTACCGCCGAAGAATGAAGAAAACGCACCTGCAATGGAGCCTCGTGCAGTATAGCTGATATTCACCCACAGCCGCAAAGGCATGAAGAATGATTCCTCATGCCTTTGCGACCTTGCTTGCTGTTTTTGATATTTTATTTCTGATGGCGCACTTCAATAACTGTATGTACGTTACCGCGAGGTGCAAAGTCTGCTTTCACAGTAACTTCTAAGGGGTCACAAGCCGCAACAAAATCATCCAAGATTTGATTGGCTGTTTCTTCGTGAGAAATGTAGCGATCGCGATAACTGTTAATGTATAGTTTTAGCGCCTTCAGTTCCACCACCCGTTCGTCTGGTATATAGGTAATGTCAATGGTGGCAAAATCGGGATAACCAGAGAACGGACACTTACAAGTAAATTCAGGCAAAGTAATATTAATGTTGTATCGCCTTCCTACACGGGGATTGGGAAAGGTAATGAGTTGCCCTTCTGTAATGTTTCGTTCGCCGTACTTTATTTCCATAATCAGTAGTCAATAGTTATTGGTCATTAGTCATTAGTGATTAGTCATGAGTTATTAGTTGTGGACGAGAACTACTAACTACTAACCACTAACTACTAACTTATAACTCGTCTTGTTCCCAATCTGGGCAATTCTCGTCATCCCATCCGTGGGGGTGCATTCCACAAACTAACAAATTGCCACTATAGACTTGACCGTGGTAGTGACGGCACCCAATACAAGCGGGATTTTTCTGTAATGTGGCTTCAACTGGATATGGGAAACCAGGATCTACAACATCCTCAATCGAAATCTCTTCTAGATCCCAGTACACTTCCAAAATTGGCTCTGCCAGTTCTTGTAAGTACTGATCTACCTCAGTAGCAATCACATCTTGTACTTGCTCGGTAATTTCTTCCGCGATCTCAAAAAAGGTATCTACCATTTCTGTCATCCCCAGAAAAAAGCGTTCTACTTCATCTGCCACTGTTTCCATCATTTCCCAAAACTCTTTTTGCCACTTTTCCATAGTTTCTACGTCCTTAAAAGCCTGTTAATCGGACGCTTAATTTTTACATGGCTTGAAGCATTTGCGTACACTCTGAGGATGTTCATTCACGAAAGTTTTCTAAACATGGGATACACGATCGTTTCCGGTCTCCTAATTATTTATCGCGTTGCAGCCTACGCAGTTCTTCTTGCATTTGCCTTACTTGCTCCCGCAATTTATCCACATCTTCAGTTGGAGGAGATGATTTTGCTTTTGGCTCTTCATCTTCTTCTATTATTTCAATCCGACGTGGTTCTGATGGGGACTTTTTCTCAGCTGGCGAACCAGGTGGGGCTGCTTGTTGCGCCTGCTTCATCATATCTTCTACGAAGCGGCGGGCTTCATCTGTAGTCATTTCCCCGCGTGCAACCATTTCGTCTGCCAGTTTTTGGACTTGCGATCGCAACTCCGATAATGTCACGCCTGCTTTTTCTCCTGCATATGATGCCAACCCAACACCGAGGTAAAAAGCTTTTTTAACAACATCTCCAAAACCAGGCATTGTCGCTTTTGCGCTCCTAAAATAGGGCGACCCGGAGACTACGCCTGCTACAAGCATCCCGTATTGCTGCTACCTTCCGGTCCTGACAAAGTTTGGGCGTTGGAGCCGCGTAGATCCAGGTCTAAAATCATAATAGCATGAAATTTTTCAATTTGTGTTATTTGACTACAATTTTCCATTCGTAGAGTTTGTAGGTAAGCTGCTACACCCTAGAGTTTAAAATATTATGAAACTTTATTTTATCGCCTTGCTGCCACCTCAGGAGATTCAGGACTACGCCAACCAAATCAAGCAGTACTTTGCAGATAACTACGCTAGTTGCCACGCCCAAAAATCTCCACCACACATCACCCTGCAACCACCTTTTGAATGGGCGGATGACAATTTGCCCTTGTTGGAACAGTGCTTGAGGGATTTTGCGGTGAATCGAGATTCAGTTCCGATTACCCTCAGTGGTTATGGTGCTTTCATACCTCGTGTTATATATATTGATGTTGTCAGAAGCCACGAACTGCTGAGTTTGCACGCCGATGTTATGGCATATATGGAAAGTCAGTTGGGAATTGTAGATAAGGTTGGCAAAACACGTCCCTTTGCCCCCCATATGACAGTTGCTTTTAAGGATTTAACAAAGCAGAACTTTAGATCTGCATGGTCAGAATTTCAGAATCGTCAATTGCACTTTGAGTTTACTGCTTCCTGTCTAACGTTGTTGGTACACGATGGCAGACGGTGGAATGTCAAAAATGAATTTTCCTTTGCATCTGTTAATGGTTAGGTAGGTCGGTCACAAAAATAACTGGTAAGGGTCGTCCTTAGTCATTTGTCATTGGTCATTTGTAAGGGTTTCAGATACATTTATATTTTGTAACCTATTTCTGTTTATTCCCGGTGACTTACTTAGTTCATTAAGATTAGTATTTTTAAGATTTTTTTCTTTTGCATACTAAAAACTTATCGTGCCTTATAGTATATGTTCACTAGTGCTTCCCTAGAGAATATATTGTCATTTGAGTAGCAAAAGAAACTTTTAATTATGTCTGTAAGACTTATACATAAAAGACGGATTAATTCCTTCATTTTGATGGCGATCGCATCCTTATCCATAACCGCGATTTCCATGCCCATTAAGGCACAAGAGGCTGTTGCCCAAAAAATTAACTGTTCTAAGGCAGTCACAACACCAGAACTGAAATATTGTTCTCAGCTGTCTTACCAAACAGCAGATAGACGCCTAAATGAGGTGTATAAAAAAGTGACATCTAATTTGCTGAAGGAGCAGAAGCAAATACTGACTGCCGCACAGCAGGCTTGGATTAAATTCCGCGATGGCAACTGTAATTTTGAAACTTACAGTTCTCGCGATGGGACGGGATACGAAATTTTTCGGAACGGGTGTCTTGAGAGACTGACAAAACAGCGCACAAAAGATTTGGAAGATTTTTTGTCTCGGTAAGGTTTTGCCACAGCTAACTTTTTTCTTTAATGGGCTGCAAGATCCCCAAGTTCTCTAAGAAGTCGGGAAGCGGGGGGTCACAGTTATCAGACATCTATGACTGATTCCCTCGAGCTTAATTTTGGCACAATACCCAAATTTGATGCTTGAGGAGCGATAGCTTCGTTCCTGCTCGGAGGGCAGATCGCATTAGAAAATAGCCTTTCATACTGGTCGAGTGCTTGCTTATAGGAATAGCGCTCCATAGCAAACGTTCTCCCTTTCATACCTAGTAATGCCGCCAGGGTTGGCTTGGCATATAGATTTAGTACCGCATCTGCCAGTGCATCTGGTGACTCAGGAGCTACAACTATACCACCATCACTATGCCCTATCGCACGCGCCGCAGTGCCAGTGGCGGGAACTGATGCCACTATCGGACGTCCAGATGCTAGTAGCAGTGGAATTTTAGAGGGCATATTGAAAGAAATTACGTTGCGCTTCTGCACTACTAACCCCACATCTGCCGCCGCCAGCATCTCGGGTAATTTTTCTCGCTCTACAAGTGGTAGGAACATTACATTATCAGCCCCACAAGTTTGACAATATTGCTGTAAACTTTTTAAGGCTTTTGATTCACCGACAATTGCAAACACAATTTCTGGAATATGGCGCAACAAAGCTGCAGCTGCCACTACTGTCTCCAAACCTTGTGTCAGTGCTATATTGCCCGAGTACATCACTACAAATTTCCCCTCCAGATGATAAGCAGTCCGAAAGGCGTTATTCTCCTTAGGTAGGGGGCGGATGAAATTCACATTCACCCAATTGGGAATGCAGACAATTTTCTTTTCTGGTACTCCCTTATTCACTAAATTCTCCACAAAACCTTCAGCGATGACACTGATAGCGTTTGCGGTTCGATAGACGAATTTCTCCAAGGCTTCAAATACTTTAATTAACCATTTGTTTTTCAGCAAACCAACGCGCACGGCTGCTTCTGGGAGGATATCTTGCACATTCAACACCACTGGGCAGTTGTATAACCAACCAAGTAGAGTTGCAGGTAATGACACGAGTAAAGGTGGAACTGTTAAAAGGATGACATCGGGTTGCCAACCGTTAAGTGCTTGCGGCAAGCTTGTGAACACGAAGCTCAACTCTAATAACAGCCGATCTACCAGGTTGGGTTCGGACTTGATTTGTAGGTAACTGCGCTGGATGGTAACGCCGTTCTTTTGTTCGGTGACGTACCACTTACCCCGATACTCTTGATATATCTCGCGCTGGGGATAGTTAGGCATTCCCGTAATTACCCGCACTTGATGACCTCGTTTTACCAGTCCTTCTGCTAGCTCAGTCATTAAGGGAGCAATTCCAATTGGTTCTGGATCGTAATTGTAAGAATAAATTAAAATGTGCATAATTGATTAGTTAATTTGGTGGACTGAGGGGGCTGTAGTTGTAAGACGGATGATGTCATGAGTACAAAATACGATGTATCTCTTTGCTTAGAAAGCGGAATATGGGAAGTAGGTTACGTGCCGGAGTTAATCAGCTTTACAGCCCTCAAACCTCATCGGCACAGTTTTCTTAACTTGTCATGAATGAGTATCAAAGCGCTAAAAGCTATGAAGCCTAACGTCATCGTCGGTTCAGGAACTTGTTTGACTGGGGCAATAGATTTGTAGTTGTTGATTGAGAAAGATTTTTCTGGCTCAAGAGCGAAATTCCACTGGAAAGCGTAAGCATTGTCACCAGTCAACGGCCCGGAAAAATTTGCTAGGGTGGTGGTAACATTGTCTTCCAATGCATCTAGGATGTTAGAGAAAGGAGACACTTGGTAGTAAGTTGCTGCTGGGTCAATGACTTCGGTCGCAAAGGTAAAATTATCCAACTGTGTGGCGCTACCACTACCTATTTTTGTTGTGTCCCGATCGCCATTTTCAGTGAGGTCAAAGTCAGTGTAGTTAAAGAAGTGGAAGTCTAACTGATTAGAGCCAGTGTTTTTAATCGTGATATTCTCAAATAAGCTAGATATGCCACTGCCCTGTGCGCCACCATCCAACGTGTAGTTGAGGGCAATTTCAAAGTCGGTGCCTGCGTAGGTAACGGAGATCTGGTTGTCAGCTGGTTGAGATTGATTGAGGCTAATCAAATTAAGAGTATTAAGAGAATTTTCTCTGCCTTCGGAGCCAACACGATACCAGAATTGGTTCTGGAATAATTGATTTACACCTTCTACAGTCCAGAAGAGAAGACCATTATTTGAGGGAATATTTGAGAAAGAAGGGTCAAATGCAGCGATCGAATTGTCATCACTCAACGCTAATACAGCGGATTTAGCTGGTCGCTCTGTGATTCCAAAACCGATTAAAATGATGGTGGCAGTTGTCGCCACAGACGCAAATTGTCCTTCTAGAAGCCTGTTGAAGCGTTTTTTCAACATATGGAATTTTTTACTTGTACTGGGGGTGAAAGATAAGGAAGAAAGAATACTTCAAACTGGTGACTTAGGCAATATCTTCTGCAATAATCCGTTCGATACAGCGTTCTGCCAAAGCTGCAATGGTAAAAGAGGGGCTTGCAGCTGCTGTAGAGCCGGGAATCAATGCACTATCAACAATATACAGACCCCCATAACCGATGACTCTACCATATAAATCACAGGCTTTTCCTAAGACTGCTCCTCCTAAAGGATGGAAAACAGGAATGTTATCAGATACTTGATCCGTAATTCGGATTTTACGCTGAGAGTAGCTACCTATTGTTATATCTGTTTGTGGCTGGCTAGTCGAAGTAGCATTTTTCCTTTCAATTAATCTGGAGGCAAATTCTGCAGCTTTCAGAATTGTTGAATCTCCCAAATTGTTACTATCTGGCCACTTTAGTTTAACCAAACCTGTAGTTGAATCGTAGTTGAATCTCCCCCTAACAGAGGGTAAGCCGATGCCGAGAGATATTAGAGATCCTTCGGGAGCATTCCATGTCGGGAATGATAGGAAAGAAACTGGGCCGAGAGGGTTATCGAAGTATTGAGTAACTACAGTTGCAGGTCCTCCCTGACTGGGGTTTGTGGGTTGTGGAAAACCTAAACGAATGGTCAGAGTGTCTCCATTAGTTCCCCAGTCTAAGCCAATGTAGTCATTTAACCTAGGTAGTGTACCTGTTGCTTTGGCTTTGACTAGAAGCGTAGAGGTTCCCATAGAACCAGCTGCCAGAAATAGATATTTACAAGTAATAGTTTTTGTTGCAACAATTTCTCCAGACTCATTAATCTGGTTACACGTAACTCGATAGCCATATCCCGGTACTTCAGAGATTTCTGTTGCTATATGAAGAGGTAGAATCTCCACAGACCCGGTTTGCTCTGCCTGAGTGAAGTAGTTACGATCTAGACTCTTTCTCGCTCCACTATTAAGGCCGTACCAGTTTTCACCAATAATAGCGGAAGGAACTTTAGTGCCATTGATTTCTTGGCGAACAATATCCCAGTCTACAGCTACGTCTAGCAAACGGCTGGGTAATCCGGCAACTGCCGCTTGCTGAAGAAAGAGCCTAGTGGATAAATAGTAATCAGTAGCCAAGATATCTTGAGGAATTGGTGCTGGCTGTATGATGGAATGAACGCGAGGGTAATAAACTCTATCCATCTCGTCATAGTCAATTTCTCTAGGAAAGACCTGATAGAAAAGTTCGCGGGGAGGTTGGTAAATAACACCGTTATAAACCAGCGAGCCACCTCCGACTCCAGCACCACAGTAAACAGAAACTCCATTTTCATTTTTACGCTCTAAAACTCCTGTGTACACGTCTATAGGGACTTCGTCAAATAGCACTGTTTTTGGGCTGAGCCAAGCAGCTCGACCATCAGGATTACGGTAAGTAGCAAAAGTATTTTGGGCAGATGTAATAGGCCAACGACGACCTCGTTCTATAATCAACGTATCGATACCAGCTTGCCCCAAACGTAAAGCTGCAACAGCGCCACCAAAGCCACTACCAATAACAACAGCTTCTACAGACTCATCCTGAGCACTAGTCCGATTAGGGCTGACTATTGAAGTCATCAAACCAGCGGAAAATAGACCAGCAGTTTGAAGAAAACGACGACGATTATAGAACTTATTATTAAGCATAAACATCACCATTTAATGAGCTATATTTTTCCATTTTTTTTAAATTTTGGCGACACAACCCCTATTTACCGAGTTGAAGACCAGCGAAAAACTGGCATCTGCATTCGTGACAATTTTAGGTTATAGCGCTTTATCAATAAGTAATATTACTTAAAAAAATCCTGGAAATCGTGGTACAAAACATCATTTTTGGGGGAGCGGTTGTATGATATTGACACACATCCCGCCTTGCATTGCTTCAGTGCAGAGCGAGTGTCGAGGGTGCGTTTTCGTACAAGGAGCAGCCAAGGTAAACTCTCGCCCAAGCTTGCTCACCCTACCATCTGCTCCCGATGAAAGACCGTAGCGCTTGCTCGAAGGTCGCATCATCCATAGTGGCGCGTGTGCTTAGCAGTTGCTGCGCCCCTTCGCCCACCGGCCACCGGAACTTCTTGTCCTCAGACTCCACTGCATCGACAATCGTTTGTGCCACATCTTCGGGGGAGAGCATCTCTGACTGGAAGTCAAGATGTGCGGTAAGCGGTTCATATGCCCCGTCTCCGAAAAACGCTTTTGGTGCATCTAGAGCTCCCGTTGCCGTCGGCCCGGGCTCAATCACAATAACCCGAACGCCAAAGTGGCTAACCTCAAAACGAAGCGCATCACTCAAAGCTTCGATCGCCCATTTCGTTGAGGCATAGATTCCGGTGAGCGGCATTGTGATCCTTCCACGATCGATGACAGGTTGACTACGGTACCGTGACCGCGCTTACGCATTGAAGGTACAAATGCTTGAACCATACGAAGGGTTCCGAAGACGTTAGTTTCGTACAGATGCTTTGCTTCCCCAATTGGAACAGCCTCCACTGGACCTACCGCGATAATGCCCGCGTTGTTGATGAGCACGTCGATGTCGCCGACAGCCTCCTTCGCCGCAGCGACCGAGCTGTCGTCTGTCACATCCAGGGCAAGGCGTCTCGCTACGTTTAGACCCTCAAGTGTTTTGGAATCTCGTGCTGTCGCGATCACCTCGTAGCCCCGCTTGGCGAACTCCTGAGCAGTCATGTGCCCAATTCCTTTAGAACATCCCGTAATCAGTACTTTGAGCATAATTCTCCATTGATATTGCTATCAGAATGTAGTTATTTTGCCTAACCCACGCAAACGTCCTTATGTATCCGCCCACGGCTGCAAGACAACTTTACCAGTAGTCTGGCGGTCTTCGAGCAGGCGGTGAGCCTCAGCAACCTTAGAGAGGGGGAAGACCTGCCCGACGTGAAGCGTCAAGCGACCAGTGGTGATTTCTTCCATCAGTTCACCTAGGCTAGACTGGATAAGTCCAGGTTGGGCGAAGAACTGACCGAGGTAGAAGCCTACGATCGATTGACACTGCCCCAATAGCCTTTGCGGGTCGAGGGAGGTCGGCTGACCGCTCGCGAGCCCGAAGACGACCACGCGTCCGAACGGTGCTAGGCAGTCGAAGTTCCGCTCGAAAACCGTCCCTCCAACCATCTCCAAGATGACATCAACCCCACGGCCCCCGTTCGCGTCGAGAACCTGCTGCGGCCAGTCGTCATGCATGTAGTTGACGCCGGCATCCGCCCCCAAGGACCGGGCCAGTTCCAACTTCGCGGATGAGCTAGCTGCCGCGATCACGCGTCCCGCGCCTATCCGCTTGGCGAGTTGCACGGCGAGGATGCCAACGCCGCCCGCCGCCGCTTGCACCAAGACGCTCTCCCCTGATTGCAGTCGGGCCGACGCCTTCAACAGGAGGTGCGCGCTCAGCCCCTGCACGAGAACTGCTGTAGCCCGCACCGGGTCAAGCTGGGGCGGGAGCGGTATGAGATGTCCGGCAGGTACTGTCACGTATTGGGCGTAGCCGCCGCCTGCAGGCATTGCTGCCAATACGGAAGTGCCTACACTCACGGTTCCGACGCCCTCGCCTAACGCCTCAACCGTCCCAGCGACTTCCCCTCCTAGCGTGTAGGGCAGGGGTGTCGGCTCCGGATACCTGTTCCATCGCCGCATGGTGTCGGCATAGTTGACGCCAGAAGCTGCGACCTTGACGAGTACTTCACCTGCCTGGGGCTGAGGAACTGGAACGTCCTCGATCTGGAGAACCTCTGGCCCACCATAGCGATATAAACGAACTGCTTTCATCGTGGCAGTCATGCGACTGTTCCTCCTAATAATGGTTCGTGATGGCTTTGCCCGCGCGATCGCAAAAGTTTTCGGCTTCCTCATATTGACAATCATTTTTCATTATGAGGATTGCTGGAATCAAGTTGTTTCCTTGGACAATCAGGCATTAATTTCTCTCACCCTTCAATCACGAGCGAACATACAGAAGTAAATATACCCAGCGTTATTTCAATACCTTCGCCAAATATAAAGAGGGCTTTGTGTAGTAAAGTTGTTGTCTACCAAAACCACAACTCAGAACCGACACAAAGCCCATGCCAGACAACAAGCGCACTATTATAATGCTTGCAACCTGATATGAGCGCGACCACGATGTGGCAATGGAGCCGGATAAAGGGAATGCGGCGGCATTGTT
The DNA here is from genome assembly GCF_054684315.1 of Scytonema sp. NUACC21. Lineage (NCBI taxonomy): Bacteria > Bacillati > Cyanobacteriota > Cyanophyceae > Nostocales > Scytonemataceae > Scytonema > Scytonema sp. NUACC21. The sequence continues at coordinate 111,299 of NZ_BAAFZH010000106.1, read as the reverse complement.
GAGCGGAATGTCTATCCCGCTCAAAGCGTTGGTCGCCGTTTTGACGACGTCACGCCCCAAATCGCCTAAAGCGACGACAGATTAACGAGTGTGTACGAGGGCTGTCCATTTGTTTGGATAAGTCAGTCACCTGTTTAACGACGTCTTAGCCCACAGCCTTGGATACCATTGCTGCGCTTTTCACGCTTTCGCTATCCACAATTGCCTCGGATGGGCTTGGCTCACGGTCACTATCAACCCTCGTCCACTCCCGCAGACGGTCATGTACCTTTACCCACGTCCTGTCTATGCGCCAGTTGCGAAAATATGTATCACCTATTGCCAGTTTGAGAAGTCGCCTGGTAAGGCACGCTATCGGCATCCTTCACACAGGACATAAAAAATGGCGTTAAGAACCTCCCGGATGTCAACTTGGCGGGGACGACCACGCGGTAAAGCTTGCGGAATCAACGACGCTAGCACTTCCCATTGCTCTGACGTCAGGTTACTAGGGTATAATTTACTCATGCTCTTAATGGTGCTGTACTACGTATTTACAGCTTATACTTATACCTTGAGAGCATTTTTACCCCCCAATCGACTTTTCAAACATCCTCCTGGTATAGCAGTTTCTTATTTTGCTTTCTTAAAAAGACTCCAAATCCTAGAGCTAGAACTAAGCTAAAAATTGTTGAGGGTTCAGAAACTGTAGCTGGCTGGTACTCAAACTCCTGGGTTACGACCTCGAATTGATCCGTGACATCTGTGCCGTTTACATCAATTGCAGATAATACGCCAATCCTATAATCGACTTCTCCATCATTGTTGAGTTGATCGCTTAAGGTTGCAGTGACATCTACTATCTTATGGATATAGTTTGGGGGTAACCCTGGAGGACCACTACGAGTTGCTACTAAGGTGGTTAAACCCGTATTCGGATCTAGGGTTGTCGGCTCTTGTAAAGTAGGAAAAAACAATGCATCATCATCAGCAGGGTTAATCTCAAACCCTGCAATCTCATTTGAGCGACTTGTGTACGTGGTTATGGACTGTAGAGGAGCGGTTAGACCAGTAGTATCAAAAAATCCTGACCAACTAATAGTGTTACCAGGACGACCTGCTACGTCTAAAACGGGGTCATCGTCCAATTGTGCTTCTGGTGTGGTTATAAATATCCTCGCTCCATAAGCAGGGGAAGCAGCTATTAACAAAACTGCAGTTATAGATAAACCTTGAATTAGTGCCGAAATCTTCATAAATAACTCCTCCAAAAATGTCAGGATTCATGTGTAAGGTTTAGGCAAAAGAGAGGGAAGAACCTGAAAACTGTGGAGTGAGCGATTAAAGGCTTCGCCGATGGCAAAGTTGTATTGGGCTGGAAGCCCGCTCGGCAGAACACGAACGCGTATCGGCTCACCCCTCAGTTAACCTCACAATACTGCTGCTGGGCGTTGCTGAACCAAAATATGAATCAGGCGATCGGCTGAAATACTGATGAAAAGGTAGTTTCTTGGGAAACGGCTGTTTAGTTAGAATGCTTATGTGGTAAAGCTTCTAAAAAACTTTGTGATTTACTGATATTTCTATTCTGCAACGCCAGCTGCTGCGATCGCTAGTTCTTCAAGCTTACGATCGAGCATTTGCGCGACTGCCGAAATTTTCTCATTTTGGAATTCCTTTAGAAGAGACGATGGCTTGTCGTAGGTGATTTGAGTCCTTCCCTCCTGGTCTTCGTACACAAACAGTCGTAACGGTACGTAAAGCCCGACCCCTAAATTTTGTTCCAGCATTTGTTTGGCAATTAGGGGGTTTCCAATCACATAGAGCTTGGCCTTGACGCCCTGGGAAGCCAGGGACATAAGACTACCATGATCGATCTTTGTAAAGGTCATCAAGCCACTACTTCCGATCTTTGACGCGATCGCCTCCCGGAACTCATCCCACGACTTGCTGGCCAAGACAATTTGTTCAACGACCTCCAAATCCATCTTACCCGCCATCGCTATCGACTCGATCGCTTCTGCGACCTGCTCAAAGGACTTGTTTGAAGATACTACGACGTGCGTTCCCGATCCAGTTAGGGTTCCCATTCCCTTCTCCTTCTTGGATGCTGATACTATGAATGCATTAGACACATTAGGGTTGCTGCATTTTTATCGACTTTGTAACTCTCTCCGGTATTGTTAACTTAACATCAATGCTGATGTTTATTACAGAAAATTAGGCGACATTAGTATTGATATCACTTACTGGTACCTATTTTTGCAAGATAATTAGTTGTTGATGCAGGGCAAACGCATTTAAATAAGACTTGAGCAAAAAAGAAATATGTGTACAAAGAGAAAAGGTGGCGATGGTTGTGCTCATAATTCCACTATCAAGCGATTGCATCGAATGTCAGTAGACCGAGAACTTTTGTAAGTTTATGAAATAATGAGGATTTTAGCCGACCCTTCTGAGGGTGACCAGAGCAATCACTTGCCGGGGCAGGAGAGCCCACCTACAATGCTCATTACTCGAAGCTAACACCTCATGGTATCTGCTCAATTGATACCACTTGCCTCCATGCGAATTAAAACTTCTCCTGGAGTGGGTTCTGGGATTTCCACTTCGCCAATACCCAGAACCTCCAGTCCACCAAAACTCTTCATCACGACTTGTTTCATCCTTCCTACGAAGTCTGCCCTTTGTTATCCCCCCTTTAGCTTGCTCACGGCGAAGCCTTTGAGGCTGTTTAGACTTGGGTCATTGCCCCGTCCACAAAGAGCTCAACGCCTGAAATATAAGAGGCTTCGTCAGAGGCGAGAAATGCCACTGCGGCTGCGACTTCTTCAGATGTTCCCAAACGCTTCATGGGAATCATGGAAGCCAGTTGCTCCCTCCACGCTGACAAATCGCTAGGTAGTCCCTCCGTCCGTTCAATGATGGGTGTTTCAATCGGTCCTGGGCTTACGACATTAAATCGAAGGCCCTTGGCGATATGTTCAGCCGTGAAGCTACGGACCAGAGAGCGAATTGCGGCCTTGGTCGCGTTATAGACGCTTGCATTTGGAATCCCCTTGGAACTACCCACGGAAGCGTTAACCACGACGCTTGCTCCACTTTGCATGAGTGGCAGCGCTTTTTGAATTGTGAAAAAGACACCCTTGAAATTGGTATTGATCAAAGCGTCAAAATCGGCTGAACTGAAGTGATCCGTTGGCGCAAAGAACGCGCTACCGGCATTTGCAAACAAAGCATCAATTCGCCCGTGCTCGCCCTTCACCTGAGAAAAAAGACGATCCAGTTCTTCGATTCGAGCCACATCTGTTCTATAAAAGCTCGTTCCGTTTCCGATCTCTTGCGCGGCTTTCTCAAGCTTTCCTTCATCTCGACCAGTAATAAGGACTTTGGCACCTTCCTGTGCAAATCGTTTTGCGCTTGCAAGTCCGATTCCACTATTTCCGCCTGTGATCAAAACGACTCGATCTTGGAATCTCATCATAATTTCCTCTTCTCTGATTAAACGTTTTCTAGTGAAATAGCAGTTTTCATGCTGTGCTAAGACGAAAGCAAACACCAGGAATTGGGTTTGGCGGATTGGCGACTTGAAGCACCTGCTTTAGTTCACATAGAATAACGATCGTTATAGTAACTATCGTTATCTTATAATCAAGATCGGGAGGATGTCAACCATGCGGTATAAACCAGAGCACAAACAGAGAGTTCGTGAAGCAATCGTGAGAGCGGCAGGACGATGTATGCAGTTGAAAGGCTTTCATGGAATCGGCATAGACAGTATTATGGCGGAAGCTGGATTAACATCCGGAGCCTTTTACTCTCAGTTTTTATCTAAAACTGACTTACTGCTTGAAGTTGTTAGGACTGGTCTGGAAAGGTTGAACGTGCTTTTCTTACAACATCGAACGAAGAATCAACAGAATCGATTCGATAGCAAGGTGATTGAGCATTATTTAAGTTCTCAACACTGTCAGAACGTGGCGGAAGGTTGTGTTCTGCCTAGTCTCTCTGCAGATGTTGCTAGAGCAGACAATGTCGTAAAGGAACTTTATGAGCAGCTCCTTTGTCAGGCAATCGACGAAATAGAGACAGATATGCCAACATCTCAAGATATTACGCAGCGTCAGAGAGCGTGGGCAACTTTATCTTTAATGGCTGGAGGAATATTGCTAGCGCGTGCAATGCCCAGTAAGGAGACCTCTGAAGAAATTTTGGAAGCATGTCGCTGCTTTGCTCAGCAAGGCTTGGATTTGGTGGATTCTGGAAAGTAAGCGAAACCAGTATAAAAAAGCAAAAGCTAGTTATGGTAAAATAACATCGGTACGGCAAATTGAAGTTTCGTGGTTGCCCAATCGTTTATAGCAATTATTTTTCTTAAGAATTGCTAGTTTTTTTGAGCTTGACCTAGACAAAAGTTTCTACGATTCGCGCTCGAGCGCCAGAGTACCTGGAAACGTTATCTAGTCCTGAGATTATATGCAGACAACCACCTATTCACTCCTGCCAGCAATGAAGTTGAAGAAATGCAAAAAATTATGGTGGCAAGTCCTAATAAACTTAAAACCATATTCCTCTGCATCCTTCTGCCACAAGCCTCGATCCCTCTGCCTTTTCTTCGTGCCATTCGCTTTCAAGCATGGGGCTTGCTCGTCATTGGGTTATTGGTCAAAAATGTCTCTTTCTAGTATGCGTTCTATATTCCGCTCCGCCAAGGCAGCGATTGTGAGAGATGGTGCAACACATCCTGTTGCACCAGGGATAAGCGCACCATCAATGACATAAAGCCCCTGATAACCTTTGACACGCCCATACAAATCACATGCATTTCCAATGACGGCTCCACCTAAAGGATGAGCTGTCACGGAATCATTAATCTCTGTTCTAGGTTGGTAAGTAGAATCTGTGTTGCTCTTGTCAAGGATGGCATGAGTTAGCTTACTAGCCTCTAGAATTACTTGAGTTTCTGAGCTATTTGCAGGCCAATCTAGCTCTACCGAGTCCTTAGCTGCATTATACTTAAAGTTCCCTCTAGCCAACGGAATTCCCTCGCTTAATAGAGCATCAGTCCCCTCAGGAGCATCCCAGTCGGGGCTTCCAGTGAGAGTAATTGGTGCTAGAGGATTGTCAAAATGAGTCACTGAGTAGGCATAAGCTGGTCCACCCTGTCTAAAATTGTTGGGCGGTAAACCAAAACGGGTACTAAAACTGTCTCCGTTTTGAGCCCAGCCCTTGCCGATCTGCTCATTTAATCGAGGCAGGGTACCTTTTTCCTTTGCCTTCACTAAAAGTGCGGAGGTTCCCATTGAACCTGCAGCCAAAAATAGATAACGACAGGTGATCGACCCGCTAACTACTACTTCTCCAGTCTCAGTAATTTGCTCGTAATAAACCCGATATCCTTCACCACCAACTTCGGAAATGTCTTTGGCGACATGTAAGGGCAGAATCTCTACAAATCCGCTTTGTTCCGCTTGGGCCAGATAGTTACGATCCAAGCTGTTTTTAGCTCCACTATTAGAACCGAAAAATAAATCGCCAATGATGAGAGAAGGCTCCCTAGTCCCAGCTATTTCCTGACGTACAATATCCCAATTAACATTCAAATCATTCTCAAAGTAAGGTAATCCTGTATTCTTTATCTGTTCGAGAAAAGCTCGTGATGATTGATAGTAGCTGCTATTTAAAATGTCTGAGGGATGTTTAGAAGGTTTAAGGATAGATCGAACGCGAGGAAAATAAACCCGATCCAATTCCTCATAATTAATTGCACGAGGAAAAGTTTTATAAAATAAGTCCCGCGTTGGTTGAAGGGTTGCACAAAAGTACGACAAGGAGCTACCTCCTACTCCAGCACCGCATAAAACAGTAATCCCATTTTCAGATTTAGTCTCTAGAACCCCTGTAAATTTATCAACAGGCGCTCCTTCAAAGGTTGTTGTACTCAACCAGGCTGCTCGACCATCCGGTTGACGCTGAGTGGCAAATGTATTTTGTGCAGACGTAATTGGCCAACGTCTTCCGCGCTCTAACACAACTGTATCAATTCCAGCTTGTCCCAAGCGCAATGCTGCGACAGCACCGCCAAAACCACTACCAATAATAACAGCAGTAACAAAGCGATCGTTGGCTTTGACTAGACGAGAATAGCCGAATGTGGTAATTAGACCAGTGGAGAAACAAGCAGCATTTTTAAGAAAAGAACGACGTTTCATTTTTGTGATATGTTAAGGAAGATTACTTTTGCCAAGCAGTAATAATACTAGAAAATCATGAGTTCTTCTAGTAATTAATGAATAGTTATTCGGTTTCAGAGGCTATTTATAAACCAATACGGTTCGGTTAAGGCTATGCAGTGGTAAGGATTAGGAAAACAGGAGGATTGGTTTTCGTTCCAGAACCTCTGTGTTTTACTTTTTTCAAGCAAGTATCATAGCTCTTTTTGTTGCCCCGTCATAATCAGTTGACAATACCATTGCCCCCTGTATTCGCCTATGCTGAGAACGTGCCGCTTGACGGCGCAACCCGATCTACTACAGTCGCCGCTTCGCTATCAAAACGAGGGAAAAACCTTTGGCTAATCCAGCGAGTCAAGGTGTGTGACAGCAACCCGAAGGGACCTGCAAACAAACACACGGCAAGTGAGTGAGCTGTCCAAACACCCGTTCGCTGCCCTTCCCAATAAATCCAGCGACCAACAAACAAATCCACTACCACAAAATGAACCCATCCAGTTGCTACAGCCCTTTCATCCGCAAATAATCGGGCAATGTTCGCCAGCCTTGGAGTGAATAAGGCTTGAGTTTCCGGTGTGATGCTGCTAACGAACAAGTACACATACAGTGCTGCCAAAGCCACAAAGGGGACATATGATTCCATTACCCGTCGTGTGACTCTCCAGTTTGGCAACAGAATCATCAGCGCCCAAAAGGGCAAGACAAAGAGAGTAGCGACATCAAACAGTTGAACAAGGGTCATAACTGCTTTCCTAGATTAGTACAAAATTATCGCCATCCTAACTATCGGGGTAATCGGTGTTGAATTATCAGTAGTAACAGTCTTACCCAGATAAAAAGCTTGGTGTTGTATGGTAAGTAAAAGTAAATGCTCGGTGGTGGAATTCGGCTTGTTTAGCCAATAACTTTCTTGACTAAAAACAGATTGTCTCTTTGTGAAGGATGAAAGTTTTTTCTGAAGTATTCAAGTGAGTCCAAGATTACTTTGAAGAAAAATTTTTCTTTGGTAAATAAGAACTGTACCATTTCCTTCCACACCCTAATATTCAGAAGCTTTTTGTCCTGATACAACATCAGAATCAATCCCAGGTTAACGAACCCAAAAACAAAGGTATAGGCCATAAGTATACCTAGCAGGCGAATTGGGTAACTTCTTGTGACACTTTCAAGAACATCATAAGCGACTGTTTTATGCTCAATCTCTTCAGCAGAATGCCACTCGAAAAGCTCCTTCAACTTCGGGTCTGCTTCTGCAAATAGTTCCCCTTTCAAGGTAAGCTCAGCTATAACATTTGTAAAATGCTCAACTCCTGCAATCATAGCTAGCTTCAATTTGATACTCAATCGATTGTCACAAATATTAAAAAGAATAAACCGCAGAAAGCGAAGATATGTGTCGAACTTATAACCTTGCTGGCGTAGGTTATTCCAAAATTTCTCATGCTGAACAGCGTGCTGTGCTTCCTGTCCAACAAACGCTGAAGCTTCTTGTTTAAGCTGGGGATTGTCAATCTGCTTGAGCTGTCGTTTTATAGTCCGAAGCATGAATTGTTCGCCATCGGGAAACAAAAGGGTGATGCTGTTGAAAAAGTGTGTTTTGAAGGGGCTGTTCCCGTACCAGTACCGCTCAATCTGCTCGGGAAAATCAAAATTCATTTGCCGTACAGTTATTTGAGGCATAATTGATGCTTTATAAATAGTGTTTGCAATACAACAGACAACGTAGATTTTATACAGCCATCGTTGCTAAATTTTCAAGCTGACGGTCGAGCATTTGCGCCACCTTCAATATCTCATCGTTCTGGAATTGGCCTAGTAGCGATGACGGCTTGTCATAAGTCACACGGGTCTTGCCATCAAAGTCTTCGTACACAAACAGTCGCAATGGGACGTAAAGACCAACCGCAGGATTATGTTCAAACATTTGGTTAGCTATTAAAGGATTTCCTATGATATAGAGCTTGGACTTATTGCGCTTGCCTCCTTGGGATGTCAGCAGTCCCCCCAGTTCAAAATCTACTAAAATTGTGAAGCCGCTAGGACCAAGCATGGACTCAACTGCACTTTTGACCTGCTCAAAAGATTTGTTTGTGTCTAACCTCTTAAGCTGTCTGAGGAGCATATTATCGGCTTGACTGGCCATTGCCTCGATCGCACTCGTGACTTGCTCGAAGGACTTCTCTGAAGACACAAGAACGCAGGTTCCTGTGAAATTAACAGTTGTTATGGAATCAACAGTTGTCATCCGTTTCTCCTTGAATTTCTATTTACTTACAAAGTTTATGCAAGAGATGCCTAAACCCTAAAAATGGGGCAATATGTTTCTCCTTTTTTAGGGGGATTGATAAAAGAGCGCAAGGGAAGAAATCGCTCCTGGGTCTGCACAAGCCCTAAATTAACTTTTGAGTGCAAGTACGTCCTTAAGAAACTTTGGCAACAGCAGGCAAATCACTTGTTACTAAATACACCCGGTAGAACTGCCATACTTCCGAATCCGATACTGCTGGGTTAGCGGGAAAGTTTGTTGGAGCCTGATTTATAATCTCGTCTGGTGCAGCAGTGTCCATACCGCTAAGAACCTCACTAGCCATTTTCGTGTAGCCAGCTGAATTGCCGAGTAAATGACGGAATTTGGCGGCGCAAGCTGCGGAACGTGCCAATGCAAACCGATAAGGGCCAGCTGCAGTTCCTAGGGCTTCTAAGGTTGCACGTTCCGCACCACCAATTGAGGCACAGGCATAACCAACGCCACCCCAAAGATCGGCTTGTCTTGTAGACGGAAAAGCTGCAATCGTCTGTGAGATACGAGTGACATCAGCACAGTTCACCATCCAAATACTGCGACCCAAACCCTGGTCAAAGATGTGGCGAGTGTAGCCAGAAAATTGCTCGGGAGGTGTTGCTGTGGCATCAAGAAACTCAGACCAGTGGAACATACCGTGTTGAAATCCATAGCCATCAATGACGGGCCAAACTTTCACAGGATCGCTTGGTTTTAAATACCGCTCAATAGGTAGCCGACTCTTACCCAGCATCAAACCCACTCCCAAATAAACCATGGTCTGATAAGCTGTGCTACCACCTGCCACAAAGGTCTCCACGCGATTCTGCTTGCTGGGTGAGACCAGATCTTGCTGGGAAAGACCTATGCCTATCCCCTCTAAGGCGAATCCGAACAACTCAGCTTCAATTGAATTTAACTTGTTAACAAGCACCTGTGGTTCGTCAGTTGCAAGCGCTGCTTGATGGGTTTGCCACATGGCATTGGTAACTTGAAAAAAACGCTGTTGCATTTTTTCATCATCGGTTCGAACCCCACGTTGCGTCCACATATCCTTCAAAAGCGTCATCACAGTATTTATTTTTAGCTGCCAAGAGTCGTCTTGCATCTTGATTCTCCTTTTTGAGCAGTAAATTCTTTTAAGTAGTTACGCGTGAAGCTAGAGTTGAGAGTCAGTCAATTGCAGATAAAAATGAACAGTGAAGCTACTAAGCTGGTGAAGCAATTGTGCTCGGCATCAGAACATACGCTCGGTAATGCTGCCAAACTTCTCGATCTGGTGTTGCTCGGTTAGTCTGGAGGTTTTGAAGAGCCAAGTCTTGCTTCTTAGTGACTGCCGCAGCTCCCATTCCCCAGAGAACCTCGCAAGCGAGTTCTGTATATGCGGAATAGCTACCAATTCGTTGACGGGACTTGGCGGCGAAAGCTGCTCCCTGAGCCAACTGAAATTCATAAGATCCTGCGGCTGTCCTCAATGCCTCTAAGGTAGCACGTTCCACACCACCGGAATAAGTGCAGACAAAACCAATACCACCCCACAGGTCTGCCTGCCTTATGGGCGGGAAAGCTCCGATGGTCTGTGATATACGAGTGGCATCAGCACCGTCCACAAACCAAATGCTGCGACCCATACCTTGGTCGAAGACACGGCTTGCATAGCCAGAAAGATGCTCCGGCATGGCTAAGCCATCAAGATATTTTTGCCAGTGGGATAAACCGTGTTGGAAGCCATAGCCATCAATTACGAACCAAACCTTTGTTGGGTTAAGTTGTGATACGTAAGGCTCGACAGGCACCGGAGTCTTGCCTAGCATCAAACCCACCCCCACATATACAAAGTGCTCATAACCTGCTCCCGGACCTGCGACAAAAGCCTCCACTCGATTCTGCTTGCTCGGTGCAATCAGATCTCTTTGGGTAAGACCCATGCCTACCCCCTCGAAGGCAAATCCGCGCAACTCATCTTCAATTCCATTCAATTTCGGAACAATCGCCTCTAGTTCATCTGTGGCGAGGGCTGCCTGAAAGCCCTGAATCAAACTGCCACGGATCTGTCGAAGTCGCTGCTGCACACTCGGAGCGATCGCGCTCATCCCACGTGCAGCCCAAATATTTACTGGTAAAGTTTGCTCGTCATTGAATCTTGTGTGCACAGAATCCTGTTTCATCGTGATTTTCCTTTTTGAGCAGTTGATTTTAGGATGAAAAAGCCTTAAGCCCTGTTTTAACCGGAACGCTTTATTTCCTCAAGCTTTAAGAGCAAAAAGAGGGCTGTTTCGCTTTGGTTCTTCATTGACTGCGCCCAGTTTGAGAAAAGAGAGTTGACCCAGTAACCCGATCGTCTGCTTCAACAATCCAAGACTGCATAAACTAAGCTTTTCAATCCCCCAGACTCGCTCCCACTTGTGTATGAGAGCGCGAATTTGCCGATCGTAATTAGATAGATGTTCCGTGCCATCCAAGCGATTACCCAGAGCTAAACCTTGAATGACAAAATCAGCAGCAATTTCCCCAGCATTCATCCCGATGGCTACACCATTGCAAAAGAAGGGGTCAAGAAACGCTACTGCATCTCCAGCAATCAAAAATCCGTTCCCAGAAAACCTGTCATATTCCCAGTTATAGTTCATAACGGGTTGCGTCGGCATGACTTTTTGAGCTGCCTGGATAGCTTGAGAAAGCGGTTCCCAACAATCGACGGCTTCCTGAAATACCTTTTCCAAATTCATAGCACCACTTTTAGCCTTCTGTTCCAATAGAACGACCATCACACTGACTCGGTTATCCGGAAGGGCTGTAACCAAGACGTAGCCACCATCTAGAGTAATCACCAAAATTCCGTTACTGGGAATCAATTCGCTCAACCTATGTCCAACGAAATAGGAAAAAACCGCAATACGTTGCTCATCCGGTTTTTTCCCTTCGGCTCTTAAACCTAAACGATGTGCCAATGGTGTAAGATTACCTCTTGCATCAATAACCACCTTCGCCCCATACTCTTCATTGTATCCATTACTATTGTGGCACTTAACACCACTGAGCTGGTCATCGGTGAAAATAAAATCTTCCACGACCGTTGTCGGCAAATACATGGTACCAGAATTCACAGCACTTTCGATCAACACTTGCTCAAAGGCTGCTCGGTTTAAACCCATCCCGTAATAACTACCATGTAGCCTTTTCGGCTCAATTTCTATTTGGTAATTGAAACCATCATTTGCTGAAATAAGACGAATGTTCTGTGGGGCATCAACAGCTATCTGAATCTTTTTCTCAACGTTGAGCCGTACCAGCAGGTCATAACTTATTCCATAAAATGTTTCTGGGAGTTGGAGAATTTGTTGAGTACCTCGGTCAACCATAAGTACAGCCAATCCCTTGCGTGCTAGCAAATTCGCCGCAGTTGCCCCCGCAGGTCCTGTGCCAACAATAATAACATCATACACCTTTCTCATAATCTGCTTCCTTAATTTTTCGATGGGGAATTTTAAACCCCTGAAAAATGGCAGTGTAGGTGCGTTGTTAGTCAACGAGCACTACCAATTCAAAACTTCTGTGAAATCCAAGTTCCATGAAAACCGTAAGGAACTCGCTGCGGGAGGAGAATGCGGGCTACGGGTTGATCTGTCAGATCCTGGGCACTTACAACTACCAATTCAGAGGTATTTTTCGCCGCGTCGTAGACGAAAGTGAGCAACCAACCGTCGTCCTCGGCAGTACTATCAAGCTGGGGGACAAATACTGCCTCTCCTCCGTAGCGACCAGGTCCCCATTCGTGCAACTGGGTGCAACCACTCGTGAAGTCATACTTGAGCAATCCGTCAAAAGTAAAAAGGGGTGTCTGCCCCGGTACCATTTTTGCGGAATAGCCATATCGGTTTGATTTTCCTACCCATTGCTGATTCAGACTGGGAAATTCTGATGCAATATCATCAATTGCCTCTTCCTGAACCGCACCTGTGTAAAGATTAAACCGCCAGCGATACAGAATAGGTCTATCTTGTTGATTGTGATTGAGCTTGGTCTTTGTAGGTACGTTTAAAACCTTAGCGTCATTCGCTCGACAGGCAATCAGGACAACTTCCTCTCCGATTTCATAGGCATTGAGAGTGTGTAAAACGTAGCAGGTAGGAACCTCAAACCAGCGGATACTGCTACTATCTCCGTAACGCTTAAGGATACCAAAGCGACTTGGCGAATCAGGCTCAAACATATAAGCTGGTTCTCGACGTCGCAGCCTTTCTAACCTAAATGTTAAAGGCAGATCCATAAAGATTGTATAATTTTGGGTAATGGCAAAATCATGCATCATCACCCCTATTGGAAGGTCAATTGGAACTGTTCTTACGATCTTTCCTTGGGCTGAAACAACGGTATATCGTAGATAGGGTGGCTGTAGCAGGGAATACCCAAAGAACATCATTTCTCCAGTCATAGCATCAACTTTAGGGTGAGCTGTAAAGGGAGAAGCGAGTTGACCGTTATAACTGTACGGACCAACTGTGTTTAAGTTAGGTAACTCAATCTCATAAGGCTCACCTCCTTCCCAAAGTGCTAATAAGTGACCTGCGTGCCAAACTAAAGCAGTATTGGCAGTATTCTTGAAAGGACTGAAGAGGTTATTAGCAGGGTTATTAAGCTGTGGCGGTTCCATCAGACCCGTCCAAATAGCTCGACCGACCGTCTGCTCCATTTTAAGTCCCCGTGTCTGCACATAGCGATTGCGGTAGACGGCTTTGCCATTGCCAAGTTCAATGCCATGCAACATACCGTCCCCATCAATCCAGTTGTAACGACCTATGGAAGGAAACTGGGGATTAGGACCATTGCGGACAAAGGTTCCAGATAAATCGCGGGGTAGCTCACCGATAACTGGTAGGTCATGGGCTGTGATTTCCGCTTGTACAGGAGAAAAGTTCTTTTTAAGATAAGGACTGATTTCTGTTGTTATCATTGCTTGGCCTTTTAGCAAATAAAGATTGTCAGGACTACTTTGAGTAGTAGGTTCATTACTTCTAAATTAGTGGATGGACTTGTTAATCCACAGGAGCACTGTCAATATCTTTGAAACAGTGTGTCAAACAGTTTTTATCTTGTCGTTAGTGCTTCTTTTTTTCTGGATACGGAGGATATCTCCAATTCAGATCGAAAAGAAAGGATTTGTTTAAGACTCCTCTTTGATAAGAAAAGGTATCAAAGCCAGCTTTACCGTGATAACGGCCAAAGCCACTGGCTCCGACTCCGCCAAAAGGTAAAGCCGGAACAGTCAAATGCATGACAGTATCATTGATACAGGCACCACCTGATGTAGTTTCTCGCAAAACCAACTCTTGATTTTTTTTGTGACTCGAGAAGAAGTAGAGAGCGAGTGGTTTTGGTTGTTTGTTAACCAGGTCAATCGCCTCCGATAGATGTCCATATTCAAAAACGGGAAGAATGGGACCAAAAATTTCTTCTTGCATGACCTTGTCTTCCCAAGAAACTTGCTCTATGACAGTGGGAGCAATATAAAGCTCCTCTAAACGACTATCTCCTCCCACTAAAATTTCACCATCTTTCAGGAATTCAGAAAGACGAGAAAAATGTTTTTGATTGATTATTCGTGCATAGCTATGGCTTTTTGATGGCTCGTCACCATAAAATTTATGTATATGTTTTTTAATACTATTCAGCAAATCTCTTTTAATTTTTCGGGTTACTAAAAGATAGTCAGGAGCAGTACAAGTTTGACCTGCATTGCTGAATTTACCCCAAACAATTCTTTTGGCAGTATATTCAACGTTGATACTGTCATCAACAATACAAGGGCTTTTTCCACCAAGCTCAAGGGTGACTGGGGTCAGATTTTGGGCGGCAGCTGACATCACAATTTTCCCAACCCCAGTTCCTCCAGTAAAAAAGATATGATCGAACTTTTCTGCCAAAAGTTCTTGACTTGTTTCTACACCGCCTTCAACGACAGTAATAAAAGATGGCTCAAAAGTTTTTTGGATAATTTCAGCTATAACTCCAGAGGTATGAGGTGCTATTTCTGAAGGTTTTAAAATCGCACAATTTCCAGCCGCGATCGCACTTACTAAAGGAACGAGTATCAAATTGATTGGGTAATTCCAAGGGCCAATAATGAGGACGACACCAAGAGGTTCAGTATAAACTTGCGATGAAGATAAAAACTGATAAAATGGAGTAGCGACCTTTTGGGGTTTTGTCCAAGATTTAATATTTTTGAGAGCGTATTTAATTTCACTTAAAACTCCCATTATTTCAAAATAAGCTTCAAATCCTGGTTTCCTTAAATCAGTTTTTAGAGCTTTAATAATAATCTCTTTATTCTCTTCAATGGATTGCTCTAGCTTTTTCAGGTTTTCAATTCGATAGTCAACATTTTTTGTTCTTCCCGTACTAAAAAATTGACGTTGCTTATTGACAAAATCGCTCATTCTATTTTTAGTTTGAGTCATCATAGCTTTTTTCCTTAATGAAAATTCAGAGATTCTCTAAAAAGTAGAGAGAAATTGATCGTGTTTTAGAAAAATCGAATTCCAGCAAAACTTTACAGAGAGAACAGAAATGGTAGCCTTTTAAATCTGTTGATTGTTGCAGCTTATTTTTTCTGAAATACACAGGACTAACAACAGAGTCCCAGGCTACCCTGAACCTTCCTGTTCTCTTTTAACCATAGTCAGTAATGGTTTTTTAACGCCTTAGTTTTAGGCGTAGTTAAACCTCTAGTGTGACTAGATCTGAAGCTTGAGGTACATTTTTCCCATTTAATTGTAAGGATTGTTCGGCTACCTTCTCTGTCCAAGGCTGCAACTGAGGCTGATACTGATAACTCTTGAACTCTTCTGTGACATTGGCAATGATACTGCTAGCTGGCTGACCTCTAGTCTTAAACTTGAAAATCAATTCGTCCAATGCACATTCACCAGATGCTTTTAACAACTTGAAGACGTGGTAAAGATTGCGCGGTGATAACAAGCCAGTAATACCAAAACCCTTCCACAGGAACTTCAGATACCACAGGGCAACAAAGAAGTAGATGTTTTTCATGTATGCAAACACATTGCACCGCTGGGGTTCGTACTTAGTATCCTGTAGATAACTATCGAATTCTCGGGTTATGTAGTAACCAAAGGGCAATTGACCGCCGCGATGGATGTACATTAATCCAATATTAGCATTTTGTTCTACAAGTTGGTTAAACTGGTCGTACACATGAACCATGAGTTTTCTGACAACTTCACGACTTTGTCTGCCAAACTTGCGGAGAAACTTGAGATCTAAATGCCATTTGCCTACATACATAGGCACTATCATTCCGAACCACCACATATTTTCTAAGTACATCCGCCAGCTCATGATACTAGCATGACCAAGTTGTTTTTCATGATGACGTAGGAGATGATTGCTCGACTCTATGTAACCAAGATTATAGGCATTATACACAGCCCGCTTCTTCTCTACATCCGCCTCCCCTGCTAACTGCCCACGAATAATTTCCGTAACGCTTTCCATTTGAAAGGTCATCATCACCATTCCTAAGGAATAGAAAGGATCGAAGATAGCTGCAGCGTCACCAATTACGTACCAGTTGTCTTGAGAAAATAAGGTCTTACTTTTATGTGCCAACCTTGGCAAGTAATGGAAGTCAATGTCCTCTCCGCTCTCGATCAGGCGATAGAGAATATTGTGATTTTCCTCTAGAAAGGCATAAAACTTTTCCTTGGTGTTGAGACTCTGAGCTGGAATAACTTGATGATGATGGGCTACCCCAATTGACAATTCCATTGTCTGAGTATCTGTCGGAATTACCCATACCCAATGCCCGTGTCCCATCATGTGATTGGTGGCATAGTAATGGCTGCATGTTGCACTTAACGGGTCATAACCACTATGAAAAATAGTGCGATCCACATTTTTCACGCGTACCCATGCTGAACCATTGTTGAGACCGTGCAGGTTTTCAGGCCCAAAGACGACGTTGTCTGTCTTGCGGCTAATGATAAACTTGCGGCCTGCAGCATCAACAATATGTTTGGCACGAAGTTCTAAGTACTTATCACCCACTTTAACTTTCACAGTGTTGAGGGCATCACCAGGGGTTAAGTCTACATCAACGACACGACCGTTGTAGAACTTAGCCCCCATCTGCTGATTCATTTTTAGGACATCCCGCTCGAACTTGGCACGGTTCATCAGTGTGGAAGCAAGCGGGGGTTGTTTGATGGACCAGACGTGATAGTAGTCATCAATGGTCTCTGTTTTGTCGGGTTGTTTGGGCCAATGATAGTTTAATCCATACTTAGGAGGATGGTTCTCAATCAAGTAATCGTAAAGACCCAACTCCTTACCGAAAAAGAGAGTGGAAATTTCAACTGTTGATTCCCCAACTTTCAAATCTTTTTCTGTCCTTTCCTCTGGACGAGGGTCAATCAACGCCACCTTGATATTTGGAATATTGAGCAAGAGGTGGCGAGCTTGAGAGACTCCCGCTATGCCAGCACCCATGATGACAACATCATAAACTTGAGACTGCGTGTTGTTCATTGACATTTCCCTTTCACTCACTAAAAGTTTTAGTTCATCAAAGTTTGTAGTTATATATAGTGGTGTTTGAGTCAGATGAAATTTTGGAAAAACCACTCACTCTAAAACACCACCACTACAACGCTTGGTTTGCGGTCGAACAGTAATGTAACTCTTGATTAAATAAGAACTTGCGTCCTGAAAAAGAATTTCTTCCGATGCTTTCAAACTAGCCTTTAAGGTTAGTTATGAGTTTTTTAATGCATTGAAGCTAAGAATGTACTTCAGCCTTAAGGTTGACGAGCTCTGGAACTTCGGATAACTTTTTCCCATTTAATTGTATAGATTGTTCAGTCACCTTCTGTGTCCAAGGCTGCAAGTTAGGTTTGTACTGATAACTCTCGAACTCTTGTCTGGCTTTAGCAATGACATTACTAGCTGGTAAATTTTTGGTCTTCAATTTGAAAATCAATTCGTCCAATGCAGACTCAGCAGATGCTTTCAACAACTTGAAGACGTGGTAAAGATTTCGCGGTGATAACAAAGCAGTTATACCAAAACCCTTCCACAAAAACTTCAAATACCACAAGGCAACAAAAAAGTAGGTGTTTTTGATATAGGCAAAGACATTGCATCGCTGAGGTTCGTACTTGGTATCCTGTAAATAAGTATCGTAGTCCCGAGTAACGTAGTAGTTAAAAGGTAATTGATCTGCTCGATGAGTATACATCAATCCAATGTTGGCGTCTTTTTCTATCAGTCGATCGAATTGTTCATACACATCAGTCATCAGAGATGTGATAATATGACGACCTTGTTTACCAAACTTGCGGAGAAACTTCAAATCTAAATGCCATTTGCCTACATATAAAGGCACTATAATCCTTATCAGCTACATCAAAAGTTTGGATGCGCTGCTCCAAGTTTGTCTTTACTCGCTTCTCACAGCCAGAAGCGACTTGCACTGCATACCAGCGGGCTTCTTGCGAAGTCCTTAACGCTGAATCTGCGGTATCATCTGACTGTAGCGTTGCATCACGCTCTCCGTCTCTTGCATAAGTCATCAGAACACCTGTTGTGCTGCCCAAGTAAAAAATTTATCTACTAGAAATATTAAGGTTGCGGAGAGTACCATCATTAACAAAACAGCTGCTGATTCACTTACCAACTGCTGCCGACTGGGCCAAACCACCTTGTCGAATTCTTCTCTTAGTCCTTGGAAGAAAGTCGGAATGTTGAATCCATTGCTGGTTTCCGTCATTTCTGCTTCATTTTTTTTGGCCACGGTCGCTTACTCCCCCATTCATTACATACACAGTGCCTGGTATTTCTATTCTGTAGCAGCTTCAGCTTGTTTGACGCGAAAGGCTACAAACACAAAAATTATACCCGAAAACATTAAGTCACACCGCACCTAGCAGGTATTGCCTTAGTTTCGGGCATTTTTTAGCTTTCAGCGCGCCCTGGAGGACTTGAACCCCCGACATCAGGTTTTGGAGACCTGCGTTCTACCAACTGAACTAAGAGCGCACACGCTGCTGCTTATTTACTTATTTTATCTAACCTTCCCTACTATAACACAAGCTTGACTTATTTTTTCATTTTACTTTGGTTGAGGAAACAAATTAGCGGCTTTAGCCGCTTTTTTGTTGAGCTTTCTCCCAAAATTTGGCTCTTGTATGTACTAAAGGGCGCGGTCAAAGCGTTGTTTAATGCGGGTAGCCTTACCTACGCGGTTGCGTAGATAGTATAGCTTAGCACGCCTAACTTTACCACGGCGCAGGACTTTGATGTTGTCTATCCGAGGAGAATGTAACAGAAACACTCGCTCGACGCCTACACCTTGAAATACGCGACGAACTGTAATCGTTTCATTAATGCCGCCATTCTGTTTGGAAATGACAACTCCCTCGTAAGGCTGGACGCGGTACTTATCGCCTTCCTTAATTTTGACTCCGACTCTCACTGTATCGCCCACAAATATTTCGGGCAAATTAGATTTCAATTGTTCCGCTTCTATTGAGCGGATGATCTGCTGGGCGTTCATATTCCGTACAAAAACTCACAATCAATAATAATAAATCGACAACTAGCATTCAGTCTAGTTATTTTAGTTGGAGCACCTACCCAGTATAACGATGCTTGGTAGAAAATGGATTGCATCCGGGCTAAGTCACGAGTATTGAATCTATGAAACTCAGTGTCGTTATCACGACCTACAACCGATTGACATTGTTGCAACGCGCAATTCACTCCGTTCTGAACCAGACGATCCCTTGTGAATTGGTTGTTGCTGATGACTGCTCAGTAGATGGCACTCAAGAGTATCTCAAAAGATTAAGCGCTGAACTGTCATCCTATGAAAATGTACCACGCCTCATTTATCATCGCAATGAGGTGAATAAAGGTCATGCAGCTACAGTAAATGCCGGAGTCCTTGCCTGCAGTGGAGATTGGATTAAGTTTTTGGATGATGATGATTACCTAGCTCCCAACTGTTTGGAAGAAATGGCAAAGGCTCTAGCGCTGCGAGAAAATGCAGTTATTTGCTCTTGCGTTGCTGCTCAGGTCAGTATAGATGGAGTTGAACAGTGCCGCACCCCTGTTGTTGGTCCGGGATTAGCTTATTATGTCCCCCAGGCAGACATTCACTACGGTATGTTGCTAGAGCTAGTTCCCTTTGGGACTCCCGTCCAAGTTGCTTGTAAGCGTGAGGTTTTCTTGAAAACGGGAGGATGGGATGTGAGATTAACGAGCTGTGATGATATTGAT
The DNA here is from genome assembly GCF_054684315.1 of Scytonema sp. NUACC21. Classification (NCBI taxonomy): domain Bacteria; kingdom Bacillati; phylum Cyanobacteriota; class Cyanophyceae; order Nostocales; family Scytonemataceae; genus Scytonema; species Scytonema sp. NUACC21. Next base: position 91,505 of record NZ_BAAFZH010000106.1, on the reverse strand, counting down.
TCCTGGATTCGTATTGCCCAATATGGGGATGCGGTTTTTCTTAACCAGTGTCTTGCTTACCGTACTATTTGGTCTGGTGGTATTGACCAAAAAATTTCTTTAAAAGTTAGATTGGATACAAATATATTGATGAAGGAAAAAATTTACGCTCTAGTCAATGAAAAATACCGTGAAGATATCCTACCTTTTGAGGATATTAAAAATTATTTAAAACTGCATTGGACTATAGTCGCTCTTCAAAGTAAAAACATTAACAGTTTTATGAAAATCGTCGAGCCCTGCGTACTATCTTGGCAGGCTTGGCGGCTTTTGATAGATGCTTTTCTAACACGACGCTTAAAAAAGTACAATTCCTGTATTCGCAAGTTTGTATTGATATAGTATTAATTTTTATTAAGTCAGGTCTCAAGTTAAACACTAGTTCACGGAGTATATATTTTTCTTATACGAACTACCCCGCCTATGGGGAGCATTGACTCTAAATGCGCGGCGGCTTTTTGTTCAAAAACACTATTGTTTAAATTTTGTAAACTTTTTTGTCACCTCCATGCTGGGCAAACGCCTTACTCAGAGAGGGCAAATCTAAAGTGGAAAAATTTCCTGTGTTTTTCAGGAATTTTCTATGCAGAAATGGTATGAAGAATGTAGTATGACTAACTAGGTTGTTACGCAACTCATTTGTGTCAGCAAGAAAGTAAGATACTTGCCAGTATTACTTTTCTCAATTTTAAACTACTTAACGGGTGGGTAGGTGATATACCTAGATGAGTATTGCTTTTCTGCGTTTGATCTCCGGTGATAGCAATAATTCTTACTCGCTCTTAACGACGGGCGAAGTGGTCATTGGGCGCGATTTCAGCTGTCAAATAGTACTTAGTTCAAATCTATACGGGATGGTATCGCGGCGACATGCAACCGTGCGCCCACTCAAAACACCAGATGGCAAAATAAGTTACTTACTCAGCGATTTGAATAGTGCGAATGGTACTTATTTAAATGGAAACCTTTTACAGGGAAGTCAGGAATTACACAGTGGCGATCGCATCACTGTAGGCACCAATGGTCCGGAATTTGTTTTTGAGTACCAATACAACCATCAACCTGTAAAACCACCACAGCGAGTGGTTTCCACAACCCAAGTGTCATCCTCTTCGTCGCCATCGCCCAATACAGATAGTGAGGCAAGCTGGTCGCAATTACTCCCCATTCTTTCACCACCAAAAGACCTAACACACAAAGCTTACTTAGTACCGGGAATCATTACGGTGATATTCGTGGTACTTTTGTTTTTCGTCCAAGGGGTCACCTATCAAATCTTACTAGGGGCTTATCTGGCTGGTGCTGTTTTATACTTTATTTATCGATTGTGTGGCAAACCTAAACCTTGGTGGGTACTCATCACGGCTATAATTTCTACCATAGTTATTCTGGCAAGTCCCATACTGAGCTTATTTATATTAGTGTTTCGGGTGATTCTTCCAGGAACTGTGCCAGACGATCCCAGCACGATCTCCTTTCCAGAGCTATTTATGCGGTACTTTTTTGGTGCAGGGCTGTTGGAGGAATTGCTCAAAGCCTTACCAATTATTGGATTTTATCTTTTAGGTAAAGCCCTGTCTTCGCCAAAGCGAGAACGTGTCGGTGTATGGGAACCTCTTGATGGAATTTTGCTGGGAAGCGCCTCGGCTGTGGGTTTTACACTGTTTGAAACTTTAGGTCAATATGTACCCGGTACCGTAGCACAAGTGGCACGAGAAATGGGAGAACAAGCTGGGCTGTTGGCGGGATTAGAACTGTTGATTCCGCGAATCTTGGGCGAAGTCGCAGGTCACTTGGCTTGGAGTGGCTGGTTCGGCTATTGTATTGGGTTGAGTATCCTAAAACCGCGTCAGGCTTGGCGAATTTTGCTCATGGGTTATTTGAGCGCCTCTGCACTTCACGGTTTGTGGAACAGCAGTGCGGGACAGGCAGGAAGATTGGGGGTTTTTGTTTTAGGATTGTTGGTAGTGGTTGGTGGAATCTCTTACGTGTTGTTGGTAGCAGCAATTATTAAGGCACGCTCTTTATCACCAACGCGATCGCAAAATTTTGCAACTCGCTTCAACAACTCTTAAATAACTTAAGTAAGTAGGCGGGAATAAACAGAACTAAATTACAAAATGTAAACGGATCTGAAAGCTTTACCAATGACTGATGACCGAATTGAAGCCAAGGGACGTGACTACTGAAAATCCATACAAATACGATTTCTGCCCCGATTTTTTGCTTTGTAAAGAGCCGCATCTGCTAATTGGAACAACACTTCCTTTGAGTTCTCTTGGGAGGGAATCAAACTACTGACTCCAAGACTTAAAGTGACGTACTTGCTGACAAGCGATTCGTCATGAAGCAGTTGGAGTTGTTTGACTTGTTGCTGAATGAATTGTGCCACTTGCACTGCGCCGTCAACAACTGTATTGGGGAGAAGCACGGCAAACTCTTCGCCACCGTAGCGAGCAACTAAATCGGCTGGGCGCTTGGCAGCACGGTTGATGGCTTGAGCGACGTTCTGCAAGCAGAAGTCTCCGGCAATATGACCGTAGGTGTCGTTGTAGCGTTTGAAATAATCGACATCGCAAAGAATCAATGACAACGGCAATTGCTCCCGTCGCATTCTGCACCACTCGAGTTCTAACACTTGGTCAAAACGGCGGCGGTTGGCAACTTGGGTCAACCCATCTAAATTGATTAAACGTTCTAGTTCTTGGTTGGCTTGTTGCAGTGCCACTTCCGCTTTTTTACGTTGAATCAATGACCCAACTTGAGTCGCGATCGCTGTCACTAACTCAAGAGATCCCGGCTCCACTGGCATGGCATTTTGAGAAAGAAAGACGAGAATAGCAAGAAACTGCTCCTTAAAAAGAATTGGAACTCCAAAAGCCGCTTTTAGCCCTACTTGAGAAGCAATATCGTGACGGTAAAAAACTTGCTCGTTTTGAGACACATCAAAAACCCATTCAGGTTGTTTGGAAACCCAAATTCGACCGGGTAATCCTACATTAGGGCTAAAGGTTAATGTTTGGCTCCAAGAGCGAAATTTCTCCAGTTTGGTATACCTACCATACCAACCCTGACTGCACTCAAGGGCTGTTCCTTCCGAATTAACAAGCCAAGCTTCACCAAAATCCCAACCAATGGTTTGACAGATTAAAGCTAAAATCTTCTCTAAAGCAGAATCAATGCTAATTGCAGAACTTATCTCTTGAGTTGCTGCAACTAGCAATTGCAATTGAGAATTTTGCTGACTTAATTCTTGGTTTTTTTGTTGCAGCTGCAGTTGCAAATTCCGTAGGGTCAGTTGATTTGCCACTCGTACCAGAACCTCTTCTACCTGAAATGGTTTAGTGATATAGTCTGCGCTGCCAACATGAAATGCTTTGGCTTTATCGAGACCTTCACTGAGAGCACTTAAGAAAATGATGGGAATATCTCTCGTTTTTGGGTCAGCTTTCAATTTTTGACAGACTTCATAGCCTGATAAATCTGGCATGAGAATATCTAGCAAAATCAAATCCGGTGGGCTGGCTCGAACAACTTCTAACGCTGAGTAGCCATCGGTTACAGGTCGAGCCTTATATCCATTTTGTTGTAAGACATTGACTAATAACCGCAAGTTGGCAGGTGTATCATCAACTACCAAAATATTTGCTTTGGAATTGTGACTGTCAGCTAGATTCATATAGGTGGTTAAAAGTGTTTCGCTTTTCCTAAAAGCCAGTAAGCGATCATTTCTCCTTTGCCCTTGACGGTAATTTTTCCCCGTTTTTCAAATTCAAACTCCTCCTTTAAACGTTCGTAGGTTGCCGCACTCACCTGAATTTTTCCTGGTAATCCATTTGATTCCATGCGGGATGCAATATTGACTGTATCTCCCCACAAGTCATAGCTAAACTTACTCATTCCAATCACTCCAGCAACCACATCTCCCGTGTTAATACCAATTCGCAGTTGAAATACCTCTGTTGTTTTCCTATTAAATTCAGCTAAACACGCCTGCATATCCAGCGCCATTTGTGCAGTTTTCCGAGCACTATCCTGGAATGGTGTGGGTAACCCTCCCACCACCATATAGGCGTCTCCAATTGTTTTTATTTTCTCCAAGCCATGTTTTTTTGCCAATTGGTCAAACTCAGAAAAAATCTGGTTCAGAAATTCTACGATTTGTGCTGGAGTTTTCCGGGTAGAAAACTGGGTAAACCCCACCAAATCAGCAAACAGGACGCTCACCTCCTCACAGCGATCTGCGATTGGGCTTTCGCCTGCTTGGAGGCGTTCGGCAATGGGTTGAGGCAAAATATTGAGTAGCAGTTCTTCACTTTGAGCTTGTTGAAATTTCAGAGCTTCTTGCGCCACCATACGTTCGGTAATTTCAGTGACCATACCTTCATAGTAAAGTAGCTTTCCTGTGAGATCTCGAACGGCTCGAGCAGTTTCAGAAATCCAAATAGATGTGCCATCTTTGCGGCACACTATTGACTCAAACCCTGCCACAGTTCCATCCGCTTCCATAGCAGCGATGTATTGCTGACGGCAGTTAGAATCAAAATATAACTGCTGACCAATGTCCCGTATATCCTGGAGTAGTTCTTCTGGACAAGAGTAGCCGTATATCTTTGCCAGCGAACTATTAGCACTTATGTAACGTCCGTCAGGAGTTGATTGATAGATACCAACAATGGCATTTTCAACAATACTGTGATATCTTTGCTCGGCAATTCGCAAAGCTTCTTCTGCCTGTTTGCGCTCGCTGATATCCCTTGCAACTAAAGTAACTGAGTCATTATCCATTGGAGATATTGCCGCACTCAGCCAAACTGTCTTCAATCCTCTCAGGCAGAAATCAAAGTCAACGGTACGTTTGGTCTCTATGGCTTGCTGAATCAAACTCAACCAAGTCTGTTCAGTGTCAGCTTGAAAAAATTGTTCTACTATCTGACTGACTAGATCGGTGTCAGAATCCAGTAAATTTGCTGTACTGGTTGGTATAATTTCTATATTACTGAGTTGACCTTCTAGAGTATCAATAACAATAACAATATCAGTCATTGCAGCTAAAACCGCACGCATTTTCTGCTCAGATGTGAGCAGTTTTTGCTGGAGAAGTTGACGTTCTGTAATTTCAGTTTGAAGTTGTCGGTTTTGATGATACAGTAGCTTAGTTTGTTGCTGAAGAATCTTTTGCAGAAACCGTTGGGAAATGTGATTGTGAACTCGTGCCAAAATCTCTTCGACTTGGGAGGATTGGATGATGTAATCAGCGCCTCCAACCTGAAATGCTTTGGCTATATCTAATTCCTCACAGCAGCTACTTACAAAGATGACAGGAATTTCACTTGTTTGGGGAGAGGCTTTGAGTTGCTGACAAATCTTGTAGCCGTTCAGGTCGGGCATGAGCGTATCAAGCAGAATTAAATCGGGAATCTTTGCTTGAGCAACTTCAAGTGCTAAGTACCCATCACTGACCAGTTCAACTTGATAGCCATTTGTTCTCAATATGTTGACTAACCAATTAATGTTAGCTAGTCTATGGTCTACTACTAAAATTTCTGCTTTTAAATTTTTGTTCGCCGTAAAATCCATTGACTGTTCCTGGCAACGCACCCTCATAATCCAGTAATAATTACCGTTACCTGATACTTTCTATTTAGTGTTTAATTTATCCTGGGCTTACAGCCGCAAGAGGTTGAAGTATCAAATATAGCAAGATTTTAATGTACTTCAGACATCCGCGAGCAAATTATTCTCCCTGTGTAACAAATTGTGTAATTATATTAATAATTTTCTTGTACTCAAAATTATTCAAATAACCTTGAAGCAGTTGGGCAAAGTAAGGATTCTCGCTGTTGATTTGGGCAATCAGACTATCCATGACCTCTAAGTCAGCACAGTTAATTGCTTGCTTCATGTCATTCACCCATTGAAGTTGAAGTTTTGGCATTTCAGCCAACTTCATCGGTTCTGTGGTATCAGATGTTGTCTGCTCGTAGATATAATGCACTCCCAGATGCTGGTGGAGCGTGTTCAAAATAATTTCCTCGGACAAAGGCTTGCGGATAAAAGCGTTAAAGCCCATCGCAAGAGTGGCTGTTTCCGTATCTTGTAATGTACTGGCAGTCAGGGCAACGATCGCACTTTGCAATCCATAGGATTTAGCTCTAATGTATCGAGTGGCTTCGTAACCATCCAAGACGGGCATTCGCAGATCCATCCAAATTAAGTGGGGTTGCCAATCTTCCCAGATTTCAATGGCTTGTTGACCGTTACTGGCTTGTTTCAGTTCAAAGCCGAGGGGTGCAAGAATCTGTATCAAGAGTTGACGATTATAATCTATGTCATCCACTATCAGGAGGCGATAGGGAGGGTGACTGGGTTCTATAGCAATGGCGCGACGGGATAACTGTTGCGTTTTTGGTTTGTTAGCCTCTAAATCTACATTAATTGGCAATCTAAATTTAAAGGTTGTACCACGCTCGATTTCACTCTCTACAGTCATATCACCGCCCATAAGTTGCACGAATTGGCGGCTAATAGATAAGCCCAATCCCGTACCTTCGTGGGATTTCTGACCTGATGAGATTTGCACAAAAGGTTGAAAAAGATTATCTATTTGATTGGAGGCAATGCCAATGCCTGTATCTGTAATAGAAAATACAAGAAAGTAAGTGGTATTGAGTATTTTTTCTAATGTAGAAGTCAGTTCCACAGAAAGTTTGACACTGCCTTTGTCGGTAAACTTGATAGCATTGGATAGCAGGTTAATCAAAACTTGACGCAGTTTGATTTCATCTGTACAAATATATCGAGGAACATCAGCATTGCAATCAATAATCAATTGCAAGCCCTTTTCTTTTGCTTTAAGACGGAACAGATGTTCGACTTCATTTATCAGGTGAATGATGTCAATATTTTTGGATTCAAGGGTGACTCGTCCCGCTTCTATTTTAGAAAAATCAAGGATTTGGTTAATGAGGGCAAGCAGATGCTCTCCACTGCTATGAATAATACCCACGTTTTCTTTTTGTTCGGCAGAAAGATTGGGGGCTTGAAGGATTAATTGCGAAAACCCGAGTATTGCATTTAAGGGAGTTCGCAACTCGTGGCTCATGTTGGCAAGAAAGGTACTTTTCGCTTTGCTTGCTTGCACGGCGGCTTCTTTTGCTAATGCAAGTTCTTCTTCAGTGCGTTTGCGATCGCTAATATCTTGATGAGTTCCTACCATTCGCGTGGGTTGACCGTTGTCATCCCAAAGGGCTTGTCCTCGTACCAAAATCCACTTGTAGCTGCCATCTTTACACCGCAGGCGATACTCAACTGCGTATTGGGAATTTTGGCGTTGGAGGTGGGATTCCAAAGCAATTTTCACTCGCGCAACATCCTCTGGATGCACTAAACTGCACCACATCTCGTAGCTCCAAGGCAGTGAGTGTTCTTCATAACCCAACATTTCTTGGAGCCTAGCCGAAGCAAAGGTTTCACCCGTGACTAAATTCCAGTCAAAAATGCCATCCCTTGTGCCCTGTAAGACTAATTCCCAGCGTTCTTCACTTGTCTTTAAAGCTTTTTCAGTGGCAAGGCGTTCGGAGATATCCGTCTGCACTCCAATAAAGTTTTTCAAGTTGCCTTTGGCATCATAAACTGGAGAAATTTTGAGTTCATTCCAAAAACCAGTTCCGTCTTTACGAAAATTTTGCAGTACGACTTGGCAGTCTCTGCCATCAGCCAGGGCTTGGCGCAGTTCTACTAGTGCGGGTTGATCTGTTTGAGCTCCCTGTAAAAAGCGGCAATTTCTGCCAATAACTTCCGCTGCACAGTAACCTGTGATTCGTTCAAACCCAGAGTTAACATAAAGCAATGCATAGTCAGGAGCACCAGTCGTAATGGCGATACCATCAGAAGTAGCGGCGATCGCTCGCTCTACTATCAACAAACGCTCTTCTGCTGCAGTCCGAATTTGAATTTCTTGCTGCAATCGTCGATTTTGTTCTTCTAATTGTTGTTTGAGCCTTTGATTTGTCAAATGAGTTTCAACTCGAGCAATAATCTCTTCAGGTTGAAACGGTTTTGTAATATAATCTATTGCTCCAACTTCAAAAGCTTTCACCTTATCAACAATTGCATTAGAAGCACTAATAAAAAGAATGGGAATATCTCTTGTTGCCCGAACAGATTTTAGCTGTTGGCAAACCGTGTAACCATTTTGGTCTTTTAAATTAATATCCAGTAAGATGAGATCTGGTGGGAATGATTGAGCAGAGCGAACTGCTAAATTTCCACACTGTGTTGGGCGAACTTTATACCCAGAATCCGATAAAGTCTTGATTAAGAGTCGCAAATCGGCAGGATTATCGTCAACAACTAAGACGTTTCTTTGGGTTTTGCTGGATTGAGGTTGCTGAGCCTGTAGAAGCTGACGGTAAGAGCGCAAAGCAATTATAGTTGTCGTAATAAGTTTTTGCTGGGTGAGTTCCAGTTTAGTTTTATAGTCGTTGATATCGTAGTTTAATATAACTGATGTTTCTGGGGCTTGTCCGGGTTGAGCCGTGCGTAAAATTATACGTACTGTCTGATTTTTCAGCACTTCCCGAATATATTGCACAACCTTTAAGCCTGCATCGTGGGTTTCCATAACCACATCTAATAAAATGAAGGCTGTATCCGGATTGTCTTGAATCAATTGTTGAGCTTCTGCAGCCGAATATGCCGAAATCAGGTTTAAAGGTTTTTCCTCAAATGTAAAATCTTCTAAGGCTAACTGAGTTGCTTGGTGAACGTAGATATCATCATCCACAATCATCACTTTCCAACAGTCGGTGACTTTTTGCTTGGGAAGATCTTCCTCTAAATCTAGACTATTATCGTCATTTTCATTGAACAAGCGATGTTTACCATATATAAATTTATCGGACATATTATTCACAATTAACCTTCAGTGGTAAATTCATGATAAATTTTGTGCTAAATGGATACGACAAGTGCTTATCCAAACCACTTTCACAGCGTATGGTACCCTGAAGTTTTTGAGTGACCAAGTTATATACAATATGCAATCCTAGCCCACTTCCCCCATAACTTCTGCCAGTTGTAAAGAAAGGTTCAAAAATTTTACTGAGGTTCTCCGGTGGAATCCCACATCCATCATCAGTATAGGAAACGAGCAGTCTATTGTTTTGTTGCGTAAGTTCAAAGCATAAATGACCGTGTTGCCCTGGTTGATAGGCGTGATTGATGGAATTCATGACTAAATTAGTTACAATTTGAGAGAAGGCACCAGGATAACTATCAATTTCGATTGAATCATCTCCACTAACTTTTAATGAAAGTTGAGTTTTGCTGAGTTGGGGCGTTAAACTCACTAAAGTCTCTTCAATATACTGTTTGACATAAAAAACTCTCTTTTCCAAGTAAGTTTGGTCAACGGCAACTTGCTTAAAGCTTTGTATCAGTTCACCTGCTCTTTGTAAATTACTTAAAAGAAGTTGACTGCTGCGCTTAGCTTTACTTAAGTATGCCATTAATGACAACTTTCTTAATCCCCCTTTTTCTACCTCAACTTCAAAAGCTGCTGTTTCATTTTTCAAAGTTGAGGCAACTGTGATTCCCGTCCCAATAGGAGTACTAATTTCATGAGCTATACCTGCTACTAAATTACCCAAAGCTGCCATTTTTTCAGCTTCAATAAGTTGGGTTTGCGTAGCTTTTAAACTGTATATCGTTTGTGTTAAATAGTCATTTTTTTCTTGCAAGGTCTTTTGTAAATGGCGTAGCGATAAATGAGTTTGAACGCGAACTAAAACTTCTTCCACATGAAACGGTTTAGTAATGTAGTCTACCCCACCAACGGCAAAAGCCTTCACCTTATCAAACACTTCATTTAAGGCACTGATAAAAATCACTGGAATGTCCTTAGTTTGTTCGTTTTCTTTGAGCTTTTGGCAGACTTCATAACCATTAAGGTTAGGCATCAAAATATCAAGTAATATGAGGTCAGGAGGTTCTACAAAGGCACTGATAAGAGCCGATTGACCATCTAAAGCAGGTCGAACGCAGTAACCCTTATCTGTTAATATTCCAGCTAAAAGCCGTAAATTGTCCTTAGTATCATCAACCACTAAAATTGTTTGTTCGGATGAATTCATGCTTTTTCCTGGTCTTTCACTTGCTGAACAAGCATAACAATTTTTGAATATTCAAAATCCTCTGCCAAAATCGCCAAGGCATTCGCCCCATCTGGATTGAGAGTACTGATTCTTTCAATCAGGCTATTAATTTCCATCATTTTGGAGCGAATGGCTGCCTCTTCTAACTTACTCAGTAAATCTACTGGGATGATTGCAAGGGCAGCTACAATTGTATCTCCCACAGCCTCATTTTTGAAGGTGGGCTGCAAAGATAAGGATTGAGATTTTTTACCTTTATCATCGGTATCATCTTCGTAAATATAACGCACCCCAATATGCTTGCTTATGGTGTCAAAAAGCTCTGCTTCCCGAAAAGGCTTACGCATAAAATCATCACAACCCACCGACAGTACAACTGCTTTTTCTTCTTCTAAAGTACTCGCAGTCAGAGCAATAATGGCAGTGGCTTGACCTTTGATAGTCGCTTTTATCTGTTTTGTAGCTTCGTAGCCATCCATAACAGGCATCTGCATATCCATAAAAATGAGATGAGGTGAAAATGTATCCCAAGTTTCCAGTGCCTCCTGACCGTTACTCGCTTCCCACAGGTCAAAGCCTAGAGGGTTGAGGAGTTTAATTAAAAGTTGGCGATTGATTGGCTTGTCATCCACAATTAAAATTCCATAACGGGGTTGATTGGGTTCGAGGGCAATGACTCGCCTGATTGAACCCGTGCTTTCGATATCAGTTGCATCCACTAAGGTAATTTTGATGTCAAATCTAAAGGTGCTACCACTTCCTATTTGGGATCTGACAGTGATGTCACCGCCCATCAATTGGACAAATTTGCGTGATATAGCCAATCCCAATCCCGTGCCTTCTTGAGATTCTTTGCCAATTTTGGTTTGCACGAAGGCTTCAAAGAGACTGTTTAATTCTTCTGGGGGGATGCCCGGTCCAGTATCTTCGACTTCAAAAAGCAGTTGCTGGCTGTTGGATGTTGATTGTTGAGAATTATTAACAACTCTTACTCGCAATGTCACGCCGCCTTCGCGTGTAAATTTCAAGGCATTGTTCAGCAGATTAATCAAAACTTGGCGTAACTTGATATCATCAGTACGGATGTAACGAGGAACATTAGGCGTGCAGTCAAATATCAACTGCAATCTTTTCTCATCAAACTTCAGTTGAAACATATCTTCCAAATCGTCTAATAGACAGTAGAGGTCGAAGTTTGTTTCATTCAGGGTGATGCGTCCGGCTTCAATTTTAAACAAATCTAAGACTTGGTTAATTAATGCCAGCAAGTGTTCTCCACTGCGGCTAATAATGCTGACATTTTCCTGCTGTTCGGGCATCAGGCTTTGGCTGCGCGTCAAGAGTTGGGAAAAACCCAAAATTGCATTGAGAGGTGTTCGCAATTCGTGACTCATGTTAGCAATAAAGACACTTTTTGCTTGATTGGCAACTTCTGCTTTTTCTCTGGCAATCTCCAGTTGTTGATTGGACTCGGCTAACTCAGCAGTTCTTTCGGTGACTCGCTGTTCTAGCAAGGCAAAGGACTCTTGAAGTTGATGAGCCATGCTATTAAATGACTGGGCAAGGGAACCTAGTTCATCGGCGCGTTTAATCTCGACAGTTTTTTTCCATTCACCCTTGGCAATATCAATAGCCGCTTTGTTTAATTGCAGAATAGGCTTTGTTACCCATTTTGCTGTTACAATTCCAACAGCAGTTGCCACAATTAAAGCTGCAATACAAAGCAGGATAGTGGTACGAGTGTTGGCGTGAATCTGTTCCATAAAGTCTGCTTCCGGAACGACCGCAACAATTAGCCAGTCTAGCCCTTTGTTATCTCGAATTGGAAGAACTTCTACATAATGTCGCTTGCCTTCTGTTTCAAAAGTTGATAGCCAGTTGCTCTGAATTTCTTTGAGTTTCTGAGAATGACTGAATAAGTATTTAGCAGTTTCTCTAGTCAAGAAATTACTACTTTCTGTCACTGAGAAAAGTTTTTTGGCATTACCTTGGTTGCGAAATGGTTTTTCTGGAGTAGAAGTTGCTAGCAATATTCCATTACGTTCTATAATAAATGTTTGACCGGATTTTCCAATTTTTAGTCTATTTAAGAATTCTCCAATACGGTCTAGACGTAATGTAGAAAGCAAAATTCCTTTGACCTGTTTTCCTTTGTTGTATAATGGCTGTGTTCCACTAATTAATAAAGTCGGTTCATTAAATGAAATAAAAACTGAACTCCAGGTTGGCTTACCTGCTTGTACAGCAGCTTTATAAGAAGTTTCTTGTAGTAAATAAAAGGGTTTTACGATTAAAGCTACTGTGGTGCGATCGCCATTTTTATTAGTATTGTAAGAATGAAAGTTATAATTGGTTGAGCGATCGGCAACGTTAACTCGGAAAGAGCCATTTTCTAGCTTTTCCCCAGAACGATATTCACTCTTGTAATTACCAACACCAATGAAAGTGATATCAGGATATTGTTGTACTTGAAGTAATAGATATTTCTCCCAAGGCTCCAAGTTTTCGATACTTAGGAGTTCTCGTTTAATCAGATTGAGGTTACTGTGATTAATCTCATGAGGAGTGTACAAATAAGCTCTCAAATTTTGCTCAATCCTCAAACTCACCTCATTCATTAACTGAGTTGCTAAATCTTCTACTGCTTTTTGACCGTTTCTAAAAGAAAGATATCCCACCAACCCAACAGCACCAACAATTTGCAAAACAAAGGGGAGAATTAGAATCGTTCGTAGAGACATTTGCCCAAACAATCGAGCCATTAAAGAGTTGGGAGATTTGACAAGCATAGAAGTTATGAAAACTGGCAAAAATGCCAGTCTAAGTATATATGCTATATTTTTAACTCAGAAATTCCATGAGTGTCAAAATCTACTTTTTTAACAAGTAAAAAACCGACTTCCATCAATGTGGAAATCGGCTGTTATTGCTACATATTTTCTTTACCAATTGTTTACCGGAAAATTTTGAAAGACTTCCTCCACCAACGCAGGCTCATTAACACTGGCTTTGCCCATTTCCAATCCAGCACATCATGCAGCAGAGTATAAAAACAGGGAATGATAAACAGTGTTAGCAGTGTAGCGATCGCCATTCCAAAGAATACGACAATCCCCAAAGGCTGTAGAAACTCCGAACCTTCACCAATACCCAAAGCTAGGGGAAACAGACCCAAGATAGTGGTGACTGTGGTCATCATAATAGGACGCAAACGCTGAGGGGCTGCTTTGAGAATGGCAACTTGACGAGTACACTCTTCCTCTTCCTGAATTTGGTTAGCCAGTTCCACCATTAGAATCCCTGCATTCACCACAATACCCACTAGAAGAACTGCACCAACGATCACTGTTGCACCGACTGCTGTCTTGGTAACGTAAAGACCAAAAATTCCTCCAGCTAAGGCTAATGGTACGGTGAACATAATCACTAACGGGTCAATCAGGGAATTGTATTGCACAGCCATGACAACGAAAATTAAAAATGTTGCCAACGCTCCCAAAGTTTTCAAGGAGTTTTGCAACTGTCGATTGCTTTCTTGAGCAGAACTGGGGATAATCGTAATACCTTCTGGTAACTCAATGCTCTTCATCACCTCATTCGCTTCTGCTAGAGCATCACCAAGACTGGCTCCCTCACTTAAATTACCTGCAATGACAAAAACTTGGCGTTGATTGATCCGCTGAATTTCTCCTGGAGCTTGACCTTGTTCAATGCGGGCAACATCTGAAAGGCGGACTTGTTGGTTATTTTGTGTAAACAGTGGTAATCCTTCCAATTGAGAAGGTCGTTCAATCGCTTCTTGATTCAACTCCACACGCACATCAACTAAGCGGTTACCTCGTTGAATTTGTGTAGGAACAGAACCCTCAATTGCTGTTTGAATCGTTTCACCAATTTCTTGTGCTGTCAGCCCCACTTCTGCAACTCTTTCCCAATCAGGACGAATTTGGACTTCGGGTTGGCGGGGATCTGCATCCGGTCGAAATCTAGCAGATGTTACTCCTTCCTCCAAAGCTTGCAGCACTTGCCTGCCTGCCTGTTGTAACTTTTGTTCATCCTGACCTTGCAGAATAATGTCAATCTCGGAACCTTGAGCTGGAGTATTCGTTAAAATCAAACCGCGTACCTGACCGGGGCTGAGGCGCAGCAAAATACCTGCTAGGTTAAGTTTATTAAATTCCTCGTTAACCCGTTTGACAAACTCTTCAACATCCTTTCCTGGTTTGAGAGTAATCGTGCTGCTAGCGCGTAAAGGATTTTCAGTCGTATTACTACCAAAGAGAAAACCCCCTACTGTTGTGAAAACATAATCCGTTTCCGGTTGCTTCATTAAAATATCATCCACAACCTGCATCACTTTCTGAGAAGTCGCCAGGGGTGTACCGGGAGGAAATTGCACTCTTAAGTTAGCTTGCCCAGTGTTGATGCGCGGCAATATTTCTTGCGAAAGTTGACTTCCCATAAAAAAGCTGCCACCACCTAAAATCATAAGAACTGCCGTAATAACGATTAATCGATGGTGTACAACCCTACTCAGTAACCTACTATAGAGGTTTGTTACATTTTCAAAACGATAATTAAATTGCCGCAGCAGCCAAAACTCATTCACACGACTAGACCAAGGAATTGCTAGCAGTCGCGAACACAGCATCGGTACAACTGTGACGGCGACAACAAGGGAGGCTGCAACTGCAAAGCTAATCGTCAGAATCAGTTCATTAAATAGCAGTGAGATAAACCCACCAATCAACAAAAATGGCACGACAGAAACCAAGTTTGCAGCAGTGGCGGTGACTAAAGCAGATTCAACTTCTTGTGAAGATGCAATTGCAGTCTCAATAAAGAATTTGGGGTTTCTGCTTTTGTTTATCTCTCCATCTGCTACTCTCCACGTCTCCCCATCCCCCCGCCTCTCCTTCTGATTGGGAGTCTTACCTGTTTTTTCGGCAATGTTCTCTAGAATAACTACTGATGTATCAATGGCTTGACCTATTCCTAAAGTCAAACCTGCCAGACTAAATACGTTTAAAGTCAAGCCGAACAGCTTCATTAAAACAATCGCCGCTAGAGTACACAGCGGGATTGCCAGACTAATAATAAATGTTTGCCGTATTGACCCCAAAAATAACAGCACTGCTGCTGCTGCCAACAATGCCCCAGAGACTGCTGAAAAAATTACATCATTTAACGAATTGCGAATGAATCTCGATTCATCTGTCGTAGGCGTTAAAACCATATCCGATGTAATTAAGCCTGACTGCCGCAATTCTTCAATCCGCTGTTTCACCCCATCAACAACCGCGATCGTGTTAGCGTCTGGCTGCTTTTGCACTGACACTTTCACTGCGGTCTGACGGTTTAAATAAACAAATAATCGCTCTTTTTCTGTATCATCAAGAACCTCAGCAAAATCCCGTAAATATACACGGCGGCGGGATGGTGACGGATTCGTAACGGATGTAGCAGATGAATTATTGCTGGAATTGTTGTTATTGGAACTGTTACTACTTGTAGAGCTTGTAACTTCAAACGAGAGGTTGCTGATTTCATCTGCATTTTGAAATCGTCCAAAGGTGCGGGTCAGCGGTTCAGTATTCTGCCCTAAAATCCGACCACCAGATATGTCCTGATTGCGAGCTGTGAGTTCATTTAGTACATCAGTTAACCCAACACCTAACGCTTGCAAACGGTTTAAGTCAACAAGTATCCGCACTTCTTCTTCGGCAGCACCGGATATATCAACCGAGGCAACTCCCGGAACAACACTAAGTTCACGAGACAGTTCTTCATCCGCAAAGACTCGTAAATCTTTACCTTGTAATGAGGAAGATGTCAGTGCTAATTCGTAAATCGGTTGTTGAGACGGATCGAACTTAAATATGCGCGGCTCTTCAATCGTATCGGGTAGTTGTCCTCTTCCTCGGTTGAAAGCAGCAGTCGCATCATTTAAGGCTTGATCGATATCTCCCCCTGGTTGAAAAAATAAATCAATGCTCACCTGTCCCTCGCGAGTGCGTGAGAAAACTTGCACCACGTTCTCCGTTGCAGATAAGGTCTCCTCTAAAGGTCTGGTGATTTCATCTACTGCTACTTCTGGCGAGATACCTGGTGCTTCTAATCGAACACCTATTCGTGGATAGGTAATTGACGGTAGCAGATCCACTTGAATTGTTGTAAGAAAAAATACGCCAACGACAATGACTGCCAGCGTCAGCATGAGGGTGCCTATATGCTGGCGGATAGAAATGGCGCTAATACTGAATCCACTACTTTGCTGTACCTGCTGCATAACTAAGTGCTGAGTACTGGGTTGGTTTTGAGAATGGTGGGCAGTGCCCTATATTATTGTTTTTCCGACAGTATTGAAAGTTTGACACCGGCTCCATCTTTTAAAGGTCTGCCACTGCGAGCCACAAATCTATCTCCTGGTTCTAAGCCGGTTAAGACTTCTACTTTGCCATCAGCCCTTTCTCCAAGTGTTACTGCTCTAGATGTCACTGTCGCTTTTCCACCCGCTTCCGCCACCACAAATACTGTCCCCTGACGTTTAGCTGTTGGGGATTGAGAACTCCCAGATGGAGAATTGCTCTCCCCCCTTTGCCCCCTCGCCCCTTCGCCTCTTTCCTGAAGGGCTGTTTCCGGTATGAGTACCCGTGCTTGTACTTGGGTTTCAAAATTGACTCGTGCTAGCAATCCGCTGCCAATCTTTCCCTCACCGTTAGGTATAACAACCTCTACAGGTATTAATCGGGCGGTTCTATCTGCGGCTGGAGAAATACGTGTTACTTGCCCAACATATGTGCGATCGCCAAAGGCATCCAACCGTACTTTTACGGGTTGTCCTACCCGTACTTTTGCCAGTTCTAGTTCAGAAACTTGAACCTCAACTTTGACACGGTTGAAGTCACCCATTTTTATAACTTCATTCCCGGCTTGAAGGAAATTGCCTGGTTCTGTCACTTTTTCTAAAACTGCTCCAGTAATGGGAGAGATGAGTCTTGCATATGAACGGCGTTCTTTTGCTTCTGCAACAACTGCTTGTTGGGCAACAACTCTACCTTGAGATGCGCTTAATGCTTCCTGTTCTGTACGGACTTGCTCTTGCGCGGCCCGGAGAACTTGAGCCGCTGTTCGGGCTGCAGTGCTGGATTGTTCGGCTGCTTGTTGTGAAATCGCTCCCTCTTTCACAAGTTTCTGCTGTCTTTGGGAATCTGCCTGTGCTTGCTGTAGTTGTGCTCTTGCTCTTTCTACTTCAGCACGAGCATTGCTGACTTGTGCTCTTGCCCTTGCGACTTCTGACTTGAGAGCTGCTAATTCTGCTTCTGCTTGATTTTGGGCTGTTCTTAACAGGGCATCATCCACTTGTCCAAGAACTTGCCCAAGCTTTACGCGATCGCCCACATCCACATTCAATGCTAGAAGCTGCCCTTCAACTCGCGATCGCAGTGATACGGTACGATAGGGTACGGTAGTTCCCGTATACTCTGGGTCTTGACGCAGCTGTCCCTGACGGGCGATGGCTACATCCACGGGTACTGCACCGCCATCCCTTTGATTTCTTCCGGGACTCTGTGATTGAGCCTCCGCTGACTCCTTTGGAAGTGAACCGCAACCTGCTGTCAGTAGTCCTACACCCAGTATTGAAGCAATCAAAATATTTTTCTTAACTTTCATTGGCTTTATGATGATGTTTGGCTTGTGCAATTGCCTTTGAGCTGTATAAGCCTGCTTGTGTGTTATGTTTCGCCCCTTATTTTCTTCCAAAATCATTGATATTGCTCCTACCAGGGTAGTTTTTGCTTAACCTGTTAGTTTTATCTTCTAAAAGTTAATATTCTAAGTAAATAGCTAGTCTTCGCCGTTAGTTACCAATCATACTCCTGCCACCGCATTTCTACTTGGTATAAACAAAAGTTATTGATAGTAATATAACGAATCTTAAATTTTTCTTGGCTCTACCTAAAGTCACGACTTTTCTGGTAGGCAATCAGTTCCCACACGGTTACAGTTCCGCAAACTATTTCGGAACGGGAACCATCATGCTCCACCTCTAGCTCAAGGGGGTTGTAAAAAAAGATAAAGTGTCTATTCTTCTTATTGTAGCAAGATTATCAACCAATTTCCTGAAAATGTGTAAATAATATTAAAAAAGGTAAACATATCTGGTATTTGAGACACACATAGTGTATCTATTCTCAACACCTGATGCAAAATTCACATTGACGGGGGAACTAATAGTGACAACACTGCTCAAACTTGCACAAAGCTCGGATGAATCTTTACTGATTGACTTCTTCCAAGAATCAGTGGGGATGTGGAGATCGGAACGACGCTACTACACGCTACCAGATGGAGAAACAAAAGAAGTCGTAAGCATAATTACCATCCGGTTTTTGAACGCAGGATGCGATGAATTGCAGAAGCTAGCTCAGTTGCACGATTTACCAGACGCAATCAGTTTGAGTTGTGGTGCTGAAGTCACTTGGGAAAGCGCCAATTCCGTCACAGGAAAGAAAGAGTCCAACGGTTCAACACTGTTTGGTGCATTGGGAAATATTTTGTATCGCGATCGCGGTTTTGCCACAACCAAACCCGTTACCGCACAGTACCATTTCCCCAACTCCAAAACATTGTGTTTGCGAACGGAATACAACGGTTCAGTTTTTGAGGAAGAGTTAAAGTTAGTTGGTACCAAATACCGCACGCGTCAGTCGATTATTTCCCGTGCGGGCGAACAACTCATGATCGGTCAGTATTTGGAAAAGAGAATTGAAAGCGAAGAGTGAGGAATGAAAACTCCAAGGTTGAAAATAGGGTAACTCCGTATATCTTGCACCTGGAAATATGGATGTCAAAACCATGACTACGTGCAAGAGGAGTTATACGTTTGATATCAAGTCATGATACTAAATCCAGTTTATCAGCCCTTTTTTATGGAACCGCAAAGACGCAAAGAACGCCTATAGCCCTAGCGGGCATAGCCTATCGGCAACGCGAAGCGTCTCGAAGAGAAGAGAAGACAAAGAAGGAGCCCAGAAGGTGTTTCGGCATTGAGTTTATCCCAATCAGGTAAGTTCGGATCGGAAGTTTAAAGTTGTGCCTAATGCCCCAGGATGTAGGCACTTCGCCGACAGGACTAAGCAGCGATACACTCCAAGTAATGAGCCATATCACTTCACAACCATTGAAGAATCGACATCTAAAAGCCAATTCTCATCAACAAATTCTAGGTGCTCATTATAATCAAGAACCAATTCACCAAGTTTTTGAGATTTACTACTTGCTGTTGTTGTAAGACCGACAGCATCAGCTATGAGGGAAAACTTTAGTTGTAAAAAACGTTTTTTGTGAGTAACGCCAATAGAACTGCTAACTAATTCAGCTTTTAGGGTACGAGGCAACGTAATTGTTTCATAATATTCATCTTGTTTATCCCAGTAGCCGCACACTTTATAATCACATTGTTCCAGATGTTCTTGAACAAGTCTATTGGCATCTAAACTTTCTAATATTTCAGTTAAATCTTGCCAGATTTGATGATTGTTTAATTCGAGCTTTGTCATAATTACGTAGGTTTAATGTTCTGCTACCATAAAATAAGCACTTATTTTGCTTGGTGCAAAGCTTATACCTAATTATAAATTCATTGATAAAAGTTGATTAGAGAGATTTATGACTACCACAGTAACTAAGTGGGGAAATAGTTTAGCTGTTCGCATTCCTAGGGCGTTAGCTGAACAAGTAAAAATTCAAGAAGGAACAGAGGTAACATTAAGTATTTCAGATAACAGCATTGTCATTACACCAAAAAGACGTAAAAAATATACTCTTGATGAATTGTTGGAGGGAATGACACCAGAAAACTTCCATTCTGAAATTGACACTGGAGTCGCTATGGGGAATGAAATTTGGTAAGCATTCCATATATTCCAGATAGAGGCGATATCGTTAAAGTAGATTTTGGCTCACAAGAAATTACCCCTGATTTGGTTAAACGAGCATTTGCGTTTTTACGGCGATCGTACAAATTGATAGTGTAGAGACGCGCCATGGCGCGTCTTTACAAAATTTATATGTATTCCGATTAAAGTAAAATGGTATTAGTTCTCTACAAATCGTAGCCTGATTCTTGGGAAGCCACCAACCCAAACGCTTACCCAAAAGCGCTAGAGTAGGCATAAATTGAGGTAATACGCCCCTATCGAACCATGCAAGTTACTGACAAACGATACTACTCTCCACAGGAATATCTAGCAATAGAAGAGGCGGCTGACTGCAGAAGCGAATATATTGACGGTGAAACCGTTCCTATAACGGGTAGTTCTACTAATCACAATCAAATAGCTGGCAATTTTTATGCCAAACTGAGTTTTGTCTTTAAAAAACTCGACTATCGAGTGTTTATGAGCGATGTACGGTTGTGGGTACCCCAGCAGCGTATCTATACTTACCCCGATGTGACAATCGTGGAGGGAGAGCCGCAGTATTATAATAACCGGACAGATACGATTACCAATCCTATAGTGATTATCGAGGTTTTGTCACCGTCAATTAAGGAATACGATCGCAGCAAAAAGTTTGAGGCATACCGCACGATTCCTACATTTCAAGAATATTTGTTAATTGACCAAACTCGAATATATATCGAGCATTTTTCTAAGACAGATAATAAGCGATGGTCGTTTGCTGATTATGATAAATCGGATAGGGCGATCTGCCCAGAGGGCAGGAGCGAAGCTATCGCGCTAGCTTCAGTACCCTTTGAAATTTCCCTGCTAGATATCTATAACAAGGTAAATTTTCAACAGGTAGATGTAGAAACTGCACCCGAAGTTGAAAAAATTTAAGATAGTGCAGGTAAAATTAATTCTTCCTTCTAATAAAATTGTTAAAATTTTTAACAGTAGAGTTCAGGCTATAGACGGTAAAATCACTAAGCAATGAGCAAAAACCCAGCTCCCAGCATCTGTCCGCCACCCCCTACTACCCAAACTCTTCTCAGGCGAGATACAGATGAAAGATGCTGATAAATATGTAGCAATGGGAGATGTACCCCAGATGTTTTCTAATGCCTAAACAATCTATTCACCGTATAGAATATCTAAGAGTCAAAAACTATCGAGCGCTGCGTGACCTAGAACTCAAAGGAATTACTCCCCTCACCGTGTTCTTAGGACCCAACGGCAGTGGTAAATCAACCATTTTTGATGTTTTCGCCTTTCTATCAGAATGTTTTATATTGGGCTTACGTAAAGCTTGGGACAAACGCGGACGCTTCAGAGAACTGCGGACACGGGGCGCTGATGGCCCTATTGTAATTGAATTAAAATATCGTGAAAAGCTAGATTTACCTATCATCACATATCATCTGGCTATCGAAGAAAAAGCTAATAAAGGACCTTACGTAGCAGAAGAATGGTTGCAGTGGAGAGGAGGTAAGAGTGGCAAACCTTTTAAATTTCTCGACTTTCAAGAAGGTGCAGGACGGGTAATTACAGGCGAAAAGCCAGACGAACAAGACGAAAGAGTATTTGAACAGCTAAACTCCCCTGAATTGCTTGCTGTTAGTACTTTGGGACAATTTTCTAAACACCCTCGTGTTAGTGCATTACGCAATTTTATTAGTGGCTGGTATCTTTCCTACTTAACAGCAGACAACGCCCGCAGTGTCCCAGAAGCAGGACCACAGGAAAGATTATCACCCACAGGAGATAATTTACCTAATGTTATTCAATATCTCAACGAACAACATCCTGAACGATTAAAACTTATTCTTAATACTTTATCCTGTCGCGTTCCCCGCTTAGAAAGAGTAGATGCAGAAATGATGCAAGATGGGCGGTTATTGTTGCAAATTAAAGATGCCCCTTTTCAGCAACCCATACTTGCTAAATTCGCTTCAGATGGCACACTTAAAATGTTGGCTTATCTAAGCGTATTATATGACCCAGATCCACCTCAACTTATTGGAATTGAAGAACCAGAAAATTACCTACACCCACGTTTATTGCCAGAGTTAGCAGAAGAATGCCGTGCAGCCTCAGCTAACACTCAATTAATGGTAACGACCCATTCACCCTTCTTTACTGATGCTCTAAAACCAGAAGAATTGTGGGTACTGTACCGCGATCAACAAGGTTATACCCAGGCTAAACGTACTGCGGATATGCAGGGCATTAAAGAGTTTATGGAACAGGGAGCTACTTTAGGTTCATTATGGATGGAAGACTATTTTGAAGTAGGTAATCCTTTAATTAATTCTGGGGGTCCAAAGAAGAATACATCTCAAACAAAATAAAGGAGGAGTGAACTAACTTGCATATTGAGTTTTTAGTTGAAGAGCTATCTATGAAAGAGGCTCTCCAAAATTTACTACCTAAAATATTGGGAGACACGAATACTTTTGATATTCACCCTTACCAAGGTAAACACAATTTACTATCAAAATTACCTCAACGTTTAAAAGGCTACAAATCTTGGTTACCAGATGATTACCGGATTGTTGTTTTAGTTGATGAAGACCGGGAAGATTGTAAAGACCTGAAGAACAAGTTGGAAAAAATAGCTCTTGATGTAGGCTTTAGTACTAAGAACTCTGTCGATATAGGTCAGAAATTCCAAGTCCTTAATAGAATAGCAATTGAAGAACTAGAAGCGTGGTTTTTTGGAGATATAGATGCTTTGACCAATGCTTATCCTAAAGTATCATCCTATATAGAAAATCATGCAAAATACCGCGACCCAGACGCAATTACAGGTGGTACTTGGGAAGCTCTAGAAAAAGTGCTACAAAGATCTGGCTATCATCAAGGAGGTCTAGAAAAGACAAGAGCAGCAAGAGAAATATCACTACATATGAATCCATCAAATAATCGCTCTAAAAGTTTTCAAATATTCTACGATGGCTTGTTAAAAATAATAGCATGAGCACCCTAGTAGAATCTTTGCCATAAAACAGGCAAGCTTTTAAGCAAAAATGTGGAAAATGAAATCATCAAACATAGGTTGGTTATTTCCCCAACTTCTTTGAGAAGTCGGGGATTTTGCAGCCCATCGAGATTTTTCAATCTATCTCACTAATAATGACTTCCCGATTTACGATGGTGTACGGCAGTCACCCCATCATTATCCAGCAACTTACCATTCTTCACCATCGCATAAATCAGCCAGTGGTCGCCGCATTCCATCCGGCTTTTCACACTGCATTCTAGATAAGCAAGTGCTTCACTCAGTACGGGAGAACCATTTTCGGCTTCTTCCATTGCAACACCATCAAAACGGTTTTGTCCCGGACCAAAGGGTTTGAGGAAGTGTTTCATCAAGCCCAAGTGATTCCCTTCCTTTAGGACGTTGAGAACAAATTGGCTTCCGGAGTGTGTTAGCGATTCGACAGCACGGTCTTTAGCAACAGCAATGGTTAACCCAGGGGGATTAAAGCTTGCCTGAGAAACCCAAGAAGCTAACATAGCACTGGAGATATCGTCTTGCTTTGCTGTAAGAACGCACAGTGAACCAACAATTCTCCCAACAGCTTGCTCTGTTGTTGTTGCAGGTACGCTTTGCGATCGCACTTTTTTAACTTTCTTGAGTGCTTGGGCAAAGTCAGTTCCTGCTTCTTCACACAATTGCAGGACTGCATCATTCGGTTTGAACTTCACCCGAATGGTTTCAAACCCAAAACGGTAGCCTGCGTCTTTGAGTTTATCTTCTAGGAAATCAACAGCTTCCCCACTCCAACCAAAGGAACCAAACACCCCAGCGAGTTTGTTGTTTGTAGCAGTCGAAAGAACAATACCCAAAGCTGTTTGAATGGGGGTTGGTGCATGACCGCCAAGAGTCGGGGAACCTATGACAAAGCCAGCTGCTTTTTCCACGGCTGCACGGATTTCCTCTGGGTCAGTAAATTCGCAGTTAATTGATTCTACAGCAACGCCGGCTTTTGTAATACCGCGAGCGATCGCTTGGGATAGAGTTGCGGTATTTCCATAAGCGGAAGCGTAAATCAAAGCGACAGAAGTGTCTTGAGAAGTTTGCTGTTGACTCAACTGACGGTAAACCTTTGTCAGGTCGAGTAAGCCATAGCGTACCAAAGGACCGTGACCGGTGGCGTACACTCTTACGGGAAAATCAGCAAGTTTTTCCAACGCTGTTTCAACCTGACGGGCGTGAGGTGCCATCAAGCAATCATAGTAATAGCGTCTATCTTCTTGAAATACCTCCCAACCTTCGTCAAACACCTGGTCACCACAGATATGTGCTCCAAATAATTTATCTGTGTAGAGAATTTCTGTCTGTGGGTCATAGGTGCAGAGTTGGTCCGGGTAGCGGGGGTTGGGGGTGGGGATGAATTGCAAAATATGCCCCTTCCCTAAATCGAGAGTTTCTTCCCCCCGCATGACGATAACTGGTAAATCTGGCTTTTCCAATGCACCCCGTAAATTGATTGCGCCGGGATTGGAACAAACAAAGGTTATCTGAGGTGCAATTTCGAGTAAAGCTTTTAAAGTGGCTGCACGGTTTGGATTAACGTGACCCAAAATCACATAATCTATCTCTTGTAAATCAAACCGCTTTTGCAAGGCATCCAGATAAATCCCTGTAAATGTTTCCCCTGGCGGGTCGATAAGGGCGATTTTATCTCCTTTGATTAAAAAAGAATTAGCTGTTGTACCCTTGGCTAGGGCATATTCGATTTCAAATCTCAACCGCGTCCAACTGCGGGAACGGAATACGGTTGTATCTGTGGCGATGGGAAGGACTTGAACGTCGCGGGGCTTTGTGGAGGTCATGGCTTTCTGGTTAGTGGTTAGTGATTAATAGTGGTTACCAACTTTACGGTGGTGAACGGCGGTGAGGGCTTCTGCCTTACTCACGCGTCCTGCGTAGACCGTGCTGTAAACAATCCAGTGATCCCCGCCATCCATTCTACTGATAACTTCGCACTCCATGTACGCCAAGGCTTCTGTTAAGATGGGAGCACCGTTTTCTGCTGGTTGGGTTTTGACTCCTTCAAAGCGATCGGCACCAGGGGCAAAGCGTTTGAGGAAGTGCTTCATCAGGCGTTGGTAATTGCCTTCTTCTAAGACGTTAAGTACGAACTTATCGCCCACTTGCATCAGTGATTCAATTGCCCTGTCTTTCGCAACAGCTATTGTTAGGCCCAAGGGTTTAAAGCTGGCTTGGCTGACCCAAGAAGCTAACATGGCACTGGAGACATCGTTCTTTTTCGCAGTGATGATGTAAAGCCCGCCGCTGATTCTACCTAATGCTTTGTCAAGATCGGCATTTAAAGATTTCATCTGTTTGATGCTGCGATCGCGTGTTACCCACTGTCCTAAGTCTGTTCCCGCTTCTTCACAAAGCTTGTAGGTGTTGTCTGTGGGTGTTTCTTTGATTTGAATTGGTGGGAAAGCTGAGGTTAAACCCAAATCCCGAAACTTATTCAGCAAAGGATAAGTTGGCTCGTCATCTGGACCGCCTGCTTCAAAGATGCCCACTGCTTGTTTTTCGTTGACCGAGCCTAAGATGGTACTCAGGGCTGCTTGGATATTACCTGCACCAGAAGTGGGAGGCATTCCGATCGCAATTCCCGCACAGCGACCAACCAGTTCTCGCAGTTCTACTAAGTCACCAACAGCACGCAAGTCCACAAGTTCCACAGCAACGCCTGTTTTGGTAATACCCAAAGCAAGTGCTTGGGCTAAACGATAGCTATAACCGTAATCTGAAACGTAAAAGACGCCAATGGTTGTTTCTGCTTTGGCTTGTGTTTGGCTCCAGGTGCGGTAACGCCCGGTCAGTTCTTCAAGATTGTGATACAGTAGGGGACCGTGACCCGTAGCAATTAAGCTAATTTTTTCCAGTTCAGCCATGCGCTTGAGGGCAGATAGGACTGAACGGGCATTAGGAGCCATCAGGCATTCGTAGTAATATTCAAAATCGGCTTCAATGGCTTTTAAATCTTCGTCAAAGGTACTATCCGAGCAGTAATGCAACCCGAAAGCATCGCAGGTGAAGAGAGTTTGGGTTTTACGGTCAAAGGTGAAGATGGTGTCCGGCCAGTGTAAATTGGGTGCAATCACGAATTCTAGCTCGTGACCGTTGCCCAAGTCCAAGCGATCGCCATTTTTGACAATCTGCCGCTTAAACGGCTGATGCACTAAATTTTCGAGAAATTGAATAGCGACTTTAGAACCAACAACAGTGATATCTGGAGCCAGTTGTAAAACATCCTTAACTAAACCACTGTGGTCTGGCTCGGTATGGCTGATAATTAAATAATCAATCTCTGCTGGGTCAACTAAATTGTTCAGAGTATCTAAAAACAGCTGGCGAAACTTCTCATGGGAGGTATCGACTAACGCTGTTTGCTCACCGCGTATCAGGAATGAGTTGTAGGTAGTCCCGTTTTGCAGACCGAACTCAATATCGAAGCGGTCTCTGTCCCAATCCAGAGAGCGAATTGCTGTTGTCTCGGGAGCAATATCGACAACTTGGACGGTTAGTCTTTTCTTAGTCTTTTCGGTGAGTGCTACCATATCTTCCCTCCTAAGCAAATGAGTATTTATTACTCTTGTTCTATTGTGCCACGAATCGATTGTAACGTTTTATTAAAAATTCTATTAATTCATTTTAAAAACCATTATGGGATGCTATTTATGCTGACTTTTTACGTTATGTGGAAAAGCTTACCCAAAACCTAACCCCCCAGCCCCCTTCCCTACAAGGGAAGGGAGAGAAATCAAAGCCTCTCTCCTTGTAGGGGAGCCAGTGCGTTGCTCATGTGTCCAGAGTTGTAACAACTGGCGTGAGAGGTTGGAGAGGGTTTTTCCAGATACCGTGAAAAGTCAGGCTCATGATGGGCATTGTCAGCCCTTTCTACAAGAACAAATGAACTAGTAAAATGAAGGATTTAAGGCAAGGCTAAACAATAATTGATAGCCTTAGACTATTGCTCAAAGTTGTTGTGAGTACCCCTGGTCTGACGGTCAAAGGTTCCAACTTCTTTTATCTCCCCAAACAGTTCTTGCTCTAATACATCGTTGTGCATTCAACTAGAAGTTTCTAGTTCCCTAGCACCGCGTGCTAAAATTAGGATTGGGTAATTTTTATCGTTGCGAATATTAAGCCATTCAATAAAACTTGAATAATCAAGACGCGATCAAAATATTAACCGATTCGCGAACACGGGGAATAAATGAATTGATGATTTCCAGAGTACACTGAGCAAAACGACTCGCATCAGGGAAGATGTGCGAGCATGGTAGTCAATTACAGTAAATCTAACGATCGCGATCTTTCAGACGTTGGGCAAGTAGACAGTCCTCAAAGCTCAAAGCTTCTTCATCTAGAAAACTGGCGATTGCCATTTCGATTGTAGCTTCGAGGGAACATTCAAGTTCAGCGGACTTTTTCAAGAGTGCAGCTTTGATATAATCAGGTAGGTCGTTGACAAGCCTTGCGATCTGCCCAGAGGGCAGGAGCGAAGCTATCGCTTCTGAAGAAAGGTGTTGAGTAGTGAAAGTTGGATTCATAATTCTTTGGGAATTTTGACGTTGTAGGGGGGATTGCTAGCCTGGAGAATCAGTGTTTCTAATTCATATAGTAGTAAATGCTCCCACTGCTACACAACTTTTCACATCACGATCCTGAAGGAGGTTCCTCTTCAATCATCTGTTTTGCTTCAGGTAGGTTGTCACTTTGGGATTGGGTTTGCTGTTGCTTCGTAGTGATTGTGGTAGTCGGGCTACTCTGAAAGGTAATTTGTGGTGGGTTCACTGGAGATTGGGGTGGTCTGATTGCAATAACAAGAAACCCAAAGAACATTGCTGCGATCGCTACGAGTGCAACATTATTACTACCTTCCTTACTGGCTGCGTTAACTAAATGCTCTAGCAGTTGCATAAACTGCTGTTCCCCAGAAACACCTAAATTGCCTGCCCTTTTTAAGGTAGGTGTTTTAGCAGAAGCCGGCTTATCATGGAAGTTGCGGGGTGAATGACGTTTCACAGACATCGTTAGATACCTCAGAATTTTCGACTTTCAATTCCTGCTCAGATTGGGTTTAATAACTGAGCGGGTTTTATATGTCATCATTCTGCCAAAACCCTCAAACCCTTGTCGTTACTATAAAGTAAGCCAAAATTACGAAAAAGTAAGCCAAAATTACGAAAAAGAGTGTAGCTACAACAATATTGACTTAACTGACTAATGAATTTGGAAGAAGCCCTAAAGGTCGCTGATGAAGCGGTATTTAATAAGACAGGCAAGTACTTGACTGATATACAAAAGCTTGTACTTCAGGAATGTTGGGACAAGAAAACATATGACGAAATAGCTAAAGCTATCGATTATAGTCCTCAGCACATTAAAAATGAAGGCAACGAATTATGGAAACTTCTTACAAATGCGTTAGGTGAAAAAGTCAGTAAAAGTAATTTCCAAGCACCATTAGAACGCTACCAACGACGCTTGCAAAAGTCCGAAGAAAATGTTGTACCACGAACCTTGCCAGTTAGCCCAACTTGCAACTCAGAAAAAGAAATAGATGCCTGGGTGCAAGAGGTACGAAAAAAGGTCAAACCTTACTACGAAAAACGGTATGGCATTCTCAAAGTTTTGGGAATGCGTGAACCTGTAAAGCTGGAATCGGTCTATACAGCAGTTCAATTTTTAGATAATGAAGCCATTCGTAGTTTTGAATCTATCGAAAATTTAGAAAAATTTTATCGTCAAGCTAATAGGCGCAGTTTCCAATTTCAAGACGAAGGTAAACAAGAAGGAATTATAGTTGCTAATGATAAGCAATATCTGATGGTGCTTGGTGGTCCTGGGGCTGGTAAGTCTACATTTCTGCGAAAGGTGGGACTAGAAGCACTCAAAGCTAAAAAAGTAGAATTTAAACACACCTGTATACCAGTTTTTCTTGAATTAAAAACTTTTACATCCAATGATATTGATATTGAAAAAATTATTGCTGAAGAGTTTCGTAGATGCGGTGTTCTATCAACTGATGAATTTACAGGCAAAGCTTTAGAAACAGGTAAATTACTTATTTTGCTAGATGGATTAGATGAAGTACCGACACAAAACTTGAATCAGGTAATTAGTAAAATTGAAAAATTTGTTGATACTTACGACCAAAATCGCTTTATTGCCTCATGTCGCACGGCGGCTTATCGCAGTAGTTTCCGTTGCTTCAACGATGTGGCAATGGCGGATTTTGATGATATCCAAATTCAGCAATTTATCTATAATTGGTTTCAGTCAGCAGCAGATAAACAAGCAAAGACAGGTGAAAAATGTTGGGAATTACTGCAAAAACCAGAAAATTCTGCCGCTAAAGAGTTAGCCCACACACCTTTATTGCGATTAGTTCCAGTAGAGGCAAATGCTAGTGGAACACCAGTCATTGCATTTGGAGCAGGTGGGGTATTAGATACTCAGATACCTGGTAAGACAGGGGTCTTTTT
The DNA here is from genome assembly GCF_054684315.1 of Scytonema sp. NUACC21. NCBI lineage: Bacteria > Bacillati > Cyanobacteriota > Cyanophyceae > Nostocales > Scytonemataceae > Scytonema > Scytonema sp. NUACC21. The sequence goes on along the minus strand of NZ_BAAFZH010000106.1, from coordinate 61,837 downwards.
CAAGAGGCAAACACCCGATTCGCTACAAACTGCATTACTAGAAGCCAGGGAAATCTATTGGGATTACGGGAACATTCGTAATCATGCAGTCACTCATTTTTCAGAAGAGGCTTTCTTTAGTAAAGTCGATCAAGTTATTGACCAAGCTTGTGCCGTAAAGTAATTATTCATTTGATTTGATTAGCTGAGGGATAGTAAAAGTGGTTCAAAGCAGTCTAGGTCCATATGTAAATCCAGTTACTGAGTCAGAACCGGGTTACGGACAACTGTTTGCGGTTTTAATACGCAGATTTCCCTGGTTTTTAATAGTATTTGTGGCATCAATTGCCATGGCAGGCTTAGTAACAAAAAGAACGCCAACTACTTATGGAAGCTCAATGCAGCTTCTTATAGAACCTAATTATCAGGGAAAGAAAGAAGCAAATGCTTCCGTCGAGACTCAATATGCCGATCCCAACATTGAGATAGATGCTGCAACCCAACTGAACTTGATGCAGAGTTCAGAACTTATCGAAAAAGCAGTCGATCAGCTTAAAGCAGAATATCCTGACATAAGTGTACCTGAACTGAAAGGCTCCTTAGCTCTAGAGCAGGTCAAGAGAAAAGAAGATAACATCCCTACTAAAATATTCAAAATTGACTACACCAGTACCGATCCAGAAAAAACTTATAAAGTTTTGGATACGATGCGGAAGGTTTATCTGGATTACAACATCAGACAGCAGGACGAACGTATAAAAAGAGGTCTTAAAGTTATTAGGGAACAGATCCGAAAAGTCAATAATGATGTTAGTACTGCAGAGTCCAACCTACAACGGTTTCGGAGAAGTCAGAATTTAATCAATCCAGAGACACAAGCAAAAGCAACAGAAGATGAACTGGCGCGAATTCAGCAAGAACGGGGCAAAACTCGTGCGGAGTATCGGGAAGCAGAAGCCCGTTACAAAAACTTGCAACAGCAACTTCAAACAACTCCAGAAACAGCCCTAGCCGAAGCCCGTCTCAGTCAATCGACTCGCTATCAAGGATTGCTCAACGAAATCCAGAAAACCGAGTTGCTTTTGGCACAGGAACGCCTCCGCTTTACAGAGGAAGCTCCCAGCGTACAAAAGCTCGTAGAACAACTTCAAAGCCAGAAGGCATTATTGCAGCAAGAGCAAAGACGGACTTTGGGCGCTGAGGCAAAAACCCAAGGACTGGGCTTGCTACAACAAGGACAAAAGGGTCAAATTGATATCAACCTTTCATCTGAACTGCTAAAAACAAGAACTGATTTGCTGGCTTACATCGCCCGCGACCAGGTTTTGGCGAAGAAAGAAGAACAGCTGCGTAACGAACTCAAACGCTTCCCTACTGTATTGGCTGAGTATAATCGCTTACAACCTCAGGTACAACTGAACCGGGAGAAGTTAGAGCAGCTTTTGAAAGCAGAACAAATCCTGGAGCAAGAACTCGATAAGGGTGGATATAACTGGGAACTTATTGAAAAGCCCAAACTGGGTACGAGATTGGGTCCCAACCTCCAGCAAAATCTTCTTTTAGGTGGAGTCGTAGGATTGATGTTGGGTGGTATTGCTGCTTTTCTTCGAGAAGTAGCTGATGATTCCGTGCATACTACTGCTGAGTTAGAAAAACAGGTTGCCCTACCACTATTGGGAACAACACCGAAGTTACCCCCAGCTAAAGCCAGAGATTCTGTCATTAAATTGCCTTTTGGTAAGCCACAAGAACCTGCGCCTTGGACAATTCAAGTCTTGCAATCCCCACCACGATGGGAATCACTGGATCTGATTTACAAGAATATTGAACTTTTGAACTCTGTTTCTTCGTTCAAATCCCTAATGATAACCTCTGCTTTGGCAGATGAGGGTAAATCAGCTCTGGCATTAGGTCTAGCAATGAGTGCTGCACGCTTGCACAAGCGGGTCTTGCTCATTGACGCGAACTTGCGCGATCCCAGCTTGCACAAACAATTGAATCTTCCTAACGAACAAGGACTTTCAACTCTACTTGCAAGTGATGTTGCTCTACCCAACCAAATTAGCATTCAGTCTTCAGGCTCATCTTACATTGATATTTTGACTGCCGGACCTACGCCAGCTGACCCAGCTAACTTGTTAAGTTCCCCTCGCATGCAGCAATTGATGGCAACATTTGAGGAGAACTATGATTTGGTTCTTGTAGACTCTACTCCAGTTCTTGGGTTGGTAGATGCATTGCTCACAGCGTCATCTTGTCGTGGCGCAATCATGGTAGCAAGCATTGGTCAAGTGACTCGCACCCAAATGGCACAGGCGACAGCCATGCTCAGCAGATTGAATCTTCTTGGAGTTGTCGCAAGTGGTGTGTCAAACTCTAGCAGTGCCTACATCCCTTACACGACACACCAACATCGATTTGCACTGCAACAAGCTATGGAAAAATAAGCTATAGGCGCTAGCGGGAGCAATAGCTACGTCTCTAAACTCTTGGTCTTACCAATAAAAATGAAATTTTGATGTGGCGTATACTTAAAGCACAAAGTGTACGCTATTTTTGTGCGTTTTGCATACAATACACCAATTCTCACCCACCCTCTTGCTCGGGGGCTACGGTGATGTACATCCGTTTGATATTATGTTCGATTTATTACTTGCAACACCTGGTTTTTACCCCTCCCCAACCCTCCCCAAACTTCGGGGAAAGTGCCGTCAGGCGGGTGGGATGTTTTTTCCTAAGTGTTTATCCAAACATAAGATGAAATAGTTCACAAAGGAATCAGCTACCAAAGTTATTTCTCTAGGTTCACTTTCTCCTTTAGTTCGCTTAGAGTTACGTCTTAAGACAGATGATACGTCTAAGTATGGACTTGGATAAAAAGACCGGGTTTTTCCGAAATCAGGTCTTTTTTTGTTGAAGTTACGTAAGGTGATGTGAGTATACTGCAATGCATTTATAAATGCTGGTAGTCCTCTCACAAGCAATTTCTTATCAAAATAGGAAGCTAAGAAAAAGGTTTAAGGGTACATTTAGCTACAATCGCGTAAATCTTCGTGTTAAAAAATCAACATAAGAAATAAGAATTTTCTCACACAAATGAGGTAAATCGTTAAATGTCAACTACCAAGTGTTACATATTGGAATGTTAGTTTGTATCAACAGAAAAATTGGATAAGTATATAAAATTTATTCATATAACTAGTTTTACTGAATTTGTGTTATTTGATGATATGTAATTATGCTGTAATGATTAATATTCTTTTAATTGAATATCCCGAGTATGCTAAAATTCCTTACAAGAAGAAACAGGTATGCTCGTAGAGCATTTACGATAGCTTAATAATTCTTGGAAAAAGTGAGTGACTATTTAAAGAGTGAATAAAGAATCTCTATAAGCAACTGTAATTTCTACGGCATCTTATATCCTAGATATTAAATCACCCCTGAAAACAAACAACACGAGTGTGGAGTTACTTAAATATATTCAGACAATAATATCATTGATTGATGTATCCTGCACACCATAAAAACTAATTTGATAACGATGTGCAGTTGCTATTAGAGATAGTTTGTAAGACTATTTTTCCACTCAGATGGCTCTTTTTTAGAGCAATAGGCAAGATGCAGATCGTGCGTGGCTTTAACAGCCTTTAAGTATCAGGTCGGGAATCTACTACCATATGAGCTGAAATAAATATGACAACCTCAATAATACCAACAATACAGAATTACTATACAGTGAAGCAGCAACATCAAGATTATCCCACCCAATACTGCACAATTCAATGGCGGCGGGGTCAGTTGCTGGTAATGTCCCCAGGACAAGTTAAGCAGCCATATATGCCTTCACTGCAAAAAATGCAGCCACTAGTGGAGTGCCTGAAGCATTCTCCAGCAACTTTAGTTCGCATAGACCCAAAGTTAGGTGAAGCAAGATTGAAATTTTGGGCGGATGCATGCCTTGCAGCCGATAAGCCCATCTTTCTTCGCATACCCCGTGTTCACTCGCGCCCAAAACTCATTAGCCCAATTTTCGGAATAGTGAGACGGTTGACTGAATGGATTGGTGCTTTGATATTGTTACTCGCAGCCAGCCCGATGATTGTCTTGTTAGTTTTGTTGATGCAAATTCATTCCTCGGGTCCGGTGTTCTCTCGCCAATGGCATGTTGGTGAAAGAGGTAGACTTTTTAAAGCGATCAAGTTTCGCACAACTGCAGCGAGTAAGAAAGCTTTTGAAGATACTACAGCATACCAAAGCAGTTTGTATGATGGCGAAAGTGAGGAAGAACTCACAGTGCTTGGACGTTGGATGCGTAAGTATGGGTTAGATAATTTACCTCAGCTGCTAAACGTGCTACGGGGTGAAATGAGTTTGACCGGACCACGGTGCTGGTCATTAAAAGATGCCGTGCGCTTGAACCCAGAGAGACAAGGGCACCTTAACAAGTTGCCAGGAATTATGGGGACATGGGAGGTTGAGTCACAGTCCAGCTTGTTGCATTTAGACAGTCAAGTTTTGTAATTCAAATGTTTACAGAGTTGGTATGAGTTGCTGAAAATACAATATCTGAACATTTTGTGAAGGAAGCAAAGTTCTATACTTACTGTTGGAAAGCATAGATTTACACCAATTCTCTAAAATTTAGGAACAGATTCAAAGCTAAAAACCAAGATTCAGTCAAAGTTTTGTAATTACGAATTATGAATTGGTTTTACGGCTTGTCTCTCTTGGTAGGATTCTGACAAAATAGTTGATAAGTGGAATTTGCGGTAATTGAGCGATCATTTGCCGCAATTAAACGCAGTCATACTCTTAATTGTTTTGACTGCCTAAAATTTGAAGAATGAAACTCTCAAGGCAAGGGTTGGGCGAAAATTTGATTGCACAGTACAACAAGTTATGCCATTTCCTTGTCGAAATACCTTAAAGAAATACAAATGTACTCCAAACTTTCCAAATCTGTTAACAAAATTCTCAGGAACATTATCAAAGCTAATAAGTTTTGGCAGGAGAACCACTTAATACTGCGAGAGTTTGGCAATTTTCGCAAAATAACTATCTTCGCAGTTGTGTTCACCTTCCTTGCAGCAACCTTTGAGGGCGTCAGTGTCGGGTTTCTACTTTCCTTTCTCCAAAGCTTAACCAATCCAAATGCTACACCCCAAACAGGTATTGGCTTGTTGGATACTTGGATAGCAGCTAATGCCTCAGTAATCAATCCTCTTTACGTAATATCTATAATGATATTACTTAGTACTTGGATTCGCGCAGCTTTTAATTACTTCGCAGCAATATACACAGAATCTGCACAACTTAATCTTGCCGACCGATTGCGAAAGCGAATTTTTGAACAGTTACAGTCTTTGCCACTCGGTTACTTTACTGAAGCTCGTTCTGGCGAAATCATGAATACGATGACGACAGAAATCGAGAGATTTAAACAGGGTTTTAGTGGGTCAGCTTTCGTATTAACTAGGGCACTAGTAGTCGTTGTCTACTTTATCTGTATGTTTCTGATATCGTGGCAACTGTCTGTCTTATCAGTCCTATTATTTTCTTTGCTAGCAGTAGGCTTGACAACACTGAACGCTAGGGTGAGAGAAAGCAGTTTTGATATTTCTACCGCCAACGGTAAATTCAATGCAATAGCATTAGAGTTTATTAATGGAATTCGTACCGTTCATGCATCTGGAACTCAAGACTTTGAGAGGCAGCGCTTTTATAAATCAAGTAAAGAATTACTAAATGCTTCAATTAAAGTTGTCGCTGCTTGGACATTAGTCAAACCTATAGCTGAAAGTGTAGCAACTACAGCTCTTATAAGTTTAATCATTATCTCGTTCACGAAATTTACACTGCCAATCGCTTCACTACTCACCTTTTTCTTTGTCCTTGTCCGCGTTGTACCAAGTCTCCAGGATATCAACGGAACTCTTGCATTTCTTAGTACTTTGAATGGGTCCCTAGAAAATATTAAAGAGCTATTGAGAGAGGACAACAAACATTACTTCATCAATGGCAATATTCAGTTTCCAGGATTGCATCGCTCAATTGACGCCGTGTCTGTTGATTTTGGTTACAATCCTGAAAATAGAGTGCTGCATAATGTAACCCTATCGATTGAAAAGGGTAAAATGACGGCACTGGTAGGAGCGTCTGGCGCTGGTAAAACAACACTCGTTGATTTAATTCCTCGATTCTACGACCCAACAGAAGGACACATTTTTATAGATGGTGTAGATTTACGGCAGTTTGAGATTAACTCACTGCGTCATAAGATGGCAGTCGTCAGCCAGCATACATTTATTTTCAATACCACTGTTTGGCAGAACATTGCCTATGGTACACCAGATGCAACGGAAGCAGAAATTCGAGAAGCCGCCCGACTTGCAAATGCACTTGAGTTTATTGAACAAATGCCTCAAGGTTTTGATACTGTGTTGGGCGATCGCGGATGCCGTTTATCTGGAGGACAACAGCAGCGGATTGCCATAGCTCGTGCATTATTGCGCGATCCGGAAATTTTGATTCTAGATGAAGCAACAAGCGCTTTAGATTCAGTCTCAGAGCGATTAATTCAAGAATCCATAGAAAAACTTTCTGTAGGTCGAACGGTGATCGCGATCGCCCACCGACTTTCAACAATTGCTAAGGCAGATAAAGTTGTGGTCATGGAAGCAGGGCGCGTTGTAGAACAAGGAAACTATCAAGACTTGTTAGAACGACGCGGCAAGCTTTGGAAATATCACCAGATGCAGCATGAAGTCACTCACGAAGCAAAATAAAACTTTTGTTTAGATTGCTTAAAAAAAGTGTAAACTTCATCTATTTTATACCAGGCACTACCACAATAAACAATAGAACCTTATGGTTTTGCGGCTCAAACATGAAAGTATCAGTTATCATTTCAAACTACAATTATGCTCGGTATCTAGCAGCTGCCATTGAATCAGTCTTAACTCAGACCTATAACAACACGGAAATTATCGTCGTAGATGATGGTTCCAAAGATGATAGCCGCGAGGTCATCACCCAACTAGCCCAAAAGCACCCAAATAAAATCAAAGCGATTTTTCAAGAAAATCAGGGACAGGGAGCTGCTTTTAACACGGGATTTGAGGCAGCTAGCGGAGACATTATCGCATTTTTAGATGCTGATGATGTGTGGAAGCCTAATAAATTAGAGCAGGTTGTAAAAGCGTTTAATAGGCCAGATATTGTTGGTGTCATGCACCTCTTAGATAACATTGATAGTGAGGGCAAGCGCATTCCTAACACCAGGACAGTAGGAAGGCTACTGGATGAAAATTTGGCAGAAGTCATCGTTGAAACAGGGAACGCTTGGTGTTTTCCACCCACCTCAGGGCTTGCCTACCGACGATGCACACTCTCCAAATTTTTTCCTATCGACTGTGTCAAGTGGCGGCTATGTGTTGATGGTTGTCTTATCTACTGCACAGCTTTTTTAGGCAAAATTAGGACACTGAATGAAGTACTGGGAAGTTATCGATTGCATGGGAAAAATAACTTTATTCAAAAGAGAGTAGAATTAAGCGCAACAGGACAAACCGGAATTGAAATGACCAACGAATACATCAATAATTTTTTAAAACAAATTGGTCATCCGTCTAGAGTAAATTTATCCCGTAACCTTCAGTATCGGCGGACAAATTACTACATAAATTGCAAATGGGACTTTCAAGAAGCGTTAGATATTTCAAATTTAATTTTAAGTTGGCGCTTCTACAATTTTTTAGAACGGATTTACTATCTTGTTCGCTTTTGGATGAAAAATGCACAATTGTTTTACCAAAAGGTAGCTTATGTAAAGTTATAAAAATTCCCATAGTGAAAGTTACTTCATTGAAGTTTAAAGATTGTTGATAAATAAGAGGTAAGAGAAATTATTTTTTCTTACCTTGTGTATTGTTAATAACATATTAAATAATAGTCAAAGCCATCTAAATTTCTCAGGAGAAAACAAGCCCAAGTTTTTGACAAACGTTGCAATATTCTCAAGTTCCCTTTTTAATAAATTTGTACTAGCGATCGTTTGAAAAGCCGTTTAAAACTTTCCCGATAAAAGAAAAATCCACAGTAATAAGAATATGATTGATGAAATCAAAACCCAACAACCCCTAGTAAGTATTATCACACCTACTTACAACCGTCCTGATTATTTAAAAGTCGCTCTCAGGAGTGCTATTAGACAAACCTATCGCAACATTGAAATTATTGTTTCTGACAATTGCAGTCCGGAAAACCCCCAATCCATTGTGGAGTCTTTTAATGACGAGAGAATTCGATTCTACCGCAACTCAACAAACTTGGGGATGTTTGCCAACACCATGAACGCCTTTAAAAAAGCAAGAGGTAAGTATGTTGCGAGTCTGCTTGACGATGATATGTGGGAAGAGAACTTTTTAGAAAAACTCGTACCACCATTGGAAGCCAATCCAAACCTAGCGCTTGCTTTTTGCGACCATTACATGATGGACGCTGATGGTGAAATAGACCCTGCTCTCACTGAGCATTGTTCGCACCTCTTTAAGCGGGCTTATCTTAAGGAAGGAATTTACCAACCTTTTTCTAAGCTGAGCTTAATTGATAGAGCAGTTTCTACAGCAACTGCAGCTGTTATTCGTCGAGATGTTGTAGACTGGAACACCATTCCTTCAGAAGTCGGCGGTTCGTGGGATCTGTACTTAAACTACCTATGTTGTCGTAATGGTTTGGGAGCATATTATTGTCCTGAAAAATTGACTCGTTACAGAGTTCACGAACAAACAGACACAATGTTGAGTGGTAGCCGAAACTCTCAAGCGAAAATCCGAAAAGCTCAAGCTGATATTTTCTGCTACGAGAAGTTTATGGAAGATGAGCGACTTCAGGAATTTAAACCCCATTTTCAACAGCAATGGGGACATGTCAGTACCACTTTAGGGATTGGGTTAATGCGTTCTCAAAAAATCAGAGAAGCGCGTCCATATTTTTGCCGTTCCTTGCGTCAACATCTCACCTTCCGCACAGTAGCTGCATTAATGTTAAGTTTTATTCCACCAAGAATTGCAGCTAAGTTTTAACTGAGAACAAATCAAATATAGGAACAGCCAGGGATTTTCTACACCAACAAAACTGTGAGCGAACAATAAACTATAGAATTATGAGAGTATCAGCTTGTATCACCACCCGAAATCGACCAGAAAACTTAGAAGAATGTCTACAAGCACTATGGAACTCTGATATTAAACCCCATAAAGTTGTCGTTTCAGATGACTCCCCAACTATAGAAGTCCAGCAGCAGAATTATCAGATTGTTGCGAAATATCCAGGAACAGAATATATTATTGGACCCCGTCAGGGAGTTTGCGCTAACCGCAACAACGCAGTCAATGCCATACCAGCATCTGAAACTGATTTTGTTGCTTTTATTGATGATGATATTTGTGTAAAACCAGACTATATTGCTCGTGCTTTAGACAGATACGCTCAACTGTCTGCCGAACAAAGAAATCAAACTATCCTTTCAGGTGTTAGCCGAAGCCCTGATGGTTCCTTTGAAATGGTTTCTGGAAAACTTTCTTTTCGCGGGTACTTCTGTGCTTCTGAGGTTCCTGAATCTGTAGCTATTCATGCCACTTTATTCCCCCGAGTCTTTTTTGACCAAGAACAGTGGGACGAAAATATCTTCTTCGGCTATGAAGATGCAGAACTTTGTTTGCGAGCCTTGAAACGAGGGTACAAAATTGTACATTGCCCTGAGTTGCTGGTTATTAATGCCGCAAGCGTTGATTTTAAGAGTAGTTTATACGAACCCGGAAAAGGCAGTTTAACAAGATATGAAATCTCAGTAGAAGCTGCTCGGTTGTATGTTGGTATCAAACGCTACAAAGACTTATCTCCTAATCCAATTAAACTAGTGGCGTTTCTCATTTTATACTTTGTTCATATGACGATCTATTTGATGAGACGGAAAGCAATTCAAGCTTTGCCTGAGATTGTTCGACTGTCTCATATTGGACGATTATTGCGTCCGTCTGTTGTTTAAAGATTTAATGGCAACAATCCCTAAGTTCTAAATAGATTTTACAGGAAGTTAAGAGTGAAGCTCTGCATCGTTACCCACAGCGTTATCAAAGGTGATGGACAGGGTCGAGTAAATTATGAGGTTGCCCAAGAAGCAATTCGTCGCGGTCATCACGTTACCTTATTATCAAGTCAGGTAGCCCCGGAATTACAACAAAACGATCGCGTTCACTGGGTACCAATTCCGGTTGAAGGATGGCCTACCGAATTGCTTCGTAACTTAATTTTTGCTTGGCGCAGCACGGCTTGGTTGCGTAAGTATCGCGTTCAGCTTGATGTAGTCAAAGCTAACGGCGCGATCTCTTGGGCTCCTAGTGATGTTAACGCAGTACATTTTGTCCACGGTTCGTGGCTGAAATTTTCCTCCAAGCAAGTCAAGCCTAAATCAATTAGAAATGCACTGAATCCACGCCAAGTTATTTACGATTTATATCAGTGGTTTTACACGGCTTTAAATGCCAGGTGGGAAAAAAAGGCTTTTCGTCAATCACAAGCAGTGGTGGCTGTCTCCGATAAGATCGCCAAAGATTTGTTAGAAATTGGTGTGCCTCAAGAATCCATTCAAGTCATTGTGAATGGCGTGGATTTACAAGAGTTTTCTCCTGGTGTTAGCGATCGCAAAAAATGGGGTCTTCCAGAAGGAGTAACCCTTGCTTTGTTTGCAGGAGATATCAGAATCCCCAGGAAAAACTTGGATACAGTGTTGCACGCTCTCGTTAAAGTGCCCGAGCTCCATCTGGCAGTTGCAGGCGTTAAAGAAGGCAGTCCCTATCTCCAGCTTGCAACATCACTGGGATTAGATGACCGAGTTCATTTCTTGGGATTGCGACGTGACTTACCAGAGGTCATGAAAGCAGTAGATTTTTTTGTTTTCCCATCCCGCTACGAACCTTTTGGCTTGGTTGTGATTGAAGCTATGGCAACAGGTATACCCGTGATCACTGCTAGTTCTACAGGTGCAGCAGATTTGGTCACGCCATCGGCAGGGATCGTTTTGCAAGATTCAGATGATGTTGAGGCTTTAGCCACTGCGCTTTTAACCCTAACGCAGGATCGACAACTGAGAATCCAAATGGGTAAAACTTCGCGAACTATAGCGGAACAACACAGCTGGAACACAATGGCGCAAAGCTATGTGGATTTATTAGAACAAATGACTTCCAAGAAATAATTTAATGGACATCACGAGCCGTCCTGATTGTTCTTAGTTCTCTTGATTTTTTCAGCCGAAAATATCGTGGTTGCTTTATTGTTAGCATCAATCATTGGTCTTTTTTCCGGATGATATCCTAACTTTAAAGTTCTATTTATTTATAGACTTTGTAGTCTAGTTTACGTTATAATAGAAATCATCAGCATAAAACCTGAAAATACCAAATAGGTGGCTAAACAAAAAGCACATATATTAAGGAAGGTGAAAACAGCCCTAAATCATATCAATGAGAAGGGGTTCTCTTAGCTATTTAACTTTATTTGTGCCGCCCCACTTATTTGTTGTCAAAATCTGTCTCAATCTGAATAAGCAATCAAGTTTATTGATGGCGATCGCACAGTTAAGAAAAAAATAACAAAATACAAATAGAGGAAAAGAAAAAATCAGAACATAAAACAAAAATAGCAAAGGTACCCCCGAAATTTAAATTTCTTTAGGGAGGTAAGGTTCAGGCTATTTTTAATATGACTGTAGTTTGGGGCGTTTGTTATTTATTGACTCTGTGGTTTAATATGAATACTTCTAATAAAGAAATGTAACAATAATATAAACTTTTCTGTTTTTGCATAAAACCTTTTTTAACACCTGATTAAATAAAAAGAGGTTGAAACACCTTGACAAAATATCTCTTTAGCTTTGCCTAAAAGAGTTTTCTTTTGACAATAGCACTTCTCAGGCTCTGGGATAGAAAACTTTATCCTTAGTTGCAGGAAGGTTCATATTAATTTCATCTCAAATATACACAATCCATAACTGCGTTTAAAGTTCTTTACTCAGACAAAGTCAAAATTAATTGACTCCTTGACCCATAACTAGTGACCAACCATAAAAAGGAATAACCATAATATGCAGGAATTGCCATCAGTTGCTATTTGTATTCCCACATACAATCAAGCCCAATACCTCATCCATTCAGTGTCAAGTGCTTGCAGCCAAACATATCCAAATGTAGAAGTGTGGGTTTCAGACAATGCTAGCACCGATAACACTCCGGAAGTGATGGCAAAATTGTGCCAGCAGTTTCCCCAACTGCGGTACCATCGCCATCCAGAAAATATGGGCATGATGCCTAACTGTAACTGGGTCTTAAGCCAGCCAAACGCAGAATTTGTGATTCGCTTGGACTCAGATGACGTTGTATTACCGAGTTATGTGGAAACTTTGGTAGCTCTGATGCAAAAGTATCCAGAAGCAGGTTGGGCTCATGTTGCAACATTGGAGATCGACCAAACCGGAAAATTCCTTTCCGAACGACGAGTCATGAGAAAGCACGAGTTTCAAAACGCAGATGAGGCACTAAGAGCTTCTGTGTCTGGTTTGCGAACTGCTTCCAGCATTTTCATGTTTAAAGCTCAAGCTTTACGAGAAGTAGGGTTTTATGGAGACGTTCGGCTGGGGTATAGCGAAGACTACGATCTAGCAGTGAGAATGTCCGATGCTGGTTATGGGAACGTTTACTCGGATACGATTTTGGCTGAGTACCGTGTATGGACAGATGCCGAACACACGCGACCCAAGCGAAAAGGGGATCAATTGCGGGCTTATCTTTGGATATACAATAAGTCGTTAATGTCTGCTTTTGAAAGACGTGGTTGGGATACCGAGATTATTGATAAATATCGACGCAAGATGGCGTTAATTCATGCGGCAGCTTGTTTTTCTCCAATTTTTTCCAAGACAGAACGGGCAGAACTTATTAGTCTGTTAAAAGAATTGGGTGATTCACCAGCTTTGCGGATTCGTCTTTTTGCATCGTCCTTGGGTCTTGCGCCTGTCTTTGAGTGGCAGCACCATATGGAATTAAAGCTAAAAGGCATAGTTAAGGTGTTGTTAAGCAAAATCAAGACCATTACTCAACTGAAAACAGCATAATCAAAACAGATAGAAATCACAAAGAGGCAGAGGCGATCGCGAGTTGGGAAGCTTTCAATTTTTCTTTCATAAAAAATTGCGCTTTGCCTCCCTTATAAAAAGCATAGTGTGGTCATTACGATCGGGAAACCTACCGAACAAAACAAAAAATGGGTTGCATATCCTCGTCAGAATTGAGCATAATGAAAGCTGGCTTTTAGTAAGGATGAGCGTCCTTACTTTGCTAGTCAAATAGGGCTCTTGTCCTTACTACAATCTGCTCCATTTTGTAGGACCTGACTTAAAATGACTTCAATGCCAGATTTCCCCTCTGTGGCTGTTTGTATTCCCACCTACAATCAAGCTCAATATCTGATCCACTCCGTGCGTAGTGCCTGCAATCAAACATACCCAAATGTCGAAGTTTGGGTTTCAGACGACGGCAGTACAGACGAAACGCCTCAAGTTATGGAACAGCTATGCCAGCAGTTTCCCCAGGTGCATTACTATCGCCAACCGAAAAACCTTGGAATTGCTGGAAACAACACTTGGTTAATGAGTCAGCCAAAAACTGACTACATCGTTCGCTTGGACTCGGACGATCTGATATTTCCCAAATACGTTGAGAAATTAGTCGCGCTACTACAAAAATACCCACAAGCAGGTTATGCTCATACGGCTATTCAGGAAATTGACGAATATGGAAATAACCGTGATATAGGAAGAGTAGCCAGAAAACACGAGTTCCAAGACTCTGAAGAGGCGCTTATGGCAGCAGTCTCGGGCTATAGAGTAGCAGCAAACATTGTCATCTTTAGAACAAAGGCATTACAGGAATTAAAATATTACGAAGGTCGTCCTGAATTTGTTGAGGATTACGATTTATCCGTAAGAATGGCAGACGCAGGCTATGGTAATGTCTACTCAGATGAGATATTAGCTTGCTATCGAGTCTGGACCGACGTTAAAAAAACGCGATCCAAACGCAAGCATTTGCAGTTAAAAGGATATGTTCGGATCTTCGAGGAAAGTTTCTTGCCAGCATTTAAACGTCGGGGTTGGGATACAAAAGTGCTGAACAAGCAGAGACGCAAGATGGCAGTTTTGCACTCAGCTTACTGTTTTCTGCCTATCTTTAATAAAGAGGAACGAGCAGAACTGGTCAATCTCCTCAAAAAATTGGGGGATTCGCCATCCTTGCGATTGCGCCTTTTCGCCCTGTCTATCGGTTTAGCCCCTTACTTTGAGTGGCAGCTCCATACAACACTCAAGTTAAAAGGCATAGTAAAAGATTGGTTAAGCAAGCTTAAAGCTCGTTCAACAGTCAAAACAGTAGGTTAAGTTATCAGTTAGCGGCGATCGCCAATTGCCGCTAACCGATAACTGGTTACTGTTAACTCTTTAGTGTTAACTGATTAAATAACCCAAGCAGAGACTCATGATTACCATCACTGCTATTGTTCCAACCTATCGTCGCCCGAAAGACCTCAGTCGTTGTTTGGAAGCACTCAAGAGCCAAAATCGTCCGGCAGATGAAGTGCTAGTGGTGGTGCGTGACACGGACAGCGACAGTTGGGCGTTTCTCAAGGAATTTAACCCCGAACCCTTAAAATTTCGTACTGTAACTGTTACAGTTCCAGGAGTCGTTGCCGCCCTGAATGCAGCCTTGAAAGAAGCCAAAGGAGATATCGTTACAGTTACTGATGATGATGCAGCACCTCATCGCGATTGGTTGGAACGGATTGAGAAGTACTATCTGTCAGACGATCGCATAGGTGGTGTGGGTGGAAGAGACTGGGTGTACTGGCAAAACAAATTGCTCGATGACGGCACCAGCGAAGTTGTCGGCTTAGTTCAGTGGTGGGGACGCGTTATCGGCAAACATCACATTGGCGTGGGTAAAGCCCGCGAGGTTGATGTTCTCAAAGGCGTGAACATGAGTTTTCGTCGGAGTGCATGCACCCCGATTGGCTTTGACGAGCGGATGAAAGGTACGGGTGCTCAAGTTCACTTTGAAATGTCATTATGCTTAGCTTTGAAACGAGCAGGTTGGAAAATTGTTTACGACCCGGAAATTGCAGTAGATCACTACCCAGCGCAACGTTTTGACGACGACAAACGTGACAGACTCAATGAAACTGCAGTGCTCAATTCAGTACACAATGAAACCCTAGTTTTACTGGAACATTTACCATTTGTCAGACGTATTGCATTTATTATATGGGCTATATTGGTAGGAACCCAAGAGGCTTTGGGTTTAATACAATGGTTGCGATTTTTACCCAGTGAAGGAAGCTTGGCTAGGAAGAAGTGGTTAGCATGTCTTCGCGGACGCAGGCTCGGCTGGTTAACCTGGCAAGCCACCCAAAACCAAAACCAAGCATCAGCGAAGGCATTGGTGAGTAATTCGTAATTCGTTACGAATAATTTCAACCCTTGCCCCTTACCTTAGATATTTTTACCTTGGAGTGGCGTAGTGTTTCAAAGGCAGCCGATCTCAAATCCTTATCCTGTAGTAAATAATACCAAACAACACCCAACCCTGTATGCTTGGCTGGCAATTGGGGCGCTAATACTTTTTACTGTTGCGGGCATTGCAGTACGTGCTGCCAGTATCATGCGTCCGGGATATATAGTCATATCTTTTGCTGTTGCTCTTCTCCTGTATTTCCGATATCCCGCCCTCTATGTTGGTTTCACGTTTTGGATGTGGTTTATCACGCCGCTAGTTTCTCGCTTAATTGATTATTACAGTGGCAGCTTTGATGAGTCTCGGTTGATACTGGTCTCTCAATACTTAGTAAGCTTTATTACTATGTATTCCTTCAAGGACTTACCTAAGGAGGCTCGCACCGGAGGGTTACCATTTATCCTTGCCTTTATAGGTGTGATTTATGGCTTTCTAATAGGGTTGATTAAAACTTCACCGGTGACCGCAGCCCGGTCGCTTTTGGACTGGCTGGTTCCTATTTCTTTCTCCTTCTACTTCATTGTTAACTGGCAAAATTACCCAGAATATCGCAAAAGCATACAACGAGCATTTCTTTGGGGTGTGTTGGTCACGGGAGTGTATGGAGTTATACAATACCTAATTGCTCCAGAGTGGGATAGATTTTGGTTGATCGGCACAAAAATCACCAGCTTTGGCGATCCAGAGCCATTAAAAATCCGTCTCTGGAGCACGATGGCATCTCCCGGTCCCTTTGCTGTCATGATGATGGCAGGTTTATTACTGTTATTTACTTCCTCTGGACCGTTAGTTATTCCAACTGCAGCCTTTGGCTACCTCTCCTTCCTACTTGCATTGGTACGCACTTTATGGGGTTGCTGGTTGGTGGGACTTCTCACCATGATTACTGCTATCAAGCCAAAACTCCAAATGCGCCTCATGGTAACTATTTTGGTGATGACACTTTGTGTCGTCCCGTTAACAACTATGGAGCCATTCTCTGAGGCAATCAACTCTCGTCTGCAAACATTAACTGCGCTAGATAAAGATGACAGCGCAAATGTCCGAAAAAAAATCTATGAAGATGGCTTGAGTAAAGCCATGACCAATTATCTCGGTAACGGTATAGGAAATACGTTTGTCGTTGATGATGACGGCAAACTACTACCAATTGTTATCGATAGCGGTATCCTAGAAACGTTTTTCACCATAGGTTGGTTGGGAGCGTTCCCTTACTTAGGTGGAATAGTCATGCTTTTACTGAGGGTATTCCAATATACGGAGTATCGTTTCGATTCTTTTATGGCTGCATCTCGTGCTGTGGCTTTTGGTTGTTTTATAGCACTACCTGGTGGTAGCGCTATGCTAGCATTCTCTGGTATGCTGCTCTGGGGCTTTTTAGCTATTGTGATGGCAGGGCATAAGTATTATAAAAACCAACAGCACCTGAACAATTTTCATCAAATTTATCCACAGTACTATCAAAATATAAAGAATTTTCCTCAAGAATAATCAATGGTTAATAGTTAGTAGAGGCGCTCTTTCTTTGCACCCCTGCTAACCACTAGCCACTAACCACTCACCACTGAAAAAACATTGCAGTTTGTAGTTAATTCCCCATACACTACCATCGTCTCTTCATGAACGCGCAACACGCTCAATCGTTCTAGGTTTTGTTGTGCTTTGTCTTGCCATGTTTGCAGTAACTCAGGAGAAGCGAGCAATTGCTTCAGGGCAGTTGCAAGGGCTTTGCTGTTTGCTGGTGGTACCAAAATACCAGCTTGACCACCATCCAATGCTTCAGGTATTCCATCTACATGAGTGGCTACAATCGCACAACCAGCTTCACGGGCTTCTGGAATGACAAGAGGAGAGGGATCGCGGTGAGAAGCCAGGACAAAAATGTCACAGCCTAACATATAGGGTTTCGGCTCTGACTGGAAACCTTCAAAATGAATCCTGTAAGCAAAAGGCGTATTCTTTGCTTGCTCTTCAAACATAACACGGTCAGGACCGTTCCCCACTAAATAGAGATGAGCATCTGGAAAATCACAAGCAATTTCTGCAAAAGCATCTATTAACTCTCCAATACCCTTACGCTGATACATACCCGCAACAGTTGCGATCGCCGGTTTTTGCAGTGGCATGGGTAAATAGTCTTGAACTTTCCGACAGCGAACACTTCCTAGAGTTCCATTAGACACAACTCTCAGCTTTTTTGCCGGAATACCGCGTTGTGCCATCGACTCAGCGACTGCGTGACTTACTGCAATCACCCGGTCTGCTAAACCCATCAGTATTGCACTGCGTTGAAATTCATTGTGTACTGTGGAAACCAAACCGTATGGAGATGAAGCTTTGAATAATCTTGCCAGAACAACTCCGGTCATCATGTGCGTATGGACAATATCTGGTCTATACGCTTTGATAATTTCCCGATAACGCAAAGCGGCATTAACTATATTCATGAGGGATCTTGATTGATCCAATTTGAAGTGCTTTACTCCATAACTGGTCAGCAATGCCTCATACTCTCCACCTGCTGAGGCAACAGCTACTTCATGACCATTCTTTGCTTGCAAGCAAGCTAAATCCACCGCCACATTGACAATCCCATTACCGATTTCTAGGACGTGGTTTAAAACATGTAGAACACGCATTGAATTCGGATCGTATTGAAAATATACAATATAAAGCAAAAAAATTTTTAGAAATCCGGAGAATTTTTCTCAATTCAGGTGATGGCTATCAAAGTTTAATCAGCCTTGGAAAAATTTTTCTTTGGAAATAGCATAAATATTATACCAATTCTCCATCAAAATGGTCTTAATCTCAACCCCTGAGGTAGGCTTTCTTCTTATGAGCTAGGACTTCTAGCCTCAGAGGATATTAAGCACCAGCTTCAAGAGAATTGGTATTATTCTTTAGATATATTCCGATTTCTGCGTGGGGGATTCTGTGTGCCAAATTCTTCTCAAACAACACTGAGGCATTTATATTCTTTTAACAATTCTTGGTAAACAGCTAGAGTCTCTTCATTAACCCTTGCAGCACTGAATCGTTCTATGTTTTGTCTGGCAACACTTTTCCACTTACGCAATTCCTCAGGATCGCTAAGTAGTTTTGCCATAGCTTCTGCCAAAGCATGGCTGTCTTTAGGTGGTACCAAAACACCAGCCCGCCGATTATCCAATGTTTCGGGAATACCATCCACATCGGTCGCCACAATGGCGCATCCTGCTTCCCGTGCTTCTGTCAGCACTAAACCAAAAGATTCGCAATAAGAAGCTAGAACGAAGATATCAGACGCCAACATATACTTTTGAGGTTCTGATTGGAACCCTTCAAAATGAATGCGATTGGCAAAGGCTGTATTCTTAGCTTTTTCCTCAAACATCAGACGGTCGGGCCCATCTCCTACTAAATAGAGATGGGCGCTCTTAAATTTATCGGCAATCTCTACAAATGCATCAATTAACTCACCAATTCCCTTTCGTTTATACATCCCCGCAACAGTCGCGATCGCAGGACGTTGTAGGGGTATGGGCTGATATTCTCTCAGATTGCGATGGCGGGGACTACCCAAGGTTCCATTGGAGACGACGCACAATTTACTTTGAGGTATACCGCGTCTCTCCATCGATTTGGCTACCGCCTGACTCACTGCAATAACGCGATCGGCTAATCCCATGAAGATTGCACTTCGCTGAAACTCATTGTGTACTGTAGAAACCAAGCGGTAGGAAGAGTTTCTTAAAACTGCTGCTAGTATCACCCCTGTCATCATGTGGGCGTGAACGATATCCGGCTGAAACTCCTGCACAATTCTCAAATAACGTCCTGCTGCTTTCAGAATCTTAATTGGAGTCCTTGACTGGTCGAGTTGAAAGTGAGTAATGTCGTAGCTTTCCAGAAGTGTTTCATATTCTCCACCAGCAGATGCTACAGCCACATCATGACCCTGTTTTGCTTGCAAACAAGCTAAGTCTACTGCTACATTAACGATCCCATTCCCGATTTTTTGTACGTGATTTGTAAGATGTAGTATACGCATTTATATTTTCTCCACAGCGGTCGCTTATTACTAATTAATTTCAGTTTGTTTATTGAGTAGATAGATACAAGAGCAACCCCTGGCACTAGATAAATATCATATAATATCTAGCTATTGGGATACCTTAAAAAAGATTTCATAAGAACTTAGAAATCGCTTAACAAATCCACGGGGTAAGGTTTCTAACTGAGAACAATAAGAAGCTATTGCTTGACTTTTTTTATCTTGAACAGATGCAATTGAGAGACAGTAAGCAGCGGCTATATCCTGCAATTTGAGCATAATAAAAAGTGGCGCTCGCCAAAAGACCCAAATAGGATATTGTAGGATATCTATTTTCGCTCCTACTTTAGTTATCGCTGCTTTTACTAATTCATAGGTAGCTTCATGATCTGTGTGACAGTCCTTTCTATGAGGAACATAAACTTCCTCAGGGTTGTAAATCTTTATCAGCTCGGCCAGTTGCTCGATAGTCTGAGCCCGTTGTCCGGACTCTAAACCTTGCAAAGTTCCATCCGCCTTATCCAAAAAGTGAATTTTTGAAGCTTCTACTCCTAAAATTCCTAAAGCTTTTAATGCCTCTTGCTTGCGAATTTGAACAAGTTCGTCTTTGATTGGCGAGTCTGTACCGTGTGAACCCCGCCCATCCGTCAAAAACGCCACTGCTACTGGTATTCCATGCTCTCTTTTCATAGCAATCATACCACCACAGCCAAACGTTTCATCATCTTGGTGTGGGGAAAATACCAGAGCTGATTTCTGATTAAATGCGATCGGCTGACTTCCACGATGTAAAATCCACCGATATATCAAGCTAGAATGAATATCCTGCAACTGATAAAGCCAAGTGATTGGAATCCATTTTTGTATTTGTTTAAGTTTTTCTTTTGTCCCCATTGATTTACTATATTGATAGATAAAACTTAAAAAACATTCTGTCTGTATTATCTCTCGATCTATGCTTTTTTGATTCAAGTTATGTTCATTTTTTTCAGACTAAATGTAAATTTACTGTAATTCTTGTTGCATCGGCAACAACTGATATTTATTCTTGTCATGAACTAGACTCTATGAAATCTTTTTTATGGCAAAAAACTAACCGATATCATAGTTTTTCGGTCTATTATTTCATGCACGAATTAATTTTGCATTTTCTTTTGTATTAATTCCCAAGGATTACTGATAGTGAACTACCTATACTCCTGCAAGCGGTGAGTGTAAGCTTCTAGCATTCCTGAGAACCACTAGAGTCTCTGTGAGGAGAAGAGAAGCGTGCCGACGAAGAAGGTATAGAACGCTAAGTCGAATTGTGGCGGAGTTAGTCAAAGGAATGACTCCGCTTCACTCTAGATCCCTCGAGTTCACCTACTCCTCTTCAACCGATCGCCATCTGGTCTTTTGGCTTTTGCCAAAATATACAATACCATTAATCGAGATATTTAATTGCAAAACGATTGTTTAAATACAGATTAACAACAGGTAATCTACGTAAATCTACGACAGATTATTTGTCTCAATAGATTAATTCAAGGGCTGTCTTACCGTATAGCAGAGCACAGAGGGCTGGCTATTGTATTAAAAATGACAACATATACCACCAGCCTTTTGCCTTTCTGCAATAAAATAGCCTTATTTTTCTACATTTGTAGACTATGCAATTTACTTTATCCTCTCATGCGATACATAATAACTTTTGCTTTTGCGTCTTCCTCAACAAACACCAGGTATTCGCCGTTTGAACGCCGAAAAGCCCGAACTCCGTAGGGAATATCTACCCAACCACTCTCACCAGCAACCTCCGGACCGGGTTTTAATGTTCTGACAAGTGCTCCCGTCTTCGCGTTATAGACGTAGACATCTGCCTTTTTCACAGACACGGCAAACACGTAATCGCTTGCCACATCAATTGCCGCAGGAGTCAACACTTCAGGAGGTGCGCTTTTGTCAACTGGAAAAACAACCCGCCAGCGAGGTTTGCGGTTACCCTTGCTCCAATTATCAAAACGGGCAATTTCGGAACCGACCAATTTTGCATAATCACCATTAATCGCAGGGTTTTCTTTAGTGAAACCCGTTAAATACATTGTGTCTGTTTCGGGAAAATACTCAATTCTCCGCAAATCGGTAAAAAAGCTGGGAGTCTGTTGCTTTTCCATTGACTTATAGGTATAGATAAGGTTGCCCTTGTTATCTATTCCCTGTAAGGGATAATGCCGAATGCCAACTCCATCTTGTGTCCGCAATGATTTCCAGACATCACCTTTGCTATCTACCCACCATCCTCCAATATAGGGATGGTCTTTGCTAATATCATATTCGCCGCTCTCAAACGCACCGTTACCATTTCGATCTCGCCAGATCCACTCTCCCGTCTTTGGTTGATTTGGCGGCCACTTTCCTTCGATTGCCTGTTTGCCTTCGTTGGTGCCAATAAACATTCCTGACGGAATGGCAACTTCCCCATCTGTATTTTTCTGAAAACGATAAATTTGCAAAAAGCCCCCATACATATCCGTTAAGAACAAATAGGGCTTACCTTTGATGCGGCGAAAGAAAGGGGCGTCGGGTGAAGTATTCAAACGTGGATCTTGAGGATATTTAAAGGCGTTGATTGTGAAACCTTTATAAGTCCACTGCTTGCCCGAAGGTTTGCTGTAATCCATGACGAAGTGTTCGTCTTTTGTGTAGACATCCACAGCATCTGTGGCTCGATCTCCATCAGCATTATCAACAAATGACAAACCCATTAACTGCCACTGAAGTTTTCCTGATGGAGAAAATTGCCTCAACTTTGCGCCGGAACGGTTGAAACCATCAGTAGCAACGTAAATATTACCTTTCCCATCCGCACCGACTCCGGTAATACCGCTAAACTTCACATTTCCGACTTCACCGGGAACACCCGCGTAAATACCACCTTTTGTACCCAAGGTTCCCACCTGTGCTGGTTTGCTTCCGGTTATGCTGTAAATGAGCACTTGCTGGCGGGGTCCATTGTCTGCAATTAACAACCTGCCTTGATTATCAACTGCGATCGCACTGGGCTTGGCAACATCTGCAATTGCTTCTGGCAATAGCTTGCCTTGCTTGGAATAATGGGAAATTTTAGCGCGGCTACTGCCGGACGCATTTTGAATAATCCACAAATTGCCTTTACGGTCAACAGCGATGTGTCCTGGATTGGCGACAGCAAAACTGCGGAGTTCTTTCATTGTATTGGTGTCGTAAACACGAACTCGATTTGCGCCCGAATCACTGACATATAATTCCCCGCCTGCATTTGCCAGTCCCGTCACTTTGCTTTTGGTACTGACAATAACCATGCTTTTATCCCATCCACGTCCACCAGGAAATGGTGCGGTTTTTCCAGACAGGTTATAACGTCTTACACAATGCCAAGTTGTCCCCTTAGATGGATAATCTTCCCCTGGGCTGCCGCTGTTACCCTGAGACATACTCACGTATATATACTTCTTATCCGCCGTGACAGCAACTCCACCAAGCCTTTCCCATCCGTGTAAGTCATCGGCTAAACCCATGACATCACCATTTTTATAAATTCCAGCCTCTCGCCCTGATTCATCCCACGGACTATTGGTATAAACCGTGCCGTCAGGTGTAACATACATCGAACTAATTTGAATTTGAACCCACTTGCTTCCACCACCAAAAGAATTGCCTATCCAGGATGTTGTGTAGGAATTTGCAGCTGGTGTGACCCTAGGCACTAAGTGGGTCGCAATTAAAATCGCAGCAATGACTGCTGCGCTGAGACTAATTGCGAACTTCAGAAGGCTTTTCCGTTGAAAATACTTAGTTTGAGATAACTTTTTTCTATATCGATCTAACATACGCATTCTAGTTCGTTAGCTTTGGTAGATATTGCTACAAAAGCAGCAGTAGCTAAGTTTTTTCTTTAACTACCCCCTGCTCGTAAATTGTTGATTTTTGCACCTATCAAAAAAATGTTTTGATTCTCACCTACTAACTTACTTTGTTTTCAATTGATTTCATAAACTTTATCTATGGTTATTTTGTATTTTTTGTTCTTTCCCTCTTTTAAAAATTATCCAAGTAAATACCGAGAGGAAAATGTTCACAACTAATTTTTACGAAAACTTCACCAAAACAATATATTTTTTTCATTTTAATTTGTTTCACTAGATTCAAGGTATATTTTTTACCGTGAAATAATATAGCTATTTTTGCTCCTTCAATTTAGTAGTTATTATTAATTACAAGACATGAAAATCAATAAATTTTATAAAATCAGTAAGTGTTTACCATACTACTACCTGGTATTTTTTTTTAATTGTATTATATCAATACTTCAAAAGCTACCCAGGCTTTGTTGTTAGACAAGGTTTTTTAATTCAATCAGATATTAGTTTTAAGATGTCTTATACGTTAGATGGTTAACAGCGTCAAAGCTTATGTATTTTGAAATTGACTCTCTCAGATGCACGAAAAAGCATTTTTGTATAAGAAATTACAAATTATGTAGAATGACAGAAAATCAAGCTATCTGGAGATAGATGTTTTGTGATGAAATTTACCGTCAGAATGACATAAATATTTCTGATTGTGCAAGAAAGTACAGAATAGATGTACTGTCAGCATCGATAGATATGCTGAATATAGAATAAAGAAGAAAAAATTAACGACAAGTAGACACACGCACAACCAGTACTTGGAGAAAAGTAAGTGGAAGGTAAAAACAGAAATGCTACTTCAGAATCTGCGTCTATTCTCTGTGTAGGAATAGGCTGGTTTCCCAAAACCCCAGGAGGACTGGAACGCTACATTTACGATCTAACTCAGAAGTTAGCAGCAAATCACGATCGAGTTGAATTATGCGGAGTTGGTCTACCAGAAAATGAACCAAATTCGTCGGTAAAATTAACTAACTTAGCATTGCCAGACACCCCCATCTTGAAACGACTGTGGTGCATTCGCAATAACTTCAAGAAAACAAGATTCGGCAAACCAGATGCCATTAATTTACATTTTGCACTATACAGTCTTCCAATTCTGGATCTCCTGCCAAAAGACGTACCAATTACCTTTAACTTTCACGGTCCTTGGGCATTTGAAAGTAAAGAAGAAGTCAATGAGAAAAATTTGAGTATTTTTCTCAAAGCTTGGCTGGTAGAACAAAGAACGTATAACTGCTGCGATCGCTTTATTGTTCTGAGCAAAGCATTTGGCAATATTTTACATCAACAATACAAAGTTTCTTGGGATAAAATTCACATTATCCCTGGTGGAGTAGATGTTGCGCGTTTTCAACCAAACTTATCACCCATAGAAGCGCGAACTAAATTAGGTTGGCCGACTGACCGTCCCATTCTGTTCACAAGTCGCCGTTTGGTCAATAGAGTGGGGTTGGACAAATTGTTGATAGCCTTAGCTGAAATTCAGCCAAGAATTCCAGATGTTTGGCTGGCAATTGCCGGTCGCGGACCACTGCGAGAGACCCTACAACAGCAGGTAGATGAACTGGGGCTTCACGACCATGTGCGATTTTTGGGTTATGTACCTGACGAGCACTTGCCAATCGCATATCAAGCAGCCGATATCAGTGTTATGCCAAGCCAGTCCTTTGAAGGTTTTGGATTAGCTGTTGTAGAATCCTTAGCTTGCGGTACTCCCGTTGTTTGCACTCCTATTGGGGGAATGCCAGAAACTATAGAACCCTTTTCACCAGATTTGATTACTACCTCTCCAGACGCTTCAGCCATTGCGGAAAAATTAGAACAAGTTCTTCTAAGGAAGGTACCAGTTCCTTCACGAGAAGACTGCCGCCAATATGCTGTTGCTAACTTCGATTGGCGTAAAATAGCTCTAGATGTACGAAAAGTTTTGATTGCCTAATCGGGAAAACAATTGTGAACTTTAAATTTCCAAATAAAGTGGTTCCCTTAAGCTTGAGCACCAATTTTATGCCTTTAGTATAACAGCTTATTTGCTGGCAGGGGCGATAATACCACAACAAAGTCAACAAAGACTATTAACAAAACCTGAATTGTTGTAGTTACGGTACAATTACCATGAAATTAAGTGTGGTTATTCCCTGTTTTAATGCGGCAGATACAATTGCTGTGCAACTAGAAGCGCTCTTCCAGCAGAAATGGAACCAGCCTTGGGAAGTTATTGTTGCTGATAATGGTTCAACAGACGAGACTTTGGCGATCGCTAAACAATATACTCAAAAGTTACCAAATCTTTGTGTTGTCGATGCATCGTCTCTGCCGGGAGCAGCCCATGCCCGTAATGTTGGTGCTAAAGTGGCTCGGGGAGAAGCATTAGTATTTTGTGATGCTGACGATGAGGTAGCACCTGGGTGGTTAGCAGCGATGGGTGAAGCTCTTTCCAAATACGATTTTGTGGGTGGGCGACGCGAACACTGGAAATTTAACGAACCGTGGATTCTTAAGACTTACGGGTGCGAAGCAGACAATGGAGTTTTTTTTGACCACCCATATCTACCACTAGCAGCCGGTAATAACCTTGGGGTAAAGAAATGGCTTCACGATGCGATCGGTGGTTTTGATGAGACAATACTCATTCTTGATGACGTTGACTACTCTTGGAGAATACAACAGGCAGGATATAAACTGCACGAAGCGTCAAACGCCCTTGTTCATTTCCGTTTTCGTCACACTTTAGTGGGCATTGTCCGTCGGGCTTGGGATATGGGTTGTCAGGAACCATTACTGTATAAAAAACATCGACCAATTGGTATGCCTCAACTCATATCATGGAAAACTATCATCAAAACAGGGATAATGTTTCCTTTTCGATTTTTACTACTACAAATTCGTGACAAAGCCAGCTTAGCTCAGTGCATAATGGATCTGGCTTGGCGTGCAGGACAATTACAAGGTTGCATCAAATACAGGTATTTACCAGTCTAAAGTCCTCTAATTGTAGGGTGGGCAATGCCCACCAATCTCAACAAAGGTAGAGCTATTGTTCACCTAATATCTTAAAAGTCCTATGAAAATTCTCTTCCTCGACCAAAGTGGGAAACCAGGCGGAGCAGAACTATGTCTGATAGATATTGCTAAACCTTACAAAGATAACTGTTTGGTCGGATTATTCGCTGATGGTTCTTTTAAAAATTTGTTAGAACAGAATCAAATTCCAGTCGAAGTTCTCACAACTCAACAAATACAAGTCCGCAAAGAAAGCAGCTTGGCACAAGGATTGGGTAGCTTGGGTCAACTGATACCCTTAATTGCCAAAGTCGTGCAAAAAGCCGATCGATTTGAGCTAATTTATGCTAACACGCAAAAAGCATTAGTTGTCGGTGCGATCGCTAGTTTTTTCAGCCGTCGTCCGCTGGTATATCATTTACACGATATTCTTTCTCCAGAGCATTTTAGTCAAACAAACCGTCGCATTGCTGTTACCTTAGCAAATCGTTGTGCATCATTGGTGATTGCCAATTCTGAAGCCAGCAAAACTGCTTTTATAGCAGCAGGAGGCAATCCAAAAATCACAGAAGTTGTTTACAACGGCTTTGACCCTGCAAGTTTTCAAACCCAGGAATTTGATGTTAGTCGAATCAGACAACAACTGGAACTGGATGGACAATTTGTTGTCGGGCACTTCAGTCGTCTTGCCCCTTGGAAAGGGCAGCATATATTAATAGAGGCACTGGCTCAATGTCCCCAAGACATAACAGTTATTTTAGTTGGTGATGCTCTTTTTGGCGAACAAGATTATGTCCAGCAGTTACACCATCTAGTGAAAACACTGGGACTAGAAAATAGAGTCAAATTTCTAGGATTTCGTTCAGAAATTCCCCTATTGATGACGGCTTGCGATTTAGTTGCACATACCTCAACGGCTGCGGAACCTTTCGGGCGAGTCATTGTTGAGGCTATGCTTTGCGGACGACCTGTAGTTGCTGCAAAAGCTGGGGGTGCCATTGAGTTAGTAGAACACGGTACCAACGGTTTTTTGGTAACGCCAGGAGATGTCCGGGAACTCGCACAGGTCATTACCACTTGTTTTAAGGAAAAAGAGAAAACCGCGACCATCGCTAATAGTGCAAGAACTATCGCTAGCCAGCGGTTTAATGTCACAGTTATTAATCAGCAAATTGCTGAATTGCTTAATAGGTTAATGGCTAATCATTGAACGTAATTGTGTTGGTTTGAGGGGTAGCGAAACTGAATATCACCGATAATTTGTTGGCTTTGGTGACTGAATATCACGGATAATTTGTTGGGTAGAGTTCCTCAAACGCCACTTGCTTCAATGGGGGGAACCCCCACAACGCAGTGGCTCCCCAACCTACAAACCTACTAATTCACGGGATTCAAAATCTGTAAGTTGTTGAGCTATTGCCAGTCTTGTTTCCAATTTTGCTACGCTAAACTGGTTGCGTAAATATTCAATATGGGCAAGGGCATTTGCTTTATCAGCAGTTAATTGCATTAAGGTGTCTACTGCTTTTTGATACTCTTGATTAATAAGTAGCAATTCAAAGCGGCGTGCTTTGCGTTGACTATCATTTTTGAGATCCATATCAAAGGCAGCACTACGATCGGCGTTACCTTCAAATCGATTAATTTGGTGCTGCACTGCCATCAACTGAGAGTCGATTTCATTGACTCTTTGAACAGCTTGAGCGATCGCAGCTGGATAATGATTTAGTTGCGTCATGATTTAAATATGTTTTCCTCTAATAAAAATTGTAGGTAATTTGTAATTCGTGTTGTAGTCGGTAATTGCGAATAACAAATTACGCATTCTTCTATGCTGCTTCTCGTATTTGAGGCTTGTCATTTACCTCTAAAATGTTCAGACTGAGTTGTTCTGTCTGAGGAACTGTAGCTTGTTCTAACACTTGAACTTCAATGTTGACACTCACCAAATAACTACCTGTATCAGCACCAACTGCTTCAGCGACTAATTTGGCGATATCTGGACGTTTTGCTGTCAGTGGGTCACGCAAGATACAGCGATCCCATTCGTGCTTGGCAGTAGGATTGAGGCTGAGAATATAATGCTTGATCATAGGACAAACCGTTGAAACCATCTCCAAAAGGCTGTTCCGCACCCGTTTTGCACTTTATCTGGCTTGTGGACGCTATCTCTATTATAGTACAAAAGTACTAGATTGTGGGGAATAGGATTCTTGTGGGGTGGGCATCGGTGAAAGTTAAAGACGGGTATCCGTTGTCAAGCTTGCAGTATAAGCCTGTTACTTTCATCCAAATGCCTTCATACTTCTCCAGAGGAGACGCTACGCGAACAGCCTTTTTGTACTAGCTGTTTTTGCCGTTAGCATCAAGGGAGGATTTTAGCAATTGACCATCGTTGACCCAAATCGCTTGTTGAGGAACGGGAATCGTGATTCCGGCTTTATCAAAAGCAATTTTTAGGCGACGGCGATATTCGCGTGCGACATCCCATTGTTTGAGGGGCTGTGTTTTAATCCATACGCGAATGATCAAACCCCGGTCGCCAAAATTATCAACTCCTAAAACTTGAGGAGTTTCCACAATTTGATGCTGCCATTGGGTGTCTCGATCCATATCCAAGGCAACAGTTTTAATCAATTGCAATGCTTCGTCAATATCCGCATCATAGGCGACTGGGATAGTGAGATCGGCTCTTGACCAGCGACTGGAGAGATTGGCAACAATTTTGACTTCGCTATTGGGAATTGTAATGAGGCGTCCTTCTGCGTCTCGCACTTGGGTCATCCGCAAATTCAAATTTTCTACCAAGCCTCCCACATTTCCCACGTTAATCACATCACCCAAGGCGTACTGGTCTTCCAAAATGATGAGAAAGCCATTAATTGCATCTTTGATTAAGTTTTGTGAAGCAAGGGACACCGCAACACCAACCAAACCGGCACCAGCCAGTAAGGGAACAATATTTATACCCAATGACAGAAGTGACATTAAAATGCCAGCGGCGACCCAAATGATAGTCACAAGGCTTTTGGTAACACCAGAGATAGTTGAAACCCTGAGTTGGAGGCGTTCAGAGGTTTCAGGAGTGAGCAACACACTGCTACTGACAATTGCTGAAGTGAAGCGATCGATGAGACCATAGCTGAAGCGGATAGCAACATAAGTCCCCAGTATCACAACACCTAATTTCAAAGGAATTTGCAAGGCTGCGAGAATTTCTAACTGTAGCACTCGCGTGTAAGGAAACAGACCAAGTATGAAATAAGTTCCGCCTCCCCAGACCCCTGCTTGAGACAGTTGAAACAAGCGTTTCCTGGCTTCGTTCATGTGTCCGAATTGCTGGTGCTTCAGTTGGGTCGTAATAGGTCCGTCAACTGGTTGAGAAAGCTGCTGTGATAACAGCTGAGTCGAACGTTGCTGCCACCGCTTTAACCCCCAGCTTAAAATCAGCATAGTTAATGCGAAAGCAGCAGCAATTCCACCCTGACGCATTAAGAACTTGGGCTGTCGCTCTTGCTTTCCGTCTCTCAAATGGTCTTCTAGCAATTGAGAAATACGAATTGCTGCTTCCCTCGGTTCTACCTGTCGCAGGTTCGCATCTTGTTGAGTAATGGTCATCAAGTATCTGCCATTGACGCGAATGACAGGGTTTTGATTTTCTGATGTCACCTCTACCTTGAGGTCTTTTGTAGGCGATTGAAAGTAATCTTCGCTAATCAAATCCAGATTTTGCGTGATTTGATCTAAACGCTCTGAAATGTTCGTCCTTGGTGCTGCTACTTGAAACAAAGGGCGACCATCAAGAGAAATCCAGCGAGAAACAACTCTAGTGTCGGATTCACTAGGTTGAGTTGTGGGAGTGTGTACTATGGGTAGAGGTATTTGTGCTGTCGCTGGAGGGATTGCTCCAACCGCAATCATTGTAGAAAAAAAAGCGACAACCAAAAATTTAAAGCGCAGTTTCATTACACCTCCTCGTGCAGAATAAACTGTCGAGCCATGTTAGAGTAATTCCCTAACATCAAGCTGAGTAATTTTACTTGTGCTCCTCTTTAGTGTTTTAACAAATCTTTAACTTATTGCCCTTCATGAAATTTCTATCCTTGGATAGATGACCAACGAGAAACATCCTGATGTAAAAAAACTACATTGAGTCGATGGCACAGATCGACTTATTAGGATACACCACAGTATGACCTGCAAATCGGATTTCTAAATTGCAACTCTCAAAAGGCATTAATTGCAGTTGCATTTTTTCAAAATTGGAATAATCTAGTAGAGTGTGTAAGCAATTACGCAACATTTTACTTAATTGAGGACTATTTAATGACTGCAACTTCTCCCCGACTAAAGCACGCGGTTCAAGACCTCGCCCTCGCTTCCTTGGGAAGACAGCGCAGCGGACCATCTTCCGTAACCCATTCGGGATAGTTAAAGCCATAGACTAAAACACTAGAAAGATGGATAAAGGTTTTGACCCCTGCTTTCTTGGCAGCTTTTGCTATGTTCACAGTTCCATTAACATTTATCTCGCGGAATTGCTCAAGGGAACCACCTTCTTTTGAAAGTTCGGCTGTGTGTAAAACTACGTCTACTCCTTGACAAGCTGCTTCGGCTACTGCTGGGTTAGTTATGCTACCATAAGTTACCTTAGCACCCAAATTTTGTGCTTTTTTGGTTTTATCAGAAGGGTCTTGCAACCCACAAACTTTTATTCCTTGAGCTACGGCTAGTTCTGCTGTACGTAAACCGATAAATCCACTAATGCCAGTAATCAGAATAGTTTTGTTTTTGAGGTTCATAAAGCAACGAGTATGTTACGGGAATTGTGTGAAGGTTTTCATCGATCGTCAGTCATTTGTCATAAGTGAAGCGGTTGGGAAAAATAACAAATGACAAATAACATTATCTAAAATATATCTGCTGGGTCTGTAGAGCGTAGTTTGTTAATAGCTAGTGCTCCAGAAATCATACACATTACTATAGTTGATATTAAGACAAGAACTCCATTGTGCAAGCTCATTACGATTGGTAATTTAGTTGCTTCCATTGCAAATTCATACAACCACCAAGATAAAATACATCCTGGTATATAACTGAGTACTACTAAAATCAACGCTTGTTGGAAAACAACAACTAGTAAATAATTATTGGCATAACCAATGGCTTTTAAAGTTGCATATGCAATCAATTGAGTAGAAATATTACTGTAAAGAATTTGATAAACAATGACTATGCCAACAATTGAAGCCATTGACAGCATGAGATTAAGTATAAAACCAATAGGTGTTCTGTTAGCCCAATATTCTTTTTCAAAGTCAATAAATCCTTGACGAGTAAAAACCAAAACATCATTAGGTAGGTTTTTCTGTAAATCTTTCATGACTTTTTGTGCATTGACTCCCGGCTTGAGACTGATAGCACCTATATCAATCATTTCCGCTGGACGGCTGTTAGGAAAAATCTTCAAGAAAGTAGAGTCACTGACGATTAAATTGCCATCTACACCAAAGGAAGGACCCAGGCTAAATAAACCGCCAATTTTCACAGTGGAACCAGCAATTGAATTAAAGGGATAAATTTCAACTAACTGTTCGGTCTTTTCTTTTTCAAATCTTTCTGCAATATTGCCAAATTCTGCTCGAGAGTTGCGGTCAAAAAGAACAACATTAGGGATTTTTATTTTATCTAAGTTTTCTTCGATTTCTGGCAAGTCCATCACAGGCTTACCCGGCTCAAATCCAATAACATATATTGAATATTTTTGACCGGTATCTGGATTTTTAAACTTAGCAAATCCGATAGACATAGAGCTAACGTATTCTACACCATCAAACCCTAAGGTTTGGTATAAACGAGTCCGAAAAAAGCTTTGATTGGCAGTCAAAGATTTATATTGAGAACTAATGAGAAATAAATCTCCTTTAAGATGATGATGAACTTGGGTAGCACTAGAATAAAGAGCATCTTGAAACCCTAGTTGCATGAACATTAAAATGACAATAAAGGCAATACCAGCTACAGCCACTAGAGAACGAACTTTATTTCGGGCAAGTTGCAGCCATGCCAAAGGAATTTTGACAATCATACTTCCAGCATTTATGATATTTATTAGTTACCAAATAACAGCGATCGGCGAGCAATCTTGACTGATGACTTATGGCTACTCACTGAACTTTGATGGAGACATCCACTTGTAAGCCAGTTAAACCTGATACTTTTTGGCTATCTTTTGGATTGTCGATACGGATTTTCACCGTAATAACTCTCCGGTCTGTCTCTGCGGCTGGGTTGACACTTAAAATATTTTGTCTGTCAACTTGTAAACCAATATTGGTTACAGTTCCCTGTATTGTTCCAGGGAAGGTTGTGCTGGTAATGGTGGCTTTTTGACCTACCTTCACTTTATTAATATCAGTTTGATAAACTTCTGCCTCCACATACATTTGAGATATTTTTCCAATCTCAACGATTCCATCATTACTGTTCACTTCTCCCGTTTTAGCGTGAACTTCCAAAACTGTGCCATCTATCGGAGATATAAGCTTTGTTAAATCATAGTCTGCTTTTGCTTGTTGAACAGCAGTCACAGCACTTTTAACTTCGGCTTCTGCCAACCGAACATCAACCACACGTACTTCTTGAATGCTATTCAGTCTGGCTTTTGCTTCTTTGATTTGGTCGTTTAAGGTGTTGACAGTACTATTAAGGGTTGCTTTAGCTTCTTGGAGTTGTTGTTGTACTGTCTCTTCTTGCAAACGCTTGCTATCTGCTGTGGAGGCAGCAATTGCCCCTTCTTTATAAAGCTGTTGATAGCGATTATTTTCAGTTTGGGCGTTGTTTAATTGAGCCTGCAAGCGAGCAATGGTTGCTTGTTGTGACGCAATTTCTCCTTTTAATTGCGATTCTAAGCGAGTAATGGTTGCTTTTTGAGCTTCAATGTCTCCTGTTTTAGCCCCAGCTTTTATCTGTGCCAACTGAGCTTGAGAAATTTGCACTTTATCTAAAGCTTGTTGTAAAGCTGCTTTAGCACGGCTGTAACCTTCCAACCAAGCTATGACTTGTCCCGCTTGAACGCGATCGCTTTCCTGCACTAGCAATTTTTCTACTCGAACGCCACTCAAGGAACTTGGAGGAAACAACTTAGTAATTTCTCCTTGTGGCTGTAGACGACCCAATGCAGGTACTACGATTTTGGGAGGGACAACCTTTACGGGTTTTGTGGGCTGAATTGAGACCTTATCTCGCGGTGAAAAACTGTAGTAAAATACTAAGCCCGTACCTGAAGTGATAAGAAATGCTAATATGAATCTCCAGCGATATCGGGGTTTGGTGTACAACTGGCTTTCTCTGTCTGCTGCCATATTTTTATCTCAATTGTGCTGGTTTTGAGGGGAGTTTGAATGCTTATATTCAGTCAACATTCTATTTTTATCTGTTACTTTAGTTGGGACAAATAAAGTTAACTTGTAAAAGTCATCATATGTTATTTGTCCTCAGTCACTGGTAAGAGTTAAGCGCGTTTTTTACATTTCTCAATATAACTACTTTGATTTCTGTCTACTTATCGATCGCTACTCAATACTTACAAGTAACTCTTGTTCATTCCATTTCATCAATGACTGACTGATTGAACAAACTTGTTACTGTTGACTGTATAAATGGTAACTATTGCGCGAAATAGTTACCCTGTCAAAAAAATTCAAGCTCAAGCAAAACGAAGTGCTGCTAGGGAATAATTGCAAAAACTTGTTCACCATATTTCCATGAAACTTTAAATTTGTCAACAATAGTCATTATGTATGAATTCTTTCATCATTGTTTGTTACTGAGTAACAATTTTGCTTTTGAACTGCATTTTAAATGTATACCAATTTGTTTCTTTGATTAATTACTTCTTGGTATACAGCGTTTGCCATTTGTAAATTTTAATATCACTGTGTGGTTGTAGGCTGTTTCAATTTTTTCAAAGGATACCAGTCGTAATTTAGTTTCAACTAATGTAGGCTGGGCACTGTCTACTCATTAAACAACTACCTGGGTTTCTAGAATTCAATAAAACTTTTGTACTACTCCTTATTTAGTGTTAGGTTTATAGGTAATTTTTCCTCGAGAGAAAAATTTTAATGAACTACAGAAAGTAATAAGAAAAAAATTATGACAATAAATAAGCATTTTTATCGATTGTTAAAATTTTCCAACTGGGGAACTTTCTGGTAGCATCTGCATTCAATAGCTGTAAGTCAACTGATGTTAAGAGCGATAGAAAGGATGAAGCATACAGGGTAAAATGTAAAATGAAACAAATTATACAGAGACAAGCTTCCAATATTCAAAAATTGGAACTTGTAAGCTGACTGAGCAGTTTTATTCTAGTCTTTTCAAAGAATCTGTAAAGTTCATTTCACACCTTCTGCTTGAAACTTCATACTAAATCTGCTTCTTAACAAAATTGCAATCATAAGACATTTTCATCAGACTTATCACAAAATTTATGTTTTTGATAACACTGATGAAATATATTAGGTATGTCTTATTGTTGGTACTTTCATTACTAACAATACTCAAGAACATTGCTTATGCCTATAAAGTCAGTACTCATAGACAAGATTAAATATGGTTCTAACCGCCGTCCAGTAAATGACGACAAAGTAAAGGAATTGAAAGAATCAATTCAGGCTAATGGTTTGCTCAATCCTATTACAGTGGATAGCAAGCTAAACTTGATTGCTGGGCTACATCGGTTGACTGCTTGCAAGCAATTGGGGTTGGAAAAAATCGAGTGTAACATAGTTGATTATGACGATGTTGACCAAAGCCGATTGGCGGAAATTGATGAAAATTTTATCCGCAATGAATTAGAAATTTTAGAGCGAGCAGAACTATTGTTGGAACGGGAACGAATCCTAGACCGACTTGGACTGAGGGCTAAACCAGGAGATAACCAATACACTTACAAGGGACGCGAAACAGTTTCGCAAATACCCAAAACAACTACGGACTTAGCAAGAGAAATTGGATACAGCGAACGCAGTTTGCAGCATGACAAGCAAATTGCTCGCGACATTCATCCCGAAGTTAAAGAAAAAATAAAGGGTACGTCGCTTGCTAATATGAAAACAGAGCTGCTCAAGATAGCCCGGACAGCCGGTCAAGAACGTGCTTTCGCAAAACAAGCCGAACAAGCTTTAGAAGCAGCAAAATCAAAGGGAGATGAAGAAGAAGCAACAAGGCACGCAAGAAGTGCCGCCTACTGGCGACTCAGGCAGCAAGAAATACAATTGCAAGCCATGAAAAATTCTATGGCAAAGGCGAAGAGAGAAGCTAAGCTGGCTCTCAAGGAAGACAATCTTCAGGTAGAACAGTCAATGCAAAAAGCCGTCATTGCTACCAACCAGATTTCGGTTAAAGTAGGTGATGCATGGAAGTTAAGCCAGCACCTGGTCTATTGTGACATTACGGATAGCGAACAATTCGCAAGCCTCCTTCCCGACAAAGCAGCCCTTGCGATCGCCACTCTTTCACCAACTTGGAATCACGATTACCTAGTAGATAAGGCTAGGATTGTAGCTGTGTTGCGATCGGAAGGCAGCATTTATGAATTTTGCAATCAACAAAGGATGCCCTTTCAGTATGAATTCATTCTCGGCAATATATACGTAGGTCTCTTTTCTCGCGAAACGATACCAAAACCACAGGCACCGATTAACATTGATGGAGTAGAGGGTATAGTCAACTATTTGCTGCATTTGTACACCAATCCAAATAACTTTGTCATTGCCCCCTTTATAGGACAAGGTGAAATTCTAATTACTTGTGAAAGAATGGGACGTACTTGTTTTATCGGTGATGACAATCCTGACTTGGTAAGTCGTGGAATCATACGATGGCAAGCTTGGACTGGAAAACAGGCTCAGAAAACAGAGTCAAGGCGAGTAGAGCCACGAAGTTATGCACATAACTAAGTTAAGTACCTTCTTGCTACGCAATTATTGGGGCTGTTCTTGGTTAGTGGTTAGTAGTTAGTAGTTGTTAGGTTTCTACCTCCAGCATTCATACAATGGTTTACACTTAAACGCACAACAATTTATGGAATGGGCATTTTGCTCCTTCTTGTCTTTTACACTAGTCCCTCTCAGTAAGACAGCTTGCAGCTACACATATAAAGTTCGTCCTCCAGTGGCTGGGCACTGCCCACCACTGTCTCGCGATCGCGCCGCTATGTTACGCTACGATTTTCTTCTTTGATATGTAGCTGTGCATGATATCGTATCATCTAAATTCAAATTGATTTTCTCGAACTTCTGTATGTTATATCAATGGTAATTAAATTAACAATTTTTATTCTATCTAAAATAAAATTTATTTGAGAACTGTAGTTAATCGCATAATTTTACTTCCAATAATCGTAATCTCCTATACTTTCCTTAATTTAGTAAAAGTTCATATCTGCACAAAATTCACTTTTTTCTAAAAACATATAAAAAAAACTATTCAATCCTAGCTAGTTGTGCTAGTGTTTTTATTAATTATCGCGTTTCTCAGCAATAAGGCATATTATTTAGTTTATTGATAGTGCAGAACTAAAAATAGCTTAGTTGCTAGCACTTATTCAGGCTTCAATTAGTGTTTTAAGTTTTTAATTTTTATGGATAAAGAGGAGTGTTCTTTGTGTAACGGATTTGTCAAACATACTTTGGTCAAAATCCATAGAATATATTGTCTTGAACGTCAAAACTATCTATGGCATTTCTCAAGATACAGAACGTTGTCATTAACACTAACTATGTTGCAGCAGTTAAGTTAAATCATCACACTAACACTGGAGAAAAAAGTGTTTTTGTTCTAATAACTACTCCTAAGTTTTCATTATTCAGTGCGGAAACAGTTTCTCAAAATCCTCAGGATTTGGATTATTCTGAATGGATTGAATTTACTGGACAAGCAGCTATTGCTCTGCAAGACTATTTTACGAGTTTCAACAATGTTATTGACCTACTCCCAAGTTACCAATAATCGAAATTTGCATAGCATTTTTAACCGAAGAGGTCAGGGGTGAATCCCTAGGGTAAAGCTTTGCCCGTTATAGGATGTCTTTTCCCTGACCTCCACTCCCCGGTTCAAGCACCCCTTTCATAGAAATGGTAGTGTGTGTCATTGCCAACATTTTCTTTGAAACGAACGCTAGGCATATTCGTTAACCAAAGTGGTATCGGTCATTTCAAAGCTGAAGTATAAAGCATGAAGTATGAAATAAACTTAGTTTTTTCTTCACACTTCATCCTTTATTTTTGAGACTGTATCTTGTTTTCGTTTTACCTTTTGCAGATAGGATAACTGCTGAAAGATCGAATGAGTTATCAGCAAACAGTAAATATAGCGATTTGCGATTCAATGAAGTACGTCTGTCAGGGTGCAAAGCAACCCCTACATCAGGTGTACTTTATGCCAATGGTAAACCGCTATAGTTAGCGTTTCATCTAAAAAGAAAATTTTTCTGCACATTTCTTAACTTCAGTTATGGGTATTACTGAATTGTGATAACTGATAACTGTTAACTGTTAACTATTCATTGGTAGACAGATTACCGCAGCTAAATGACCCACGCTACTAACCATTACGACCTTTCCTATGTCTGCTCATTCAATTGATACTGCCTTGGCGGAGTTGGAAGCCCAAATAAACAATTTTGAAAAGGTTGTCTACAAGTCTATTGAGGAGAAAAAAAAGATGACTGATAAACCTATGTCAACTCACAAAATTAACAGAAAATTACAAGATAGCCCTATAGCCATTATTGGTATGGCTTCCCTCTTTGCTCAAGCCAGGAATTTGCAGCAATACTGGCAAAATATTCTGAATAAGCTTGATTGTATCACGGATGTTCCATCAACACATTGGAATATCGAAGAGTACTATGACCCCAACCCCAGAACACCTGAGGAAAAAACCTACTGTAAGCGAGGTGGGTTTATTCCTTATGTTGATTTTGACCCAATGGAATTCGGAATACCTCCCAGCATTTTAGAAGTGACAGACGTTGCACAACTCTTAAGTTTGGTTGTTGCAAAAGAAGCGATGGAAGATGCAGGCTACGGTGCTTCCCGCGAGTTTAATCGCGACACTATCGGAGTTATTTTAGGTGTAGCAGGAAGCCAGTTGGGATTGCCACTTGCTGCACGCTTAGAGTACCCCGTTTGGGAAAAGGTTCTTAAAAGTAGTGGTTTATCCGATGAGGATACCCAAAAAATTATCAAGAAAATTAAAAGCGCCTACGTCAACTGGGATGAAAATGCTTTCCCTGGAATGCTATCTAATGTAGTTGCAGGAAGAATTGCCAATCGCTTGAACTTAGGCGGTATTAATTGCGTTGTTGATGCTGCTTGTGCAAGTTCATTCGCTGCTTTAAAAATGGCGATTAGCGAACTTATAGAACATCGCTGTGACATGATGCTTACTGGTGGCGTTGACACAGACAACACCATCATGGCGTATATGTGTTTCAGCAAAACACCCGCGGTTTCACCCAGTGACAATGTCAAACCCTTCGATGCCAAATCAGATGGCATGATGTTGGGTGAAGGTATTGGCATGGTTCTGCTCAAGCGTCTGGATGATGCAATACGAGACAACGACAAAATTTATGCCGTTATCAAAGGAATTGGAACTTCTAGCGATGGACGATACAAGAGTATTTACGCACCCCGACAAGAAGGGCAAGTAAAAGCCTTACAACGGGCTTATGAAGATGCAGGTTTTGCACCTGAGACGGTGACCCTGATTGAAGCCCACGGTACGGGAACTTTGGCTGGAGACCCCACTGAGTTTGCATCTATAAACGAGTTCTTTGGGAAAAATAATGCCAAAAAGCAGTATATTGCTCTTGGTTCTGTTAAGTCTCAAATCGGACATACGAAGGCGGCGGCTGGCGCAGCGAGTCTTATTAAAACTGCCTTGGCACTTCATCACAAGATATTACCCCCTACAATCAATATCACTCAACCGAACCCCAAACTCAATATTAAAAGCTCGCCGTTCTATTTGAATACAGAAACTAGACCTTGGATTCGTGCAGAAGGAGAGGTACCAAGGCGTGCGGGTATCAGTTCTTTTGGCTTTGGCGGTACAAATTATCATGTTGTATTGGAAGAATACGAAGCTCAAAATGACAGGGTATATCGCGTACACAGTACACCTAGTGAAGTTTTATTGTTTGCACAAACCCCCGCACAGTTATTAGCTATTTGTGAAGAGATGTTAATTAGTCTCCAATCTGAAGATGGAGCTAAAAATTACGTAGAACTCGTAGAGGTGTCTAAATCTAAAGAGATTCCTCTGAATGCAGCGCGGATTGGCTTTGTTGCAGAGTCTCGTATTGAAGCTTGTAAATTCTTGCAAATCAGTATTGATTTACTCAAAAACAAGTCTTCCGAACCATCATGGGAACACCCTCAAGGTATTTTTTACCGCCAAACAGGTATAGAACTTGCAGGAAAAGTTGTTGCTTTATTTTCCGGGCAGGGTTCTCAGTACTTAAATATGGGTCGGGAAGTTGTGATGAATTTCCCTGTGATGCAGCGTCTTTTTGGCTATATAGATAGCCTTTTACTGAAAGATAATTTGCAGCCGTTGTCGGATATAGTTTTTCCTCATCCCGTCTTTGAAGAAGCAGAAAAGAATATTCAAGTTGCTGCATTGCAACGTACAGAATATGCCCAACCAGCCATTGGGATGCTTAGCGCAGGGCTTTACAAAATATTGCAACAAGCGGGTTTCAAAGCAGATTTTACGGCAGGGCATAGCTTTGGAGAACTCACAGCTTTGTGGGCTGCGGGAGTATTAAGCGAAGAAGATTACTGCTTCCTTGTCAAAGCTAGGGGACAGGCAATGGCAGCACCTCAAGATCCTGATTATGATGCAGGAACTATGCTGGCTGTGAAGGAAGAAGTTGGCAAAATAGAACCCTTTCTCAAACAGTATCCCAGGGTATCAATTGCTAATCTCAACTCCCCCCGCCAAGTCGTTTTGGCAGGTCCAGTTACAGAAATAACGAAAGTACGGCAGGCTTTACACGAACAAGGAATTGCTGCTGTCTCTTTGCCCGTGTCTGCTGCTTTCCACACACCGTTGATTGCTTTTGCTCAAAAAGCTTTTGCGAGTGCGGTTAAATCTATCAACTTTCAAAACCCCAAAATACCCGTTTACACTAACGTCACCGCAAAGCAGTATCCTCAAGAACCACAGGCTATTCAAAAAATCCTCGAAAATCACCTTAGCAACCCAGTGCTGTTTAAGCAGGAAATCGAACATATTTATGCAGCAGGGGGCTACTGTTTTGTAGAATTTGGTCCGAGGAAAATTCTCACAGGTTTAGTGCAAGAAATTTTGGGCGATCGCCCTCATATCACCATAGCATTAAACCCCACCGGTCAAAAGAATAGCGATCGCTCCTTGCGGGAAGGTGCTGTACAGTTACGGGTTGCTGGGTTGTCATTAAAGAACCTTGACCCCTACCAATTGCCACAAACCATACCCACAACCAAGAAAACTAAGGGTTTGGCAGTACGGTTAAATGGCATTAACTACGTGTCAGAAAAAACAAAAATGGCATTTCAACAAGCTTTGCAAGATGGGCATAAAGTTACCTTAAAAGCAAGCACAGAATCCGTTCCAGACAATGCCAAGCCACTACCACCCAACGAAATCGCACTTAAAGAAACTAACGGAAACCGACACAACAAAAAACCTCTACTCTTCGTTGAAGACAAAGATATCGGGGGAGAAGTGGACAAGGGAGACAAGGTAGACAAGGCAGACAAAGTAGAAATTGCTTCCTCATCCACCCCCACTCCCCCTCTCCCTCCCTCACTCCCTCTGTCCCCCACTCCCTCCCCTCAACCAGTTTTAGAGTTAAAAATGCAAACAAATTCAGATAAACTCGTGAATTACCAACAAGTTTTAGCAAGCTTAGAGTATGTCCTGACACAATTTCAGCAAAATCAAAGCGAGAGTTTACAAGTTCACGGGCACTATCTTAACCATCAAATGGAATATGCCAAAACCTTTTTCCAACTGATGCAACAGCAGAATGTTCTATTTGCTAATAGCCCGTCTTCAATGGAAGCTGCAAAGCTCAAGCCAGTGGTGATAGAAAGCTTAGAGCGAAGCATGATGCAGTTCCACGATCAACAAAGCG
Organism: Scytonema sp. NUACC21; assembly: GCF_054684315.1. Taxonomy (NCBI): domain Bacteria; kingdom Bacillati; phylum Cyanobacteriota; class Cyanophyceae; order Nostocales; family Scytonemataceae; genus Scytonema; species Scytonema sp. NUACC21. The sequence goes on along the minus strand of NZ_BAAFZH010000106.1, from coordinate 20,068 downwards.
AAACTCTACGCATTCACGAACAATACCTCAATTCACAAACAGAACTGACTAAAAGCTTTTTCCAACTCCTACAGCAAGAGTACTCACAGATTGTCGGTAAGAAGTTAGCAATTACTCAACCTGTCGTTTCCTCTGAGGTGACTGCCTCTGTACGTAACGAAATGACAGCTCCGCTTCCCCTACAAACCGCAGCCAAACAAGAAAACCCAACTCCACCTACTACTACTACCCAAACATTCAAGACCGAACCACAGCCTACTGTCAAAATGGATGCAAAATTGCATCCCGTTCTAGAAACACTGACACCAGAGAAAGTTGTAGTGGCAACAGATACTGTAGCAGATGTAACAGATAACCTATCTGCCAGCCTGACCACTCAACCATCTGTTGCAGCCGTTACCCCATCCGTTGCTCAACCAGCACCTCTACCAACTGCTGCAACAACTTCCAGCGCGACTGTAAACTTGGCTGACCTGGGCAAAAACCTCTTGGCGATCGCGAGTGAAAAAACGGGCTACCCCGTAGAAATGCTCGATATGGGTATGGATATGGAGGCAGACCTCGGGATTGACTCCATCAAACGTGTAGAAATCTTGGGAGGATTGCAAGAACTCTACCCCGACTTACCCCAGCCAAATCTAGAAGAACTGGCAGAAAAACGTACCATCGGTGAAATTGTAGAGTATTTGCAATCCAATGCCTCTCAATCTTCTGGTTCTGCAACAACCGTCATGAACGCGTATGTAACAGACGCAGTTACCGATGAAGTAACAAACACAACAGATATTTCATCTGTGGAAGTTACAAACAACTTCTTTGCTATAGAACCCGTTACCACCGATACCCCATCTGTTGCCTCAGACTTGGGTCAAACCTTGTTAGCAATCACGAGCGAAAAAACGGGCTACCCCATAGAAATGCTCGATATGGACATGGATATGGAAGCAGACTTAGGGATTGACTCCATCAAGCGTGTGGAAATTTTGGGGGCGATGCAGGAAATGTACCCCAATTTACCCAAGCCCAACGTGGAAGAACTGGGAGAACTACGCACCATAGGTCAAATTGTGGCATATTTGCAAACCTTGGTGGGTGAGGAAAAAAAAAAGTCTCTGAACCCGTCTTCCAACCAACCGCCTAGTCTAAACAAAAGTCCCCTACGGCGTCAGGTTAAACTCAGAACATTACCTCAACCGGATTTTTTGGAGTTCACAATGCCAGAGGGGCACATCTGTTTACTAACTGATGATGGCACCCTCACCACTTCCAAATTAGCCCAATCCCTTATGGAGTATGGCTGGAAAGTAGTTGTTCTGAGTTTTCCTTTATCACTCGTTCCACAACAAATGCCTTTACCCGCAGACGCGCACCGAGTTCAATTAGTAGATTTGAGTGAGGAGCATCTGCAACAGCAGTTAGCAAGCATTACTACCAACTATGGGCGTATTGGCACCTTTATCCATCTCAATCCCGTCTTTGACGCGCTGTATAACGGTAAAATTCCTTACCTTCAAGAAGAAAAGGCGATTGTCAAGCTCATCTTTCTGATGGCAAAACACCTCAAAAAATCCCTTAATGATGCAGCCCAATACGGACGTAGTAGTTTTATAACTGTTGCTCGCTTGAATGGAGCCTTTGGTTTGGTAGAAAATATTAATTTTGGTCCCATCAGTGGCGGTTTGTTTGGATTAACTAAAACTTTGAATTGGGAATGGCAAAAGGTATTTTGTCGGGGGATCGATCTCAGCCCTCATATTGACGCTGAAGAGTCAGTAGATCGCATTATTGCTGAACTACACGACCCAAATCTTTACATTACCGAAGTTGCATACGGTTGTCAGGGACGAGTCACCCTAATTAGTACTCCCGAATAAGAAGGAAAGGGAAGGGGACAAGGTAGTATTTACTTCCTTATCTCCCCTCCTGTCCCTTCCTTACTCTCCATTCCCTACTCCCTATTGACTTAAATACATGACAAAAGTTAATTACATTGGTCGCATTCTTGATACAGAGAAACAAGCTCCTATCAATGGAGCAAAAGTCTCAATTGGTCTGCCTGGTGAAGAACTTGTTGTTTACACTGATTTGGAAGGAATTTATAAATTTCCCATCGATTTTGGTAATTGCAGTGTTCTTGAGGGAGAAATAAAAATAGAAGCTAAGGGTTACAAAACCTACAGCGCTTTTATAAGACTTTCTCCTCAAAACAAAGACCTTGGTGATATTCGACTCGTATATCCCCATCATCAAGAAAGTGGTAAAGGAGGGGAAAACTCAGAAAACTCAGAAGATTCAGAAAACAATATTGCGTTACCAATTGTCGCAGCTATTATGGTAGTGTTTGCTCTCATTGTAGCAGCACTGACTTTACCATCACCTCAAGAATCTCCTCAGCAAGAAATACCTGAAAATAGCATAAATCTTCCCGCATCTTTGAATTTTTCCAAAAATAATTTTTTGGAAAGTTACTTCGCTCAGTCTTTTCTAACTCTCTAAATATATAGGAATCCTATTTGATTCTTGAGTTCGATGTAGGGTGGACATTGCCCAAATTGAATTGTTGGTTTTTGTTTCTCAAGACAAACCTGAAATGTTGGGTTTCGTTCCTCAACCCAACCTACGTCTTATCCACATTAAAGCTAAGGTAGACAAATTTATGACTCTAACCACCACAATTAGTCCAGAAACAGTTTTTCTCGTAAGTGGCGGCGCTAAAGGTATTACAGCTAAATGCGTCATCAAATTAGCACAACACTATTCTTGCAAATTTATTCTTTTAGGTCGTTCGGAACTTTTAGAAACTGAACCAGATTACGCTCAAGGTTGCTTTGATGAACCAGTCTTAAAAAAACGTATTATGGAATACTTGCTCTCACTGGGAGAGAAGCCCACGCCAATTAACGTACAAAAGCTTTATAACAAAATTGTTTCCAGCCGAGAAATTCAACAAACTTTGAACACGATTAAACAGGCTGGGGGTTATGCAAAATATGTAAGTGTTGATGTCACAGATAGCAATGCATTAAAGCAGCAATTGTCTCATTTTTCTGAGAAGATTGGAGCTATTACTGGAATTATTCATGGTGCTGGCAATTTAGCTGATAAGTTGATTGAAAAGAAAACAGAGCAGGATTTTGAAAAAGTTTATACTGCAAAAGTTCAGGGATTGGAAAATCTTTTATCTTGTATAAAACCCAATCAACTGGAATATTTAGTTTTATTTTCATCAGTTACGGGTTTTTACGGTAACCTAGGTCAAACTGACTATGCAATTGCCAACGAAATACTCAATAAATCAGCCCATCTTGTGAAGCGACGCTATCCTGAATGTCATGTTGTAGCAATCAATTGGGGTGGTTGGGACAGTGGTATGGTGACACCAGAATTGAAAAAGGAGTTTGCCCGTCGAGGTATTGACATTCTGTCTGTTGAAGATGGCACACAAATGCTTGTGAACGAACTTCATCCTGCCAACCGTGAAACAGCACAAGTTGTCATTGGGACTCCCTTAATTCCACCTCCCATTCCATTAAGCCCCGAACTACAAACCTATCGCATTCGCCGCAAGCTATCACTGGAATCCAATCCCTTTTTACTCGATCATGTCATTGCTGGTAAGGCAGTTTTACCTGCTACTTGTGCGGTGTCCTGGATTGTTGATTCCTGCGAGCAACTTTATCCCGGTTACAGATTTTTTAGTAACACTGATTTCAAAGTATTGAAAGGAATCAATTTCAGTGAAACCCTAGCCACTGAGTACATTGTAGATTTGCAAGAAGTTTCCAAAGTCAATTCCCATGAAGTTATCTTACAAGCAAAAATTTGGAGCTTAAGTCCAAACGGAAAAACCATTTATCATTTCAGTATTGAGCGGGTTCATCTTTTACGAGAACTCCCTACCCGTCCTACATATGAATCACTGAATCTTGCAGAAGATAATATCATTACCATCAAAGGTAATGATTTTTATCAAGCACAAACGGCATCCTTCTTCCCACTGTTTCATGGCTCTTCTTTCCAAGAACTGAAAAGGGTTTTAAATATTAGCCCCGAAAAAATTACTACTGAATGCGTTTGGCAAGAAATTTCACATCAACAACAAGGACAGTTTCCCGTTGGATGGGTTAATCCTTATTCCATTGATTTGAGTACTCATCCTTTATGGATTTGGATGCAGCATTTCCATCAAGAAATATGCTTGCCTGCAAGCCAGCAAAAGTACGAGCAGTATACTAATATTCCCTGCAATACACCTTTTTATGTCTCTTGTGAAGTGAAATCGAAGACAGCAACTAGTGTAGTTGCAGATTTTATTGTTCACGATTCTCAAGGTAACGTTTGCTCGCGTCTCTTAGGCGGTAAAGGCACCATCATACCTACTCAAGCTTTAAAAAAGAATTAACACACATAGGAATTAAACCGTGGAAAAAATAGCTATTGTCGGATTCTCATGCCTTTTTCCAGATGCCAAGAATTTAGAAGAGTTTTGGCAAAATCTTCTCCAGGGAAAAGACTCGATATCATCTATTACTGCTGAAGAGTTAGGGGTTAATCCACAGGTTTTTTACGATCGCACTAAAGGTCAAGCTGATAAGTTTTATTCTCTGAAAGGAGCATTTATTCGCAACTTTCAGTTCGATTCAACCGGATATAAGCTACCAGGAGAATTTCTACAAAGCTTAGATAATACCTTTAAGTGGTCTCTTGATGCTGCTAAACAAGCTTTGCAGCATAGCGGTTATCTGGGAAATGAGTCAGTTCTTGCAAAATGTGGAGTGATATTGGGTTCGCTTTCTTTACCAACTCAATTTTCCAACCAACTATTTGCTCCCATGTATCAGCAGGTACTATCACCTGCAATTAGAGAACTTTTGCAGTGTCCGGATTTTGATTTAACTTCTTTAAACGGTGCTGCAAAAGCCTCCATTCATAACGCCATGATTTCTGGCTTACCAGCTGCTATCATTGCTCAAGCTCTTTCTCTCTCAAATATTCACTTTTGCATTGACGCTGCTTGTTCTTCGCCTCTCTATGCTGCTAAACTTGCATCCCATTATTTATGGCATCATAAAGCAGATTTGATGTTAGCTGGAGGAATCAGTTGTTCTGACCCTCTGTTTATACGGATGTTGTTTGCTGGTATCCAAGGGTATCCCGAAGACAATGACCTCAGCCGTCCCTTGGATAAGTCATCACGAGGGTTAATTACCGCTGATGGCGTTGGAATGGTTGTGCTGAAACGATACAGTGATGCGGTGAGAGATGGCGATCGCATTTACGCTACCATCAGTGGTACTGGGCTTTCCAATGACGGTAGGGGCAAACACCTACTTAGCCCCAGTTCTAAAGGACAAATTCTAGCTTTTGAAAGGGCTTACAAAGAAGCACAAATCAATCCAAAAGACATCGACTACATGGAGTGCCATGCAACTGGCACATTGTTGGGAGACACGACCGAATTTAACTCAGTAGAAACCTTCTTTGGCAAGCAACAAGCAACACCGCTTGTAGGTTCGGTAAAAGCAAATGTCGGTCATCTGCTCGTCGCTGCTGGTTCAGTCAGCTTGATTAAAGTCCTTTTGAGTATGTCCAAGGGTACCATCCCACCAACACTTAATGTTAATGACCCCCTAGGAACAGAAAACAACGTCATTGCACCTCAACGAATAGTCACCAAAACTACCCCTTGGCCAAATAATACACCAGTCAAACGGGCAGCTATTAGTGCTTTTGGTTTTGGTGGAACCAATGCACATATGATATTGGAACAAGGAGAGGAACAAAGAGAAAGAGTAGAAAATTCTACCTTGTCCCCCACTTACTCCGTGGAACCAGCCAAAGTCGCCATTGTAGGTATGGATGCATTTTTTGGTTCCTGTAATGGATTAGATGCTTTTGACCGCAGCATTTATGATGGAAGACAGCATTTTATTCCTCTGCCTACCAAAAGATGGCATGGTTTGGAAGACCAGCAAGAGTTACTTCAGAAGTACGGCTTGCCAGATGGTAAAGCACCAGTAGGGGCTTACATCGAAGATTTAGAAATTGATACTTTATCTTACAAAATTCCCCCGAACGAACTTGCTAAACTCAACCCACAGCAACTTCTCCTTCTGAAAGTTGCCGATCGCGCCCTCAAAGATGCAGGAATGAAAGAGGGTGGAAATGTTGCAGTTTTGATTGCAGCTGAGACAGAACTCTCGGTGCATGAGTTACAACAGAGATGGAATTTATCTTGGCAGATTAAGGAAGGCTTGATTGCTGGTGAAATTTCTTTACCAGCAGAAAAAATTGCTCAACTTGAAAACATTGCCAAAGATGCGGTTCACCACCCTGTAGAAATTGGCGAGTATCTGAGTTACATCGCCAACATCATGGCGAGCCGTATTTCTTCCCTTTGGGATTTCACAGGTCCGACATTTACCATCACCGCTGGGGAAAATTCCACATTCAAGGTTTTGGAAGTTGCACAAATGCTACTTTCTGCTGGGGAAGTCGATGCCGTACTTGTGGGTGCTGTTGACTTAGCTGGCGGTTTGGAAAATGTTCTGTTGCGAACTCAAGTAGCAAACATCAACACGGGAGTTGCAACCCTCAGTTATGACCAGAAAGCAAATGGCTGGATGGTTGGCGAGGGTGCGGGTGCAGTTGTCTTGAAGCGTCACGATACAGCTAAAAAAGATAATGACCGCATATATGCTGTCATTGATGCAATTAGTTTTGCACAAAAACATACTAGTATAGATTCACTCGATAACCGTTTAGCCACACCAGACCCAGGAGCCGTTACTCAGGTTTGCCAGCAAGCTTTCCAAATGGCAGGCATTAAACCCACAGACATCGAATATTTGGAAGTGTGTGGTAGTGGAATTCCCCAAGAAGATGAAGCAGAAATCAAAGGTTTAATCCAAGCGTATCCGGTAGGGCAAAATGGGTTAACTTGTGCTATTGGTAGTGTCAAGGCAAATATTGGTCACACCTGTGTCGCATCGGGAATTGCCAGCTTGATTAAAACCGCACTGTGTGTTTATCACAGGTACATTCCCGCAATCCCCAAATGGTCTGGGGTGAAAAATCAAGAAGTTTGGCAAGGTAGCGCTTTTTACATAGCTCCAGAATCAAGACCTTGGTTTTTAGGCAAGGAAGCTAAAAAGAGAGTTGCTGCTATTAACAGTATGGGTATGGATGGAACATACGCCCATGTTATTTTATCGGATGAACCCGAACAGCAACAGCGTGGCAGCAAGTATTTGCAGCAAATGCCTTATTATGTGTTCCCAATTGCAGGTCGCGATCGCTCTGACATACTACAGCAAATTCACGCTCTCCAAACAACGGTAGAAAATTGTAGTTCTTTAGCTGGAGCTGCCCGTCAAAGTTTTGTAGAATTTCAGAAACATTCAGTTGCCCCCTACGCCCTTGCAATTCTCGGACGGAATAAAAACGAGTTAGCACGAGAATTAGAATCCGCCCTCAAAGGAGTGAATAATGCTTTTGAGAGTGGGGAAGATTGGCAAACACCCGCAGGCAGTTATTTTACAGCGAAACCAGTGGGTAAAAACGGAGGCATAGCTTACGTCTACCCTGCTGCTGTTAATTCCTATCTTGGTATTGGTCGTACTCTCTTCCGTTTGTTCCCCAGAGTTTACGAAGATGCAGTCATCAAAAGCCTTTTCACCCTTTTTGCTGAAGTTTCTCAACTTGTCTTTCCTAGAAGCTTAAATAAATTATCTACCAGGCAGTTGGAAGCTCTCGAAAAACAGTTACTGAGTAATGCATTGGCAATCTTTGAAACTGATATGGCATTTGCCAGACTCATTACCACAATTATCCGAGATGATTTCCAAGTTAAGCCAAAATACGTCTTTGGCTATAGCCTGGGTGAGACAAGCATGATGGCTGGGATGGGGGTATGGAGCAATTTTAACCAAGGAATCAGTGCCTTTCACTCTTCTCCTCTATTTGTAGACAGGATTGCTGGAGCAAAAAATGCCGTGCGCGAGCATTGGGGATTGCCCGTAACCCAATCACCAAACGATGATTTTTGGAGCACTCATCTTTTGATGGCACGCCCATCTCAAGTTCAAGAATGTCTCAAACATGAAAATCGCGTTTACTTGACTCAAATCAATACACCAGAAGAAGTTTTAATTGCAGGTGATGCAGCAGCTTGTGAAAGAGTCATTAAAACTTTGGGTTGTAACGCTTTCCGCGCTCCTTTCAACCATGCAATTCATTGCGAACCGATGCGATCGGAATACGAAGAAGTTGTGAGAGTTAATACCCTACCGGCGCAGAATATACCGGGTATCGCCTTTTATTCCTCTGCCAAGTATGAACCTGTTCCACTTGAAAGTGGCGCGATCGCTCGCAGTTTAGCAAAAGGATTGTGCCAACAACTAGATTTTCCCCGCCTCGTGAATCAAGTGTATGAAGATGGGGCAAGAATATTTATTGAAGCAGGGTCTGGTAATGTCTGCTCTCGATGGATTGATAAAATCTTAGAAAACAAAGAACACATCACCGTACCCCTCAATAGAAGAGGTATCGACGACCATGCCTCTATTATTAGAGCAGTAGCAAAACTTGTCAGCCATCGAGTTCCTGTCAATTTATCAATCCTCTACGATGACACAGCAGCAACATCGAATCAACGCAAACCAACTGTGAGAACACTCACCTTGGGAGGACACGCCCATACAGGAGAAAATGTTCTTCATGGTAACCAAATTGTCTCAAGTATCTTAACTGAAGAAAACCGCAAACTTTTCCAAAACGCAGCCCGCAAAGTACCAAGGTATAGCGATACTAGCTTACATCAGAAAAAAGCTCAATCCCAAGAGCTAGAAACCAGGAATTCAACCCAAGAACCAAGCCCGAGCCAAACTAGTGAAAGAGATTTTCACAACATCATTACACAACCTATAATTCCCCCAGAAAAAATAAACATGAAAAATGCCGCCAATAACAGTTTTGAATCTGGAGAACAGGTACAATCTTGTGAACAAAACGCAACTCAACAAATTATTCCCCATACCATTTTGTCAACACCTACTGACACTCAAATAGTTTGTCACAACATTACTCAGAATCGCTTAAATAAGACTCAGTATGACAAATTTCATACTAACAACTTCAGTGTTAATAAAAACCACAAGGAGTTCTTACAATCCAGACATGAATACAACCAGCAAATCAGCGAAATTATCAAATTACAACTAGCTTGTGCAGAAAATTTGCTTAATAGTTAGGAGTTAGTGGTTAGTAGTTAGTACTTACCTAACAACAACTAACCACCAACCACCAACAACTAACCACCAACAACTAACCACTAACTACTAACCACCAATCAATGATGGAAAACACAGTTTTAGGTAAATACAATAACGGTCTCAGCTTTTATACCAACTCCTTTTATCACAATCAAGCTTGGAAAGGTGCTTTAGATTGTGTTGCTTTTGAGCGAAAGGCTATCAAAGAGAAATTACTCAATTTAGATAAACCTTGTTATGTCGTGAGAGTAGCAGGACAAATCGGCGTCACCAATGATGGTTATTTGTCTTCCACTGACAACGGGAAAACAGGACAAGCAGAACTTTTGACGGCTGTTCCACCAGTATCAACTCAAAATTTGGGAGATCCTAGTTTTTTATCATTTCACGAGGTGAAATGCGCTTACACTACCGGTGCAATGGCTGGTGGTATTGCTTCTGAAGAAATGGTTATCGCACTCGGAAAAGAGAAACTCTTGGGTTCTTTTGGTGCGGGCGGATTAACTCCCGATCGCTTAAAAGCAGCGATTCACCGCATTCAAGAAGCATTACCGCGAGGTCCCTACGCCTTTAATTTAATTCACAGCCCCAATGAACCTGCTATTGAACGTCGTGCTGTGGATTTGTACCTCAAGTATGGGGTAAGAACAATAGAAGCTTCTGCATTTTTAGATTTAACTCCCAATATTGTTTACTACCGTGCAGCCGGATTGGGTGTCAATACAGCAAATCAAATTGAAATCAAAAACAAAGTCATTGCCAAAATTTCTCGCCGAGAAGTTGCTAGCAAATTTCTCCAACCAGCCCCATTAAAAATTTTAAAAGAACTGGTTCAACAAGGGCTTATCACCGAATTACAGGCAAATTTAGCAGCCCAGTTACCAATAGCTGATGATATTACTGTAGAAGCTGATTCTGGAGGTCATACAGACAACCGTCCATTGGTATGCCTCTTGCCTTCAATTGTGGCATTAAAAAATGAAATTCAGGACAAATATCATTACTCAACACCCATACGAGTTGGAGTGGCAGGAGGAATTGCTACACCAGAATCAGCCTTAGCAGGATTTATGATGGGTGCTGCCTACGTTGTCACGGGATCTATCAATCAATCCTGTGTTGAAGCCGGAACCAGCCAATACACAAAGCAATTACTAGCACAAGCAGACATGGCTGACGTCATGATGGCTCCAGCAGCAGATATGTTTGAAATGGGAGTTAAACTTCAAGTTCTCAAGAAAGGAACAATGTTTGCCCTGCGATCGCAAAAATTATATGAGTTATACAGAACTTATAACTCAATTGATGATATTCCTATTGTAGAACGAGAGAAGCTAGAAAAGCAAATTTTCCGCAAGACTTTAGACCAAGTTTGGGAAGAAACTGTCTCTTATCTATCCCAGAAGAACCCTGAGAAACTCAATAAAGCAGTCAACAATCCGAAAGTCAAAATGGCTGCAATTTTTAAATGGTATTTAGGATTGTCCTCCCGTTGGTCTAGTGCTGGAGAAAAGGGCAGAGAAGTAGATTATCAAATTTGGTGCGGACCAGCAATGGGCAGCTTTAATAACTGGGTGAGCGGTTCTTATTTATCTGAACCAAATAATCGCAAAGTTGTCGATGTCGCCCATCATATTATGACAGGTGCAGCATTTTTACACCGCATTCAAAGTTTGAAGATTCAAGGATTGCATATCGAAGACGATTACAGCCAGTATCTGCCCGTTCGTTTTACTGGTTTGTAATTTTGGGGCTTCCGAATAACAACTATCTCAAACCCTCTTGTGGATTGGGTATTCTGGAACTCCCTAGCATGGAACGCGAGACAAGACGGGCGAGACGCCCGTCCCACAAGAGCCCACAAGATTCCACAAGAACCCACACGGTTACACAAAATCCATAAGGTTCCGCAAAGTTTCACAAAGTCCCCCAACGTTCCATAAGGTTCTACAAGATAGAGTAAGTACTTAAAACTCTCTTAAAGTTTTTCAACCATCATCAACTACTCCCTCACAGGTACATAAAATATGTCTTCAAAACAGTCTCGTACAGCAGAAGAAATCCAAGCATGGTTGGTATCTAATCTTGCTGAAGCATTAAAGGTTTCACCTCATGAAATAGATATTAGAGAGCCCTTAGATAGTTATGGTTTGGACTCAGCCCAAGCGATGGTGCTGATTACGAAAACAGAGAAGATGCTTGGGTTTGAAGTCTCACCCATGTTGCTATGGCACTATCCCAACATTGAAGCTCTTTCAGAACGGTTAGCTGAAGAATCGCAAGATTTAAACTCAGATGCTCAAGACACAAAGGACAGCCAGAATTCTTCAGCGAATAAAGCTCCAACCCTAGATTTGAGTGCTGAAGTTGTTCTAGACCCAAATATCCGTCCGGCATCTTCATCCTTTGAATTCCCCTCTAAACTCAATAATGTCTTTTTGACTGGAGGAACCGGCTATTTAGGTGCGTTTATCATCCATGAACTGCTCCAGACAACCAATGCAGACGTTTACTGCTTAATACGTGCAGCAAATTCTGAAGAAGGCAGACGCAAACTAAAGCAAAACTTAGAACAATACGCAATTTGGGAAGAAGATTATAGCTCCAGAATTGTTGCTGTTCCTGGGGATTTGTCTCAGCCATACCTCGGTCTGAGCAAAGAGGGTTTTGAAATGCTAGCAGCAAACTTAGATGCGGTTTATCACAGTGCTGCTATGTTGAATTATGTCTATCCCTACTCTGCACTCAAGGCTGCCAATGTCTTGGGAACACAAGAAGTGATTCGATTGGCAAGCGAAATCAAAGTCAAGCCCCTGCATTACGTCTCTAGTGTCGCTATTTTTGAATCGCCTGCTTACGCGGGCAAAGTTGTGAAAGAGCAAGATAGCTTTGACCATTGGGAAGGTATTTATCTGGGATACTCTCAAACCAAATGGGTTGCTGAAAAGCTAGTTAAACTTGCTGGCGATCGCGGGCTTCCCATTACCATCCACAGACCCCCATTAATCGGAGGACACAGCGAGACTGGCATATGTAACACAAGCGACTTTATCTGCTTAATGATTAAAGGCTGTCTTGAGATGGGATATTTTCCAGATGTAGATTACATGATGGATATGTCTCCCGTAGACTACGTAAGCAAAGCAATTGTTTATCTATCACAGCAAAAAGAATCTTTAGGCAAAGCTTTCCACTTGCAACATCCTCAACCAGTGCCCTTAAAAATGTTAGTTGACTGGATGCGTTCTTTTGGATACCCAATTCAACTGATGCCTTACGAGCAGTGGCAAGAAGAGTTAATGAAAACTCTATCTTCTGAAGACAATTCTTTATATACTCTTCGACCTTTCTTGCTGGAAAAATGGTCTCAAGAAGGGCTCACCATTCCAGATTTATACCTCCAAGCAAAAAGACCTATTATCAGTTGTCGGGAAACCCTTGATGCACTTGCAGGAAGCTCTATTGTCTGTCCACCGATAGATTCTAAGTTGTTTCTGACCTACTCTGCCTATCTCCTGGAGAGCGGTTTCCTAAATGTCGCTTAAAAACAATTAACACATCTTGCATTTGTAGGGTGGGCAGTGCCCACCATTGATATCTCTATATAGAGTGGTTATATCTCTTCTGTAGGGTAAGCACTGCCCACCATTTAAATCTTTAAAAAATGCAAGATATAAAGTTTTGTAGAGGCGCTTACATAACGTCTCTACATTACCCTGCTAATGTCATTCAATAACCCTTCAAATGAAAATGAAATATATGGTTGAAAATCTCTTAAATCCTTCTCATGTTCCGAATTTTACCTTTTCCCCAAATAGGTTCAAAAAAGCCAATCAAAAGCGCAGTCAATGTGTAATTTGTGATTACAGCCTACCTGTGACTGATGTTTTTGAGCTTCCAAGGTTCCCCTGTAATGTTAGAGCATTTAAAGACGAAAAATTTAAGATTTGGCGATGCCCTAACTGCAAGACAATTCACAGCTTAGATGTTGTCGATTTAGAACACTACTACGCAAAATATCCGTTTGCTAACGCCAAGCTTACATGGGTATTACGTATTTTATATAAGAATTTATATCGGCAGATGGCAAAACACGGAGTTTCTAAAACTCACAAAATACTCGATTATGGTTGTGCTAACGGATTGTTTATAGAGTATTTGCAACAACACGGTTTTAGGAATTGCTACGGTTATGACCCTTATGCGCCCAAAAATAGCTTTGGCAATCCAGACATACTTGAGCAAGAACCATTTGATTACATACTGCTTCAAGATGTTATTGAACACGTTGAAGATCCCCATGCACTACTAAGTAAGTTAAATAATCTTCTTGCCCCTGGAGGTTATATTTTCATCGGCACGCCAAATGCAGCCAAAATTGATTTAACTCAACCCAACTTATCTGATTACTATAATTCAGTACATGTCCCATACCACCTTCACATTTACACTCGCGAAACTTTGGAATCTCTGGGTGGTTGTCAAGGTTGGGAAGCTATAGAATTTATTGACCGTGCTTTTCACGATACACCTTGGTTCGGTTTAAATACTCGTGCATGGAATCAATACCAACGTCTTTTTGATAGTACGTTGGATGTTATCTATGAATCTTTGAATTTAAGGAGAGCATTTACCTCTTATAAGTTTCTTTTTTACGCAATTTTCGGCTATTGGCTCAGTTTTCAAACAGAAATGACAATTGTTTTCCGGAAAGGCAAATAAAGCCCGTATGTTGGGTTGAGCAACCAAACCCAATGCCAAAAAACTGTGTTCATAGAAAATTCAGATGTGGTAGAGAGGCGGAATTTCGCGTCTCTACATAGGGGGGGTTGAAAAACCTGCCCCTCTTTTACATTAATACTGGAAGCACTTGAGACGCATACCAGAACCTTGCACAGCAATAGCAGCAACGGAATTATTTTCGGGTATGATTTCCAATAGACTCCATTGTTGCTCAGTTTTCAGCTTTGCTGGCTGTCCTGGTGTGAGCAAAACTTCTATTTGCTCTAATTGAGCTATGCCCACTCCAGTTGCTTTTAAATATGCTTCTTTACAGGTCCAGTAACGGAAGAACACTTCTTGCACCTGGTGAGGTGGAAGGGAACTTAACACTCCATACTCTGCTGGCGAAAAGAACCGATTGGCAAGACTTAGAACATCGGAAATTGGGCGAACGTATTCTAAATCCACACCCACTTGGCGAGCGCTGGTTACGGCACATAAAGCTAATCCTTGAGAATGTGTGAGGTTAAACCACAGCTTGCGATCGGCAAATGAATCAGCGAGAACAGGTTTGCCAGAGGGTTCGTAGCAGAACTGCAATTCTTGCGGTTCAATACCCAAATAGCGACCCAAGATAGTACGCAAGATTCCTCGACCAGCAATAAAACGCTGCCGATGCTGTTCTTTATAGAACCGCTTTGCGCGACAAACTTCATCACTAGAGAGGGTTGCTGCCAAATGTTGCAGTTGTGAGTCTGGTTGGTCAAGGTTAATTCGCCAAACATGAACTTCATCCTGCAACAGGGTTAAGTTTGTCGGTGCAGGCTGCCACGAAGAATTATCAACAGTCATTGAGTTACGCAGTAATAATGAGATTAATGCCTGAATTTTGGGTACCTAGGTTTTGAGGGGATTGGTGAGGTAGGTCTTTCTCACCTGCGGTAGAGCCCTTCTGTTATGAACTACCGTTCCCAACCAATTGTCCGGTAATTTACCGCTTTCACGACAGGGCTTTGGGGATTGGTTGACACGTCTACCTTTCCGCCAATCGGTAATACAAAAGTATGGCTATTGTATTACGTTATGTTTCAACTCACATCACTTAAGTCAAACAGCCTTATCGCTTTTTTATAAGATAAAAAAGTGCATTGTCAAACTCTGTTTTGCTTTTTGACTTTGACGTTATTATACTATTTCAGGAGCTGAGCCGAATAGTCTACTTGGAAACCATTTCAATGTTTTTCCGTCTTTTCTAGTTTTTTGGAAGGGAATAGGGGTGAATAGTAGGGTGGGCAATGCCAAGCATCATCCTACGTGGGGCATGGTTTACCCAACAAAAATCGGCAATTATAGAGCACCAAAGGGAGTAGTTCAAGGTTATTCTTAACAATTCAAAGTAGAGAAGAGTGGTATGCAGTGCCTTTACATGGGTTGAAAATTAGTGCAAATCCTCCAATCTTGAGCGATTGGATAAAATATTACCCTTGGGGGTACCGTGCAAAAACCGTAATTGCTACAGATGGAAGTGATGATATGGATCGATACACCATTAAAAGGAAAACTAACTATGGAACCCGAAGTTCAAGCATCTGCTGTTCGAGAACTGCCAACTGTAAGACGCGGTGATACAGGTTCATCTGTAAGACTGCTACAGAATATCCTGATTTCTCTGGGCTACCTTGCTAGAGACCTCAACACCGGAAACTTCTTAGAGCAAACAGACCTAGCGGTAAGAAATTTTCAATCAGATAACAGCTTGCGTGTAGATGGTGTAGTTGGTCCTAGAACTTGGGATCTGTTGGGTGCTCTTCTCTGGGAGTAACAATTTAGCAATTAAACACTCTGCCCAAAAGATGAGCCCCAACCATACACCTAGTGTACGGTTGGGGCTTGTACAAATACCGATTGAAATACTCATTATTAAAGTTGACGCCCAAACACATTTGATGCGAGGACGCAAACAAATTCCCATTATAGCAGTTCTTCCAAGTATGAATACACCCAGCTGTCAAGGCGCAAGTCTACCTCGCCCTTACCTCATATCTTGCACCATCGTTTCCCAAGCCAAAATAATAGGTTGAAAAGCTTATGGTTACGTAGTTACGTAGGCACCGCCCACTACCCCTTCCCACTTCTGGGCGTGCAAGATGTCAGTTACCAATGTACTTCATTGATTGGCAAACTGCTAAGTGACGAATTAAACTGACGTTGATAATATCTGTATCAGTATTTTCGTAAAATAGTATAAAGCTCAATAAGTACTGCAAAAACAAGCTTTTTATGAGAAGTTTGGGTTGAAGAGCTGTTTTTGTAACCTTTTTATAGTAAAGTTTTCAGTCGTTATGTAGCGGAACGTATTAGACTTACTGCTTTTACTCTCGCTCGCATATTATATTTGCAATGCGTATGCGTTGTTCACTGTAGCCAAGCGATCGCAGGCGTTCTTTTCCAAAAGAGCCAAACTTGACAATCGGTCTTCATTAAGAATACGGCGTGTAGTGATTCGGTCTGGATAACACCGCATGAACATGTTTGTAAAGTGCGTTCCGTAGTGGATATATTCATCGCTGGAGGTATTAAACAGAGGACGGACACAAGCATCGAAATTGGGTTCATGGAAATACGCTATTGCATATCGTTCTCTCGTATTCAGCTTCACTTTGTGTGGAGTTGAAAGCAGGTAGCCATTAGTCAGGAACTGCAGAATATCCCCAGGGAA
The DNA here is from genome assembly GCF_054684315.1 of Scytonema sp. NUACC21. Classification (NCBI taxonomy): domain Bacteria; kingdom Bacillati; phylum Cyanobacteriota; class Cyanophyceae; order Nostocales; family Scytonemataceae; genus Scytonema; species Scytonema sp. NUACC21. The sequence goes on along the minus strand of NZ_BAAFZH010000106.1, from coordinate 3,355 downwards.
AACTGTCAGCACATTTGGTACGGGCTTCACAAATGTCCAAGGTTCATCGTTTTCATACATGCCTGCCATGCTTTCGTTTGGCAACCAATTCCTATTTCTTTTTTCCCCTTCAACTGGAGGACGTACATACAGACCACCCACATCATCCTGAGCCGCAATAACCAATAGCCCGTAGTCGGTATGTGCGCCAATTCCCCGCGCTGATTTTTGCGATACCGTTGGAAATCGCAATACGCGCATATGGTGCCAACCATTATTAGTTAATTCCGTTAAAGCATTAATATCATTGAGCCCCAAGCCAAGAGCAGTTAACTTCAACAATTTCTCGCCGATTAAACCAAGCTCGTCCATGAAGACCGTCATACTTTGCTGGTACTCGTGGTCGGGCCAAGGCATTGGTCCATGACACGGCAATTGCGCTTGTACGGAGACATCACTCTCTGGAATATCTTTGCAAACAGTGTATATTTCAGAATAATCAGCTTCTCCTGCGGTGAGTTCTTCTCCAGAAGCGATATACCCACCGTAATTCACATCGCTGATACATTGGGATTTGAACTTCATGGGCATGCGAAAGAAGCGACGACTTGCTTCAAACGCACTCTGGGTTTTTTGAGACTGTATTGAATTTGTTGCTACTTGAAAAATTCCGTCAGTTCTCCATGCTTGAATCATCTCGCGTGCTATAGCGACATCGGATTCTGTTCCTATAACGGATTGAGGTAAGTGGAATGTTTGTAGCGCAGCCATTTTAATGTCCTTTCCCTGATTTTAAACAAACGTTAATCCAAGCATTCTGCTCTACTCCTGAGTCTTCAACTTTAATGAGTCGAGCCGTTTCTACTTATATGCTTGACATGATCTCAAGCGTCATCTTATACAGAATCTACCCGTATTACCATCCGTAATGTCCACGATTTTTTTTAGAAAGGACAATCCATCTCTGAAGATCTACTTGAATCGGTCAGCTGTTCTCATTTGAATTAGTTATAATGCCACGAATAATGTAGAGACGCGTCATGGCACATCCCTACATTTGTGTATCATATGTAATTGAAAATTGCTGTATTTGTTCAAGCAAATATTGCTTGGGTTGCGATCGCAAAAGCCAATTAAGGTATTGATATTAAGTTCGGTTAATTAGTTATTATTAAACGATCTGTGCAAAAACCGGAAAACCCGCCCCCCATCTGCCTTAATAATAAGTCTTTATGCGAACATGATATGACCCCCGAGTCAAAGAATAGTACTTTCCTATGTCTGCAAAAGGTAGAAATTTAATTTGTATACCTAAATACTAACTTAGTAGCAGCATCGCGATGTTTTTCCACGATACGGGGAGGGGACAGCTGTCACAATATTCATAAAGTACATACCACGCAATGTCTTGATAAATTAATTGTAATGGTACAACTTGTATTGGTCCGACGCGGTTAGTTCCATAAAGGTCGCTACTGCGAGAAATTTCAATTGCCTGTCCTTGGATAATGGCTTTTTCTAATATTGGTAATTTATGAAATAAAGTATCCCGATATTTTCCCCGTTCTGCCATTTCTTCAGGATCTGTATAGACTATGGCACGATTGAGATATTGTCTGAGAGGATAAGAAAATTCCCCCTTCATGTGCAAATCTAACCCCCGCAGTCTTTTGCTCAAGGTTTCATAGATGCGTCTAACTTGTGAATCTGCTTGATATTTAGCTTGGGATGCTAGGGCGTTGAATGCTACTTTCAGTTCCTCTGGAGACATTGCACCTGTACCCAGATAGTATCCCCAACGATACATCCGACGGTCTAGAATGCCATATTGCCGCAGGGTTTCTAAATCTTTACGTAGTGTCGGTGTGGAAGGATAATGTTCTGGTAACTTGACTTTCAAGCCCTCTGCTAGCTCTTGCAAACCTAACTGCACTTGTGTCAAAGCGTTATGGTGCTTGTCTTCTGGTAAATCTTCTATCGACTTAGGGCAGCCTATTCCCGGATACTTCAGCAACGTTGCAATCAACAACATTAACCTTTCAAAACTCAGGCGATCGCTGTAGGGGTGTGAAGTAGTTTTTTTAGGCATTTTGGTCATTTGTCATAAGTCATTTGTCCTTGGTCATTTGTAGGGGTTGTGTGAATTTTTACATTTTTTAAAATAACGGCTTTTACTTCCTCTGGTACTGTTGCTATATGAAGATGCATGGCAAGAACCCCACCGCCTGCGGCACCTTCCCTTATTCATGGGAGGTTAGGAGGGGTACAAATCGCCTGCTACTTCATAAAGAATTGGTATGACTTATTTAAAAAATAAGGTCCTGAGTGAATTAGAAATAACATTTTCTTGAACCAACGTCAAGAAATAGAAAATATTGACTCACTCCCCTGTTATATCAATAAATTGCACTGTTAACAGGCTTTTTCACTTTGCTGGGTAAAACGATGAATTATTTTCTTTAATGTGCTTTTCCTTGAGGTATAGCGTATCTTAATGATATGCAGCGCTGCTTATTATATATCTACAAATCCACCAAAGTTGCAAAGAGTTACTAACTTTTATGTACATATCTCCGCGTATGTCTCTCATCCGTAACACTCTGGTCTCTACTTTTGCGGGAGGCATTACTCTCATTATCTTGCTCATTGCTCCCTTGGGATTGGTAGCCGTCATTATTAATACATTGCTGGTAACTTTAGGAACTTACGTTGTGTCCGGTGTGGCTGACCGGGTGATTGCTTGGTTGGAACCGCAAGGAAAAGTCGAACTGCTTTCTTCCGATCCCAGACGAGAAAATACCAGTCGTCGTCGCCAATCTTCTTTAGCAAGATGGTGGAGAGGTTAAGAGATATGGGGTGTGGCTTGTAAAAAGTCTCAATAACAAGTCACTACAAAGCACTTACCCCAAACTCAAATTATGAGAACCCTTTATCCCACATTCCGCACCCTAACTGTCACAGAGGGGTTTTTATGGAGCATTTTTCTCGATAAAGAGAGTAAACTAATACCTCAAACGCATACATGGTTCTATTTTTTACCGACTCTAGATGAGATGCGCGATTCTCAATAAGGTGCAATAAATATCGATGAGAGATTGATAGATAAAAATTTATTGTGACTGCGCTAATTTCTGTATTTAACTTATGGTATTTTTAGGGAAGTTAAAAAAACTTTGACTATTAAACTTAATTAATAGCGTTTATAAATATATTTATAAATAATTTATCACTAATTATTTAGCTCAACATTGATAATAGTAGCGACAATGAGGAGGCAGGAAGCTCAAAATATATTTTCTATAGGAAGTTATATTTGAAATTGATATGACATCATTTAATTTTACTAAATGTATAGATTGAAAACATTGAAATACCC